>AP018697.1:0-317130 GCA_004001285.1 Arthrobacter sp. MN05-02
ATCCTCTAGTCTTGGCTCTGGTCCGTTTATCCACGACATGTGCACAACTCTGTGGAGAACGGACCTTTTCGAGCGGTTGTGCAGCCAAGAGGGGTCTTTCGTGGGTACAGATGAGGTAAACGACGTCGGGAGTTCCTGGCGTAAAGTCATCCGGACCCTCGAGCACGACGATCGTGTCACCCCACGCCAGCGCGGCTTCATGGTGCTCGCCCAGGCCCAGGGGCTCATCGGCACCACCATGCTCATCGCCGTTCCGAACGAACTGACCCGTGAGGTCCTGCAGACCCAGCTCAAGGGCGCACTGGACGAAGCGCTCCGCGATGTCTTCCGGGAGGACATCCAGTGCGCTTTCGTCATCGATCCCGAACTGACTCCTGTCGCGGAGGAAGCTCCCGAGCAGGAACCCGAGGAAGTCTCGCCGGAACCCAAGGGTGAGGCCAAGCCCTCACCGACCCCGCCCAGCAACTCCCACGAGTTCGGCAGGCTCAACCCCAAGTACATCTTCGACACGTTCGTCATCGGCTCCTCGAACCGGTTCGCCCATGCCGCTGCGGTCGCGGTGGCCGAGGCACCCGCGAAGGCGTACAACCCCCTCTTCATCTACGGCGACTCGGGGCTCGGCAAGACCCACCTGCTGCACGCCATCGGCCACTACGCCCGGCACCTCTACACGGGCATCCGGGTGCGCTACGTGAATTCCGAGGAGTTCACCAACGACTTCATCAACTCGATCCGCGACGACGAGGGCTCCAGCTTCAAGCAGACCTACCGCAACGTGGACATCCTGCTGATCGACGACATCCAGTTCCTCTCCGGCAAGGACCGGACCATGGAGGAGTTCTTCCACACCTTCAATGCACTGCACAACCACAACAAGCAGGTGGTCATCACCTCCGACATGCCACCGAAGCAGCTGATCGGGTTCGAGGAACGCATGCGGTCCCGGTTCGAGTGGGGTCTCCTGACGGATATTCAGCCGCCCGAACTGGAGACGCGCATCGCGATCCTCCGCAAGAAGGCGATCAGCGACAGCCTGAGCGCACCGGACGACGTCCTCGAGTACATCGCGTCGAAGATCGCGACCAACATCCGGGAACTGGAGGGAGCGCTGATCAGGGTCACTGCCTTCGCCAGCCTCAATCGCCAGACGGTCGACGTGAATCTGGCGGAGATCGTCCTGAAGGACCTCATCTCCGACGACGGGGCTCAGGAGATCACCTCGACCGTGATCATGGCGCAGACCGCGGACTACTTCCAGATCAGCATGGAGGAGTTGTGCAGCAAGTCGCGCACGAGGACCCTGGTCACCGCTCGCCAGATCGCCATGTACCTGTGCCGTGAGCTGACGGACATGTCACTGCCGAAGATCGGACAGGAACTCGGGGGACGCGACCACACGACGGTCATCCACGCCGACCGCAAGATCCGCGAACTCATGGCCGAGCGCCGTGCGATCTTCAACCAGGTCACCGAACTGACCAACCGGATCAAGCACAAGCAACGCGAGGCCTGACACCCGCCGGGTGGACGCCGAAGCACACCGTCGTAATTAACAGGTGTGGACACACCTGTGGATAACCGGGGGAACATCGGCACCCGCCCTGAGGAAAAACCCCCTGCCGCCTGTGGATCCGCGAAATGACAAGGATTCTGCCCACAACCCCCTGCTGCAGCCCTTCCTGTGGACGCACACCTTGTCCACAGGGCAGATCCGCGCCAGCGCACGGGCCAGCGTACTTATCCACAGAATCCACAGCAGTTATTAACACTACGAACCTTAAACTTCAAAAAGTTCGTCAAATAACATTCCACGTTCCGCACGCCCCGTCCCAGCCCTCCCGACCCTGCTGGGCACCACCGCTCTCCGGCTAAGCTGTTCCCCAGTAGTGTTGTAGTTCCCCGTGCCCGGACACCTCCGGAACCGGGACCTACCCACCCACCATCCGCCGGCGATTCACCGGTGGCTGTTTTTTGATCTGGCGAAAGGCGGCACTGCTCCGTGAAATTCAGAGTCGAGCGGGATGTACTTGCAGAGGCTGTGTCCTGGACCGCCCGTTCCCTGTCACCCCGCCCTCCGGTCCCCGTCCTCGCCGGACTCCTGATCAAGGCCGAGGGTGGCTCACTGAGCCTCGCGAGCTTCGACTACGAGATCTCGGCACGGCTGGAGATCGCCGCCGAGGTCCTCGAGGAAGGCACGATCCTCGTGTCCGGCCGGTTGCTCGCCGACATCTGCCGCAGCCTGCCCTCCGCACCCGTCGAGGTGGCCACCGACGGGTCGAAGGTGACCCTCACCTGCCGCAACAGCCGCTTCAACCTCGCCACCATGCCGGAGGGCGAATACCCCGAACTCCCCAAACTGCCGGACGTGAGCGGAGTGGTCGACGGTGAGGCCTTCGCCCAGGCGGTCTCCCAGGTCATCATCGCCGCCAGCCGCGACGACACGCTGCCGATCCTCACCGGTGTCCGCATGGAGATCGAGGACGACCTGATCACCCTCCTCGCGACCGATCGATACCGGCTCGCCCTCAGGGAAGTGTCCTGGAAACCGACCACTCCCGGGATCTCCACCAGTGCACTCGTGAAGGCGAAGACCCTCAACGAGGTCGCCAAGACCCTCGGTGGAGCCGGTGACCTGAACATCGCCTTCTCCGACGATTCCGAGCTGATCGGTTTCGAGTCCGGCGGACGCCGGACGACATCGCTGCTCGTGGACGGTGACTATCCCAAGATCCGTTCGCTGTTCCCCGAGAACACGCCGATCCACGCCACCGTGCAGACCAGCACCCTGGTGGAAGCAGTTCGTCGTGTCTCGCTCGTCGCCGAGCGCAACACCCCCGTCCGCCTCGCCTTCGCGGAGGGACAGGTGACCCTCGACGCCGGTACGGGCGAGGACGCCCAGGCGTCGGAGGCCATCGAGGCGACCCTCGACGGCGACGACATCACCGTCGCGTTCAACCCGCACTACCTCAGCGAGGGCCTCGGCGCGTTCAGCAGCCCGTACGTCCGGTTCTCCTTTACCTCACCACCCAAGCCCGCGGTGATCTCCGCGCAGGATGACGCCTCCGGTGAGGACAGGGAAGACTATAGGTACCTGCTGATGCCCGTGCGGTTGCCCAACCATTAACCGTCCGGCAGGGACAGCGGCCGGGCGGATCGCCGGCCGGACACATCGTCAGAAAGAGAACCTCATGCACATCGGCCTCATTGGACTCGGCAAAATGGGATTCAACATGAGGGAGCGACTCCGCGGGAAGGGCATCGAGGTCACCGGCTTCGACCGCAACCCCGAACTCACCGATGTGTCGACCCTCGACGAGCTCATCGAGGCACTTCCCGCACCACGCATCGTCTGGGTGATGGTTCCCGCCGGCCAGGTCACCGACGGCGTCGTCAAGGATCTCTCCGAGGTCATGTCCGAGGGTGACCTCGTGATCGACGGCGGCAATTCCAAGTTCACCGACGATCAGATCCACGCCACGCTCCTCGCGCAGAAGGGCATCCGGTTCCTGGACTGCGGCGTCTCCGGCGGGGTGTGGGGGCTGGAGAACGGGTACGGCCTGATGGCCGGTGGCAGCCAGGCCGACGTGGAACTCGCCATGCCGGTCTTCGACGCCCTCCGCCCGGAAGGGGATCGTGCCGAAAGCTTCGTGCACGTGGGCGACGTCGGCGCGGGGCACTACGCCAAGATGGTGCACAACGGCATCGAGTACGGACTGATGCAGTCCTATGCGGAGGGCTACGAACTCCTCGAGGCGAAGGACATCGTCAAGGACGTCCACGGCACCTTCGCCGCCTGGCAGAAGGGCACCGTCGTCCGCTCCTGGCTGCTGGACCTGCTCGTGAAGGCTCTCCAGGAGGACCCGGGCCTGTCCAAGATCGCCGGCTACGTCGAGGACTCCGGCGAGGGCCGTTGGACCGTGGAGGAAGCCATCGCGAATTCCGTCCCCGCTCCCGCCATCACGGCAGCCCTCTTCGCCCGTTTCTCCTCGCGGCAGGACGACTCCCCGTCGATGAAGATGGTCGCAGCGCTCCGCAACCAGTTCGGCGGCCATGCGGTGAAGCCGGCCCAGTCGAACCCCGAGTAGGTGCTCACCGGTGTACGTTGAGCACCTCTCGCTCACCGGATTCCGGAGCTACAGGCAACTCGACACAGCCATAGAGCCCGGCATCACGGTCTTCGTCGGCCCGAACGGTGTCGGGAAGACGAACATCGTCGAGGCCATCGGGTATCTCGCGACACTCTCCTCGCACCGCGTGAGCACCGACAAGCCCCTCATCGCCTTCGGCGAGCAGCGTGCGATCATCCGTGGCAGGTTCGTCCGCGGGACGCAGCGCACCGGGGTCGAGGTGGAGATCAACGCCGTCGCCGCGAACCGGGCCCGGATCAACAGGTCCAATCCGGTGCGGGCCAGGGACGCCGCAGGAATCCTGAAGACCGTCCTCTTCGCCCCCGAGGATCTGGCACTGGTGAAGGGGGATCCATCGGGAAGGCGCCGGTACCTGGACGAGGTCCTGGTCTCGCTCCTTCCCCATCAGTCGGCGCTGCGTGCCGAGTACGAGCGTGTCCTCAAGCAGCGCAACGCCCTGCTCAAATCGGCACGTGCAGCCGGCAGGTTCTCCACGGCCCATGAGTCGACCCTCGACGTCTGGGACCAGCACCTCGCCGAAGCGGGGGCGAGGCTGCTGTCCGCGCGGCTGATCCTCGTGGACAAGCTGCGTCCGCACGTGCAGCGCGCCTACAAGGAACTGACCGACGGTTCGAAGGGCGCGGACATCACCTACGTCTCCAGTGTCTCGTCGTCGTCGGACCTTCCGGGGGACCACGACGGCCCGGGCACCCGAGGTGACGCGCCGCCGGAGGTGCTGCAGGATCTCGCACTGCCCGAACTGACCGCCCTGTTCGTGGCGAGCCTGCTCCGGCACCGCAAGAAGGAACTCGAGCGGGGCATCTCACTCGTGGGACCGCACCGCGACGAGCTCGACCTGCTCCTCGGCGAGGTCCCGGCCAAGGGCTATGCCTCGCACGGTGAGACCTGGTCGATGGCGCTCGCCCTGAGGCTGGCGTCCTACTACCTGTTGCTCGAGGAGGACCATACGCCCGGGGGCGATCCGGTGCTGATCCTCGACGACGTCTTCGCGGAACTCGACGCCCAGCGGCGGACGCGCCTGGCGGCGATCGTCGCGCCGGCCGAGCAGGTGCTGGTGACGGCGGCCGTCGGGGACGACATCCCGCAGGCCCTCCTGGGACATCAGATCCGCGTCGTCCCGGGCGGGATCGCGGAGCCCGACGGCTCCGTCGAGCAGCCGACCGGTGCCGGTGCGACCGCACGGGTGGAAGCTGGGGAAGCCGATGAGTGACGAACACCAGCCGGACGACCCGTCGACCGACGGTGCGGATCCCGACACGCCGACGAACCGGCACCGGGGCGGACGGGACGACGGCGCCGCCGGCGAGGACGGGATGGAGCGGCCCGGGCCGTTCCCCGAGCAGGATGCCCCCCAGGCACTGCTCAACCGGCTCCGCAACGCCTCCCAGTCGCGGGGCACGCCCCGGGAGACCGCAGCCGCACCGACCGCCAGGAAGACCCGCCGCCGGTATTCGCCCGAGCCCGTCTACGGTGGCAGGGACCCGGAGGGGGTCGGCAACGTCTTCTCGAGGATGCTGGCCGAACGAGGCTGGAAGTCGCCGGTGGCGATCGGATCGGTACTGACCCGCTGGAACGAGATCGTCGGTGCCGATATCGCGGCGCACTGCGTACCCGAGAGCTTCGACGCCGACACGGTGCTCGTGCGGTGCGACTCCACGGCATGGGCGACACAGCTCCGCCTCATCACCCCGCAGGTGCTGCAGCGCTTCGAGGCCGAACTCGGTGCCGGGGTGGTGACGCGCCTCGCCGTCGTCGGGCCTGCGGCGCCGAGCTGGCGCAAGGGCGGGCGGTCCGTCAAGGGCCGGGGTCCCCGCGACACGTACGGCTGAGCGGCGCGGTCCGCGCACCCGCTGGACGGCCTGTACGCCGATCGGGGGTCCGCCCGGCGTATACGTCCTCACGGAAGGACCCGCGATCGGCTCTGGTGGCTGTTTATTGGGCAATGAGGGCCTACTCGTGCCGGATTGTAGCCCTCCACAGGGTAGAATGGAGCAAGATTGTTTTGCCTATCCAGCTGAGGAGCCGTCTACGCCTGTGGCACACGAGAACGAGTTGAATGCAAGTGATGTGTTGATCGGCGAAGGCGAGTCCCCGATTCTGGAGGCGACTACGGAACACGCATACGGTGCCAGCGAGATCACCGTCCTCGAGGGTCTGGAAGCGGTCCGGAAACGCCCCGGCATGTACATCGGGTCCACCGGTCCCAGGGGCCTCCACCACCTCGTCTACGAAGTCGTGGACAACTCCGTCGACGAGGCGCTGGCCGGGTACTGCGACCACATCGAGATCACGCTCCAGACCGACGGCGGTGTCAAGGTCGTCGACAACGGGCGCGGTATCCCCGTCGACATGCACCCCACCGAGGGCCGGCCCACTGTGGAGGTCGTCATGACCATCCTCCACGCCGGCGGCAAGTTCGGCGGCGGAGGCTACGCGGTATCGGGCGGCCTGCACGGCGTCGGTATCTCCGTCGTGAACGCCCTGTCCAAGCGCGTCGAGACCGAGGTCCGCCGGCAAGGGCACGTCTGGCGCCAGTCCTTCAGGGACGGTGGCAAGCCGTTCGGTGAACTGAAGAAGGGCGAGGAGACCTCCGAGACCGGGACCACCCAGACGTTCTACCCGGACGACGCGATCTTCGAGACCACCGAGTTCGACTTCGAGACACTCCGCGCACGCTTCCAGCAGATGGCGTTCCTCAACAAGGGACTGCGCATCACGCTGACCGACGAGCGGGTCGACGCCGTGCAGACCGACGAGGTCGCCGAGGTCGAGAACGCGCAGGAGTCCGACGGCGAGCCGAAGCACCGGGCCGTGGTGTACTACTACGAGAACGGGCTGCTGGACTACGTCCGCCACCTCAACTCGTCCAAGCGCGTCGACGTCGTCCACCCCGACGTGATCGCCTTCGAGACCGAGGACGCGGACCGGACCATGTCCGTCGAGATCGCACTCCAGTGGACCTCGGCCTACTCCGAGAGTGTGCACACCTACGCGAACACGATCAACACGCACGAGGGTGGCACCCACGAGGAGGGCTTCCGTGCGGCGATGACCACGCTGATCAACCGGTACGCGCGCGAGAAGAACATCATCAAGGAGAAGGACGACAACCTCACGGGTGACGACATCCGCGAGGGACTGACCGCCGTCATCTCCGTCAAGCTGTCGGAGCCGCAGTTCGAGGGCCAGACGAAGACGAAGCTCGGCAACTCCGAGGTCAAGGGCTTCGTGCAGCGCGTCGTCACCGACCAGCTGGGCGACTGGCTCGAGCGCAATCCCGGCCCGGCCCGCGATGTCATCCGCAAGTCGATCCAGGCGTCGCAGGCACGCCTCGCGGCGCGCAAGGCACGCGAGTCGACGCGGCGCAAAGGGCTGCTGGAGTCCGGCGGCATGCCGGGCAAGCTCAAGGACTGCCAGTCGAAGGACCCCGCCCGGTCCGAGATCTACATCGTGGAGGGCGACTCGGCCGGCGGTTCGGCCGTCCGAGGGCGCAACCCCGAGACCCAGGCCATCCTCCCCCTCCGCGGGAAGATCCTGAACGTCGAACGCGCCCGCCTCGACCGCGCCCTCGGCAACAGCGAGGTCCAGGCCATGATCACGGCGTTCGGCGCGGGCATCGGCGAGGACTTCAACGTGGAGAAGGCCCGCTACCACAAGATCGTGCTCATGGCGGATGCGGACGTGGACGGCCAGCACATCACCACGCTGCTGCTCACGCTGCTGTTCCGCTACATGCGTCCCCTGATCGAGAACGGCTTCGTCTACCTCGCCCAGCCGCCGCTGTACCGGATCAAGTGGTCCAATGCGAAGCACGACTACGTGTTCAGCGACCGCGAGCGTGACGAGGTCATCCGGATCGGGCTCGCCAACAACCAGCGGCTGCCCAAGGACAACGGTATCCAGCGCTACAAGGGCCTCGGCGAGATGGACTACACGGAACTGTGGGAGACCACCATGGATCCCGACCACCGCACGCTGCTCCAGGTGACCATGGATGACGCCGCCGCCGCGGACCAGGTGTTCTCGGTGCTGATGGGCGAGGACGTCGAGTCCCGCCGCAACTTCATCCAGCAGAACGCCAAGGACGTGCGTTTCCTGGATATCTAGTGTGTGTCTCCGGCATTCTGCCGGCGCAACGAAATTCGCTCGTTCCTCGCGAATATTAAGGCGCCTACACAGAATGTCGGAACCACCCACGACTCGGTCACGCGGTATCGCAGGACACAGACATGACGAACGGAACTGATTCATGAGTGACGACATCACCGGCAACGGACCGGACGAGCCCATCGAGGGTGAGGTCCTGACGGACCGCGTCGAGCAGGTCGACCTGCAGACCGAGATGCAGCGGTCCTACCTGGACTACGCGATGGCGGTCATCGTCGGCCGGGCCCTGCCCGACGTCCGCGACGGTCTCAAGCCCGTGCACCGCCGCGTGCTGTACGCCATGTTCGACGGCGGCTACCGGCCTGACCGCTCGTTCAACAAGTGCGCCCGCGTGGTCGGCGAGGTCATGGGTCAGTACCACCCGCACGGCGACTCCGCGATCTACGACGCCCTGGTCCGCCTGATCCAGGACTGGACCATGCGCTACCCGCTCGCGCTGGGTCAGGGGAACTTCGGCTCGCCCGGTAACGACGGCGCCGCGGCTCCGCGATACACCGAGACGAAGATGGCCCCGCTCGCCATGGAGATGGTGCGGGACATCGACGAGGAGACCGTCGACTTCCAGGACAACTACGACGGCAAGAACCAGGAGCCGACGATCCTGCCGTCTCGCTTCCCGAACCTGCTCGTCAACGGATCGTCGGGTATCGCGGTCGGCATGGCCACGAACATCCCGCCGCACAACTTGCGCGAGGTGGCCGACGGTGTCCAGTGGTACCTGGAGAACCCGGAGGCCTCCAAGGAGGAACTGCTCGAGGCGCTGATCGCACGGATCAAGGGCCCTGATTTCCCGACCGGCGCCCAGATCCTGGGGCACAAGGGCATCGAGGATGCCTACCGCACGGGGCGCGGCTCCATCACCATGCGTGCCGTCGTCAACGTCGAGGAGATCCAGAACCGGACCTGCCTCGTCGTCACCGAGCTCCCGTACCAGGCCAACCCGGACAACCTCGCGATCAAGATCGCCGAACTGGTCAAGGACGGCAAGATCAGCGGAATCGCCGACCTGCGCGACGAGACGTCCGGACGCACCGGCCAGCGCCTGGTGATCGTGCTCAAGCGCGACGCCGTCGCCAAGGTGGTCCTCAACAACCTGTACAAGCACACGCAGCTCCAGGACAACTTCAGCGCGAACATGCTGGCGATCGTCGACGACGTGCCCCGCACGCTCAGCCTCGACGCCTTCATCCGGCACTGGGTGAACCACCAGCTCGAAGTCATCGTGCGGCGCACCCGCTACCGGCTGCGCAAGGCGGAGGAGGAGGCCCACATCCTGCGTGGCCTCCTGAAGGCGCTCGACGCGCTCGACGAGGTCATCGCGCTGATCCGCGCCTCCTCCACCACGGAGGAGGCCCGTGACGGGCTCATGGGGCTGCTCGCCATCGACGAGCTGCAGGCCACCGCCATCCTCAACATGCAGTTGCGCCGGCTCGCGGCGCTCGAGCGGCAGAAGATCCAGGACCGGCACGCCGAACTCGAATCGATGATCACCGAGTTCAACCGCATCCTCGCCTCGGAGGACGTCCAGCGCGGCATCGTCAGCACCGAACTCGCGGAGATCGTGGCCAAGTTCGGCGACGACCGCCGCACCGACATCCTCATGGGCTACGACGGCGACATGAGCATGGAGGACCTGATCCCCGAGGAGGAGATGGTCGTCACCATCACCCGCGGTGGATACGTCAAGCGCACGCGCAGCGACAACTACCGGCAGCAGGCGCGCGGCGGCAAGGGCATCAAGGGAGCGCAGCTGCGCGGCGACGACGTCGTCGAGCACTTCTTCGTGACCACCACGCACCACTGGCTCCTGTTCTTCACCAACCTGGGCCGGGTCTACCGGGCGAAGGCCTACGAACTGGTCGAGGCTGCGCGCGACGCCAAGGGGCAGCACGTCGCGAACCTCCTGGCCTTCCAGCCGGACGAGACGATCGCCCAGGTGCTGGACCTGCGCGACTACCAGTAGTCCCCCTACCTGGTCCTGGCCACCAAGCGGGGCCTCGTCAAGAAGACCCGCCTCGAGGACTACGACACCAACCGGACGGCGGGGGTCATCGCGATCAACCTGCGCGACAACGACGAGCTCGTCTCCGCTCAGCTCGTCTCCGGTGAGGACGACATCATGCTCGTCTCGCGGAAGGGACAGTCGCTGCGCTTCACGGCCGACGACGACGCCCTGCGGCCCATGGGACGCGCGACATCGGGTGTGACCGGCATGAAGTTCCGCGACGACGACGAGCTGCTGGCCGCCAAGGTGGTCACGGACGATTCCTACGTCTTCATCGTCACCGAGGGTGGTTTCGCGAAGAGGACCAGGGTCGACGACTACCGTGTCCAGGGTCGTGGCGGCCTGGGCATCAAGGTCGCCAAGCTGGCCGAGGAGCGCGGGGACCTCGTGGGTGCCCTCGTGGTGCAGGAGGAGGACGAGGTGCTGGTCGTCATGGGCGGCGGCAAGGTGGTTCGTTCCGCCGTCGCCGGTGTTCCCGCCAAGGGCCGCGACACGATGGGAGTCATCTTCGCCAAGCCCGACAAGACCGACCGGATCATCGCCGTGGCCCGCAACAGTGAACGTAGCGTCGCCGTCGAGGAGGGCCTCATCGAGGATCCCTCCGAGGGCAGCCCGGATGTCGACGTGATCGATACGGTCTCTCCGCAGGAGGATCCTGCGGAGTTCACAGCCGATGAAGTACGGTTGTCGACAGAGGAAACGGCTGAGCCTGACGCTGAGTCGCCGGAACACGGAGGTAGCGAGTGAGCTCGGCCAACACCAACCCGCGGTCGTCCAGCGGACAAGTGCGGACGCCCGGGGCCCCTCCGCGCGTGAACGCGCCTGCGCGCCCCGCCCAGCGTCCGGCTTCCGCGGGTGCTCAGGCCGGGCGTCCGGGGCAGCGTCCCGGTCTCGTCAAGCCGGCTCCGAAGGCGAAGGCCCGCAAGGCCCGCCTGCTCGTCAGCAAGGTCGATCCCTGGTCCGTCCTGAAGATGTCGTTCCTGCTGTCGGTCGCGCTCGGAATCGTCACGGTCGTCGCGTCCTTCGTCATCTGGACCGTCCTCGACCTGACCGGCATCTTCGACGGGGTCAACGAGCTTCTGCGGGAGATCGCCGGCTCCGAGAACGGTGGGTTCGACCTCCGCCAATTCGCGTCGTTGCCGCAGGTGCTCTCCTTCGCCACGATCATCGCCGTGGTGAACGTGGTGCTCCTGACAGCCCTGGCCATGCTCTCGGCCGTGCTCTACAACATCTCATCCACCCTGGTCGGCGGCATCGGCGTCACGCTGACGGACGACTAGGACATCTGCCCCTTCGGCGCCCGCGGGCGATTTGAGAAATGCCGAGGCACTACTGTAAAGTCGTATCTCGGCCCGAAGAGGTATCGGGGTGTATAGCTCAGGCGGTTAGAGCGCTTCGCTGATAACGAAGAGGTCCCAGGTTCAAGTCCTGGTACGCCCACGGATCTGCCACCGGCAGGCAGCTGCAAGGAGACTGATGTGAAGAAGTTGCTCATCGCGGCAGCGGCTGCAGCCAGTGTCCTGATGTACAAGCGGTGGCAGGATTCCGAGAAGAGCAAGAACGTCTGGAGCAACGCCACGGACGATCTCGCGTAGCACAGAGCATCATCCGAAGCATCTATACTGGATGAGTTCTGTTTCGGGGGCATGGCGCAATTGGTAGCGCACCTGCTTTGCAAGCAGGGGGTTCGGGGTTCGAGTCCCCGTGCCTCCACCGAAAGAAAGTCCCGGTCGTCGACCGGGACTTTCCTTCGTTAAGCGTCGTCCCGGGGGCACCGATGCAGTGCAATAGGGTGGCCGGGTGACTATCTTCCTCTCGATCCTGGGCGTGATCGGTGTGTCCGCATCCGGCCCGATCATGGCAGCGACGGCGGCGCCCGTCCTCGCCATCGCGTTCTGGCGGAACCTCCTGGGCGCGGTGCTCATGGGTGGCCCCGCCGCCGTCTCCAAGCGTGCCGAGTTCGCCGCCCTGCGGGGCGCGGACTACCGGCGGCTCGCCGTGGCGGCCGTGGCGCTCGCGCTCCACTTCGCATGCTTCATCACCGCGCTGAAGCTCACGTCCGTGGCAGCGGCCACCGCGCTGGTCTGTCTTCAGGTGGCATGGATCGCACTGTTCAATGCGCTGCTGGGGTCACGTCCACACGGTGCCGTGGTGGCGGGGCTCGCGATCGCGTTCATCGGCGTGGTCATCATCACCGGCTTCGACCTCTCCCTCTCGGGCGAAGCCCTCCTCGGAGATCTGCTCGCGTTGGCCGGCGGGGCTTTGGCCGGTGTCTACCAGATGGCCGGAGCGGCGGCACGGCGGACGATGTCCACCGGCACCTACACGACCCTCTGCTACGGTGCCTGCGCCGGGATCCTCGCGGTCCTGTGCGCGGTCACGGGGCAGCCGGTCATCGGATTCTCCCCCGCGGCCTGGGCGGGGATCCTCGCGGTGACCCTGCTGGCGCAGATCATGGGCCACTCGGTGTTCAACCACCTGCTCGCGGTGATGAGTCCGCTCGTCGTGTCGATGATCATCCTGCTCGAGATCCCCGGCGCTGCACTCCTCGCGGCCGTGTTCCTCGGCGAGAAGCTCCCGGGCGGGACCTACGGAGGCCTGATCCTGATCCTCGTCGGGCTGGCTGTCGTCATCCGGGGACAGCAGCGCAGGGACCGCCGGCGAACGCTGGAGCAGGCACAGGCCGGCCCCCCGCCCGCGCTCGGTGGGGACTGAAGCAGTAACGGATGTATTCCGAGAAATACATGCTCCGTAGAGAATAGAAAACCCCCAGCACCGTGATGCCGGGGGTTCCCTTCAGGAAGGGCGTGGTCAGGCCTTGGGCTCCTGCGGCTTGGCAGCGTTCTTCGCCGCTTCCGTCGCGTCCTTCGTGGACTCCGCGACCTTCGCGGCCGCATCCGCGGCGCTGGTCTTCACGTCGCCCGCGGGCTCGGCCGTGTCCTTCGCTGCACGTTCGGCCGCTTCCTTGACCGAGGCGACGACGTCCTTCGCTTCCTGCGACTTGTCGCCGGCGGTGGAGGCAGGGGCGGACTTGATCGGAGCAGGACTCTTCCAGGGATCCTCGACCGGCTTCGAGGCCCGCCAGGCAGCGACGCCGGCAACGATCGCCGACGCGATGATCCCGAAGACGAGCCATCCCTTGCCGGACTTGCGTGCCTTGCTCTTCTTGAGATCCTTCGAGGCCTGCATGGTCGCGGCGACCAGGCGCTTCTGGGCCTTCTTCACGGCCTTCTTGTCACCGGTCATCCTGACGACCGCCTTCTCGACCACGGGCGGCACGGTGGCCTCCGCAAGTGAGCGGGACGCCGTGTCGGCCGATTCGCCGAGCCTGGTGGACAGGGCCGGCAGGTACTCGTCCACGACCTTGCCCTTGGCGGAGGTCAGCACGGGAGTCACCTTGTCGAGCGTCCCTTGGATCTTCGGCGTGGTCTCGTCGATGACCTGCGAGATGCGAGGGCCCACCTTGTCGATCCGCTCCTGGATGAGGGGTGTGACGACGGCGATTCCGCCGGAGACCCCTTCCGTGGCCTTGCGGACGGTGTCCTGCAGTGCGGGGCCCGCGGTCTCGACACCCTTTTCCAACCGGGGCTTGGCCCAGCCGTAGGCGGCATCGACGTGCGGTGATGCCCAGGCCCGCGCTGCTGCGACTCCGGCAGCGAAAGCTGCTCCGATGGCGACGCTCTCCTCGAGATCGTGGGGGGCGCGTACGTTGTTCTTCACAAAAACCTCCAGGGGGTGGTTGCTCGTTGTGATCAGCCTACGTTGCATGGGCAGGGGGTGCTATCCGTTGCCCTGCGGAAGACCGCGCGAACGGGTTGTTCCACTGTGGGCGGAATGGCACTGCTCCAGCTTATTGTCAGGGGCCGCGTGAAAGAATGGCCGAATGACTGCTATCCCAACCGCAAAAGCGACCATCCACACCAACCAGGGCGACATCGAGGTGAACCTCTTCGGCAACCATGCTCCGAAGACCGTGAAGAACTTCGTGGGCCTCGCGACGGGCGAGATCGCCTGGACGCACCCGCAGACCGGGGAGGAGAGCAACGCCCCCCTCTACAACGGCACCATCTTCCACCGCATCATCCGGGACTTCATGATCCAGGGTGGCGATCCCCTGGGCCAGGGCATTGGTGGCCCCGGGTACAAGTTCGACGACGAGATCAACCCCGACCTGACGTTCACCGAGCCGTACAAGCTCGCCATGGCCAATGCCGGGCTGCAGGGCGGACGCGGGACCAATGGATCGCAGTTCTTCATCACGTCCGTCCCGACGACGTGGCTCCAGGGCAAGCACACCATCTTCGGAGACGTCACCGACGAGGAATCGCGCAAGGTGGTCGACAAGCTGAACTCGATCGCGACCGACATGAGGGACAAGCCCCTCGACGACGTCGTCATCGAGAGCATCACCGTGGAACAGCTTTAACCGAATGTCCTACGGTGTCCCCGCGCCCGACGCCGGCAGCCAGGCGGCACCCGTCTGCCCGCGGCACCTCGACCGCGTCAGCTATGTGAGGTGCCAGCGGTGCGGCCGCCCGGCCTGCGCCGAGTGCCAGCGGCCCGCCCCGGTCGGCTTCCAGTGCGTCGACTGCGTGCGTGAGCAGGCGGCCAGTACTCCGGTCCGGAGGAACGCCTTCGGCGGCGTCGCGCGCGGGGGCACCCCCGTCGTCACCACCACGCTGATCGCCATCTGCGTGGGAGTGTTCCTGCTCCAGCTCGTGGTGCCGGGACTGACCCGCGCGTTCTCCTACGCACCGGTCTTCACCGCCGGCGCCGGGGGCGTCATACCGGCCGAGCCCTGGCGCATGCTCACCGCGGCCTTCCTCCACTCGCAGGGCTCCTTCCTGCACATCGCCTTCAACATGTATGCGCTGTACATCCTGGGAAAGGTCCTCGAGCCCGCGATGGGCCGGGCGCGGTTCCTGGCGCTGTACCTCGTCTCCGCGGTCGGCGGTTCCCTCGGCGTCCTGCTGCTGAGTGAGCCCCTGCAGTACGTGGTGGGCGCCTCGGGCGCCGTCTTCGGTCTTTTCGGCGCCCTGTTCATCATCCAGCGCAAGCGCGGTGGGGACGTACGGCAGATCGTCGTCCTGATCGCCATCAATGCCGTGCTGGGGTTCGTGGTGCCGAACATCGCGTGGCAGGCGCACCTCGGAGGACTCCTCGCGGGCGCTGCCTGCGCAGCCGTGGTCGCCTACGCGCCCAGGGGCGCTCGCCAGTCCCGCCTGCAGTGGCTGGGGATCGGCGGCATCGTCGTGATCCTCGGCGGACTGACGCTGCTGGGTGTCACACTCCTCCCGATCTAGCAACCGCGGAGGGAGAAGGGCCGGTGCAGGAGCACCGGCCCTTCTGCATGTTTTCCACACCCCTTATCCACACAGGGGATAACTTACACACATGTAATTCCACACCTGTGGATAAGGGGGGCCCGGAATTCCGGGCCGTTCCGTGAATCATCAACAATAATGTGCACACCTGTGGATAACTTTCTGCACACCGTGTGCACAGTGTGGACGAGGCCCGGTCGGGCTCCCCTCTCCGTGGCCCTGAACTCCTCCCGGCACCAGCACCAGCGTTTCCCGCTTCCGCACCGGGACCCGGCGTCGCCTCGTCAAGCGCTGCCCGGCGCTATCCGGTCCTTGAGTACCCGGCCCACGGCTCCCTGCGGTGGAGGCCCGCGATGTCGACGGAGATCAGGGCAGCATCCTGAACGGGCCGCTGGCGGGTGCGACGCTGAGCGACCTCGTGCGGGACCATCCCGAGGATCTGATGGGCCGGGGCTGGAGCGGGGACTCCTTCCCGCTCCTCACGAAGTTCATCGATGCTGCCGGGATGCTCCCGGTCCACCTGCACGCGAACGACGACGACGCACGCACCATCGAGGGAGCGGCGAACGGCAAGACGGAGGCGTGGCACATCCTCGAGGCCGCCCCGGGGGCCACGGCGCTGTGCGGGGTGCGTGAGGGGATCGGCCGGGACGAGCTGAGGGAGGCACTCCTGCGGCAGGATTTCGATGCCGTCCTGCGCCGGATCCCGGTCGCGCCCGGCCAGACGCTGTACGTCCCGGAAGGGACTCCGCACAGCTTCGGCCCGGACACGCTCGTGTACGAGATCGAGCAGTCCTCGAATCTCCAGCAGCATGCGATGCCGTGGCGCATGGAAGACGGTTCCGGGATCGGGGACCACGAACGAGCGGAGAACATCGACCTGTTCCTGCGGGAGTGTTCCCTCGGGACCCGGCCCTCGTTCACGCCCGGGCTGATGGTCCTGAAGGGGGAGGGAGTCCGGCGGACCTTCCTGGCCGCAGGACCGCATTTCGCCCTCGAACGGTGGACGGCGGAGAGTGGCGCGATCGCGCACGGGTTCCGCACGGCGCTGATCGTCTCGAACGCGGGTGCACCCGTCCGTCTGAGGTCCGGGTCGGTCGAGGAGGACCTGGGTCGCGCCGAGAGCATCGTCCTCCCGGCCGTGCTCGGGGAGATGGCCATCGACGGACCGGCGGACGTCCTCGTCGGCTACCTGCCCGACATCGACCGGAACATCCGTGCACCGCTCACCGCGGCCGGCTACGGACCGGACGTGATCTCGACGCTCGGTGAGTGCTGAACGGTCCCTACCGCTCCGGCCGTCAGCGCCAGCGCGTGGTCATCAGGAAGCCGACGATGGCGATCCCGAAGCCCACCAGGATGTTCCATGAGCCCCACGCAGCGACTGGGAGGGTGGACATCGAGATGTAGAACGTGATGATCCACAGCAGTCCGATGATCATGAGCCCGAACATGACAGGCTTGTACCAGACCGGGTTCGGCTTGGGCTGCGAGGATTTCGCGCTGGCCGCAGCGGTGCTGGCTCTCTTGCGGGGCTTGGACTCGGGCACGGATCCTCCTCGACAGGGCGCACCTGCGGATCAGGTGCGCCGATGGTCTCGCCGGCTGCTCCGGCGCGTTCCGGCCCGCAGGCAACCCTGAGGGAACGACAACGTCCGGCGGCCCGGTTCTCCGAACGATTCTAGCCAAGAACCACCGGCTACCCGTGCACGGGAGCGGCAGGAGCGGCAGGGACGGGTCCACCCGTGCGGGCCACCGCCGTGCGGACGGGGCTCCGGCGGGCGGTCATCCGCGGTTCTCGGCCCGGAGCGTATCATTGCCTAGTCGGTGAGTCCTGGCGTCCTGTGATGCGCATCGTCCTTCCGGTGGCCCTCGCAGCCGCACTGATGGTCCGCGTGTTCCCTGGGTCTCCCGGTCCGACCCGCCCGCAGCTTCAACGATTGGTTCCCCTGAGCTCATGGCTGACACCACCCGTATCCTCGTCGTCGACAACTACGACAGCTTCGTCTACACGCTCGTCGGTTACCTGCAGGAACTCGGTGCCGAGACGACGGTGGTCCGGAACGACGACGTCACCCTCGCCGAGGCCGAGGAGATGGCCGCATCACGCGACGGCGTGCTGATCTCCCCCGGGCCCGGCACACCTGCCGAGGCCGGGGTCTGCGTGGATCTCATCCGGTGGTGCGGTGAACACGCGAAGCCGATGCTCGGGGTGTGCCTCGGGCACCAGGCGCTCGCCGAGGCCTACGGCGGGACGGTCACGCATGCGCCCGAACTCATGCACGGCAAGACCTCACTCGTGGAACACGATTCCACGAGTGTCTTCGCCGGGCTCCCGTCGCCGGTCACCGCCACGCGCTACCACTCGCTCGCAGCCGTCAGTGACAATGTCCCGGCAGCCCTCACCGTCACCGCGCGGACGGCCAGCGGCGGCATCATCATGGGACTCGAACACAGGACGGCTCCGCTGTGCGGCGTCCAGTTCCACCCCGAGTCGGTCCTGACCGAGGGCGGCTACCAGATGCTGGGGAACTGGCTCGAATCGCTGGGTCTCGAGGGTGCGGCAACCACGGCGGCCGGCCTCAGCCCTCTCATCGCCCGCTAGCTACCCGTCCTCGTCGGGTTCCGACGTGGGTTGGTCATCGGGACCCTCGGTCGGTCGTCCATTCGACGTCTCGGACGGTTCGGGCGTCGGTTCGGGCGTCGGTTCGGGCGTCGGTTCTGGGGTCGGCTCGGCGGGCGCCGCCGCGACGGTGAGCACGATCTCCGTCCCCTGGTCCACCTCGGAGCGGGCAGGCGCCGACTGAGCCGTGACGATCCCTGGCGCGACGACGCTGTTCTCGACCTCACGCACGGAGAACGGCAACTGGACCGCCGGGTCCGCCAGCAGTGCCTCCGCCTGTGCGACGGTCAGGTCGGTGAGCAGCGGCACTGTCACCCTGCCGTTGGAGAGCACTAGGTCCACGGAGCTCCCCACCGGGACGGACTGGCCGGCCTGGGGGTTCGTGGTGATGACCCGGCCTTCGGCGACCTCGGCGCTGGTTTCCTCCGTGATCCCGCCGCCACGCAGACCGAGCACCTCGAGCTGATCGCGCGCCGACGATTCCGTGAGCCCGGCGAGGGAGTCGGGCAGCACCACGTTGGCCGGCCCGAGGGAGACCGTCATGTTCACGCGTGACTCACGCTCCACCGACGCTCCCGCGGACGGGTCGGATCCGATGACCTTCCCGGCCTCGACCGAGGCGTTGTACTCCTCGTCGCTGGAGGGTACCAGGCCGGCATCCACGATCATGTTCGTGGCGTCGGTCTCGGTCATCCCCGCGAGGTCGGGGACGACGACGGTCGCCACCTCCTGCGCCGGGGGGTCACCCGCGACGTTGTTGAGGAGGACATAGCCTCCGGCGAGGACGAGCAGGACCGCGACGAAGAACACCGTGAGCCAGGCGGCGCGCGAGGACTTCCGCCGGTCCTGCCGCTCGACCGGCTCGCCGGCGCCCTGCAGGACGTCGAGGCGGCCGTCGTCGGTGCCGTCATCATGCAACTCAGGGCGGACGTGTCCGGCTGCCACCCGGTCCATCGCACGGGTCCGTGGATCCATCGACGCTGCCGTCGCTCCGGACGCGGCGGCCCCGATCGCCTCCGCGCGCGCGCGTGTCCGGGGCGCCAGGACGTCCATCGCCTCGGTGGGCAGGTCCGGGGCGTCGGCCAGAACGATACCGCGCCGGGCGTCGATCAGGGCACGCCGGAAGGAGGCCGCGTCCTGGAACCGGTGGTCGCGGTCCTTCTGCAGGGCCCGGGCGAGGACGGAATCGAGCGCAGGCGTCACCGCCGGATCGAGGCTGCTGGCGAGGGGCGGTTCCTCCCGTACATGCTGGTAGGCGACCGACACGGGACTGTCACCGATGAACGGCGGACGCCCGGTGAGGAGTTCGAACAGCAGACAGCCGGCCGAGTACAGGTCGCTGCGCGCATCCACGGTTTCCCCGCGCGCCTGCTCGGGTGAGAGGTACTGGGCCGTCCCGAGGACGGCCTGGGTCTGCGTCATGGTGGCCTGGGAGTCCGCCATGGCCCGCGCGATGCCGAAGTCCATCACCTTCACCGCGCCGTCCGGGGTGATCATGACGTTGGCCGGCTTGATGTCCCGGTGGACGATACCCGCTTTGTGACTGTATTCCAGGGCGTCCAGGACGCCCTGCAGGTAGGTGACGCTGTCCTCGGGTGTGAGGTCGCCGGCCTTGACGTGGTCGCGGAGCGTGCGGCCCTCGACGTATTCCATGACGATGAAGGGGACACGGACCTCGTGCTGCGGCCGGTCCGGGATCTCCTCCTCGCCCGTGTCGTAGACGGCGACGATCGTCGGATTGTTCAGGCCGGCGACCGCCTGCGCCTCGCGCCTGAACCGCGACTGGAAGAGCGGATCCCGGGCAAGGTCCTGTCGCAGCACCTTGATCGCCACGGAACGGCCCAGCCGGAGGTCGCGACCGAGGTGCACGTCCGCCATACCGCCGCGGCCGATCAGCTCCCTGACCTCGTACCGCCCGTTCAGGACGCGTTCGGCGGTCATCACTCCGTGCCCTTCCGGCATCGGCCCCGACGCATCATGGGCCGGAGGTGGCCGTCGCCGTCGCCGTCGCCGTCGGCGTGGCGGTCGGGGTCGGCGATCTGGTGGGTTCTTCGACGGCCGGCGGCCCCGCGGACACGACGTAGTTCACCTGGGTACCCGGGGCGAGGACGGCGCCCGGTCCGGGATCGACGCGAAGCACGATCCCCGCAGGCTGCTCCGACTCCTCGGATCCCACGTTCAGCGGCCGCAGGCCGAGGTCGACGAGGATCCTCTCCACCTCGGCGGCATCCTGTCCCTGCAACCCGGCGGGTACGGTGACCTGCTCCGGGCCGGTCGACACGGTCAGCGTGATGGTGGTGCCGGGTGGCTGGGCTCCGCTGGGGTTGATGTCGATCACCGTGCCCGCTGCTTCCTCCGAAGCCTGCTCCACGACATTGACGCCGAAATCGAGCGCGATCAGGCTCGCCCTCACGTCCTCCACGGGCCGGCCCAGATACTCGGCGGGCGAGATGATGGTGCCTTCGTCGGCCTGCGTGGTGCTCGGGTCCGCGCTCGGCGACGGCGGCGTGGAGGACGGCGACGGATCGGGCGTCCGTGACCGGGAGGGGGTCGCACTGGCGGAGGTGCTGGTCGACGCGGCCGGTACGTTCTCCGGATCGTCGCCGGCGAGCACCGGCTGGAAGATCAGGAAGGCGATGGCCGCCAGCGCCAGCAGCAGGAGGACGATCAGCGGGATCAGCCAGGGGCTCCTGCGGTTCTCCTCCTCGCGGCGGACCGGCTGCGACGACGTGGTCGCATCGACGTCCTCCTGGGACCAGTCCCGGGACGCAGCTATGCCGGCAGCGGCACCGGCGGCGGCGGGTGCGGCAACGGTGGGCAGGGCCGACGTCGTGGGTGCCGGGACCGCGGTCGTCGCCTGCGTGTCCTGGCGCGGGACGGCGGTCGTGGCGATGTCCTCGCCCGCCGAGAAGGCGAGCAGGCCCGGGACCGCTGCCTCCGCACCGCGGATATCGCCGGAGCGGATGGCGTCGACGGCGCGGGAGAGGCTCTCGGCATCGCGCGGCCGGTCCGCGGGATCCTTCGCGAGCATCGAGCCGATCAGCGCGCGCACGGGACGCGGGATGGAGTCGGGCAGGGGCGGCGGCGCGTCGTTGACCTGTGCAAGGGCGATGGCGATCTGGGATTCGCCCGAGAACGGGCGGCGCCCGGCGAGGAGTTCGTAGCCGATCACGCCCAGTGCGTAGATGTCGGAGGACCCCGTGGCCGGCTGGCCCGTCGCCTGCTCCGGGGCGAGGTACTGCGCTGTCCCCATGACCTGGCCCGTAGCCGTCAACGGCACCTGGTCCGCCAACCGCGCGATGCCGAAGTCGGTGATCTTGACCCGGCCGTCCGGCATCACGAGGATGTTGCCCGGCTTGACGTCGCGGTGGACCAGGCCCTGCCGGTGTGCGACGGCGAGGGCGGTGGCCGTCTGGCCGATGATGGAGAGCGTACGGTCGGGTGAGAGTACCTGCTCCTTCTCGATCACGGCGGACAACGGCTGCCCGGGCACGAGCTCCATCACGAGGTAGGCCGAGCCGCCCTCCTCGCCGTAGTCGAACACGTTGGCGATCCCCTCGTGGTTGAGGAGCGCGGTGTGGCGCGCCTCGGCGCGGAAGCGGTTGAGGAACGCGGGGTCGCCCGAATACTCCTCCTTGAGGATCTTGATCGCGACCACCCGGCCGAGGATCTGGTCCCTGGTCTTCCAGACCTCGCCCATACCGCCGATGGCGATGCGCTCGGTCAGTTCGAATCTGCCGCCCAGGGTGATTCCTGACGTGGGCCTCATCTGTTCAACACCGCCTCTATGAGTCTCTTGGCACTGGGTGAGGTCAATTGCTGACCAGTGGGGATGTCCACGTTCTCCATCACGATGGATACGGCTACCTGCGGGTCCTCCGCGGGTGCGAAGCCGGTGAACCAGGCATTGTCACCGGTCTCACTGACCTCCGCGGTTCCTGTCTTGCCCGCCACCCGGACCCCGGGGACCTGGGCGGCGGTGGCCGTCCCGTTGTCCACCACGTTCACCATCCAGTCCGTCAGCTGGTCGGCCGTCTCCCGGCTGACCGACTGGCGGAGCACCTCGGACTGCGGTGACTCGATCAGCTTCAGGTCCGCCGCGCGGATCGACTTGATGAGCTGGGGTTTCATCTGCTGCCCGTCGTTGGCGATCGCCGAAGCCACCATGGCCATCTGGAGCGGGGTCACCAGGGTGTCGAACTGCCCGACGGCGGACTGCGCGAGTTCGGGTCCGGTCAGGTCCGAGGGGAAGGAGCTCGCGATGACCCGCGTGGGGATGGCCAGCTCCTCGCCGAAGCCGAACTTCGCGGCCTGCTCCCGGATGGCATCCTCCCCGAGGTCCAGCGCGATCTGCGCGAAGGGTGTGTTGCAGGACTGCTCGAGCGCGAACTCCAGGTCCGCCGTCGTCCTGCTCGCACAACCGCCGCTGACGAAGTTCGGCAGGGCGTACTCGATGCCGGGGAACTCCAGGGCGGGCGGATTGGGGATCTGCGACTCCGCGTCGTACTCCCCCGACTCCAGGGCCGCCGCGGCGTCGACGAGCTTGAACACGGACCCCGGCGACACGAGGGATTCCGTGGCGGGGTTGGTGTAGATCGAGAGCCCGGGTTGTTCGGAGAGCGCGGCGGCGTTCTCCGCGATCACGCCGGTGTCATGTCCAGAGAGGAGGTTCGGATCGTACGTCGGCTTCGAGACCATGGCGAGGATGTTCCCGGTGGCGGGCTCCAGGACGACGATCGAGCCACGCTGGCCGTCCGGGATCAGGTCGGACGCCAGCTGCTGGATCTCCGGATCGATGGTGAGCTCCACCGATGCACCCTCGGAGCTGACGCCCGAGAACAACCGCACGACGCGGTCGTAGAACAGGGAGCTGCTGGTGCCGGAGAGGATCTCGGATTCCTCGGCCTCGAGCTGCGAGGATCCCAGCGACAGCGAGTAGTAGCCCGTGAGGTGGGCGTACAGCTCGGGTTCGTTGTACACGCGCTGGAAGTTGAACTGGTCGTCCGACGGCACGGATTCGGCGATGGCACGGCCGTCCACGAGGATGGCTCCTCGCTGCCGCCCGAAGTCCTGGTACAGCTGGCGGCTGTTCCAGTCGTTGTCGTTCAGTTCCTGTGCCTGGAAGAACTGCACGTAGGTGAGGGACCCGAGGACCAGGGCGAACATGCCGATGGCCACGGCCCATGCGCTGCGGATGGCCTGGTTCATGGGGTCGCCTCCTTCGTGGTCCTCTTCACGGGTTTCCCGTCCACTCCGACGGCTTCGGGGAACGAGTCCTTCATCGGCGCCGAGGGCGCAGGCCGACGCGCCGTCTCCGAGATGAGCAGGATCAGCGCGACGATGAGCCAGTTCGCCAGCAGCGAGGACCCACCCGCGGACATGAACGGCGTGGTGAGCCCGGTGAGCGGGATCAGGCGGGTGATCCCGCCGATCACCACGAAGCACTGGAGCGCGATGGTGAAGGACAGTCCGCAGGCGAGCAGCTTGCCGAAGCCGTCCTTCGTCCCCAGGGCGGCCCGGATACCGCGGGAGACGAGGATGACGTAGAGCATCACGATCGCGACGACGCCGATCAGACCGAGCTCTTCGCCGAGCGCCGCGATGATCATGTCGCTGTTGGCATAGGTCACGAGGTCAGGGCGCCCTTCCCCGAGTCCCGTCCCGATCAGGCCGCCGTTGGCCAGGCCGAACAGCCCCTGCACCACCTGGGCACTGCCACCCGGAGCCCGGTCGTAGACCTCGGGCGCGAAGGCGTTGATCCAGGAGTCGAAGCGGAGGGCCACATGGCTGAACAGTTCCAGGGCCACGAAGACCCCGACACCGATCATCGCGAGTCCGATCAGGACCCAGCTCACGCGACTCGTGGCGACGTAGATCATGACCATGAAGAGACCGAAGAACAGGATGGACGAGCCGAGGTCCCGCTGGAAGATCAGCACTCCGATGCTCACCAGCCAGGCGGCGGCCATCGGTGCCAGGTCGCGGAAGCGCGGAAGCTGCAGCGGACCGATCTTCTTCCCGGCGAGCAGGATCAGGTCGCGGTTCGTCGACAGATAACCGGCGAAGAAGATGGCGAGGGTGATCTTCGCGATCTCGCCCGGCTGGAAGGTGCCGAAACCCACCGAGATCCAGATGCGGGCCCCGTTGATCTCGAGGCCCAGCGGCGTCAGGGGCAACAGCAGCAGCACGGCGCTGACGATCAGGGAGATGTAGGTGAAACGGCGGAGGATCCGGTGGTCGCGCAGGACGATCAGGAGGACCGAGGCCGCTCCGATCGCGACCGCCGTCCAGAGGACCTGCTGCGGGGCGACGGGTGTGAAGTCCGGATTCACCGAGGCGGCCGACAGGTCGAGGCGATGGATCATGGCCAGGCCGATACCGTTCAGCGCGACGACGATCGGAAGTATCACAGGATCAGCATATTTCGCCCGGAAGCGCAGGATGAGGTGGACGAAGAGACCCATCACGCCGAGGGTCAGGGCCTGGGACCAGAAATAGTCGCCGAAGGCCTCCTCGCGGCCGATGCCTGCGAGGTAGTTCGCGCCGATCGCCACGGCCAGGGCGAGCAGCAGCAGCACGAATTCGATGGTGCGCCGCGATCGGGGGACTGTCAGGACATCACTCATCAGCGGCACTCCCGCAATCGATGGCCGGTGCCGAGGGGTCGGCGCCGGGGGTGGCACGGGGAGACCCGCCCGCCGCACCGGAAGGACCGGCCGACGGGGACGGGCCGGCCGATGCGGAGGGGACGGGAGTGCCGGACGCGTCGGGAGTCGCGGTCGCCGAGGTCGTCGGCCGCGCTGTCGGCTCCGCCGTCGCCTGCGCCGAAGGCAGGGACGTCGGGGCAGGACCGGCGGTGCCGCTCGCGGACGGAGCCGGGAAGGCCGACGGCGTCCCGGGCGTCGCGGGATCGCAGTTCACCGCCCGCAGTTCGCTCCGGAGATCGCTCACGATGCGCTCGGCCTCCCCCAGGCTGGCGGCCGGCAGGGTGCCCACCACCTGGGAGCGCTGGTATTCGGGAAGATTCGACACGGGGATGTCGGTGGTCTCGTAGAGCTCACTGAGGTGGATCGGGCCGATCCTCTGGGGAACGCCCGTGTAGATCGCGACGCGGTTGTCCGCCTCCGCCACGTAGTAGCGTGTCTGCGTCCACATGTACCCGAGGCCGAGCACGGCGATGAGGATGAGGGTCATCAGGGAGAGGAACGCAGGTACCAGCCAGCGCCTCTTCCGGGGCGGTGACTCGTCCTCGGCGTCCTCCACGCCCTCCGACTCGGCCTTGTGCGTGAGCATCATGGCGGCGCGGCGCTCCGTGGACCGCTGCGTCACGATCGGGATCTGACCCGTCTCGGTGGCCAGGGCCGCTGCTCCCACCAGGATGTGGGGTCGTGTCAGCAGGTCCTGCCGGATCACGTCGGCGCGGATGGCGGTACCGGGGAGGCCGTCGCCGTCGATCCCGTGCGGTCCCGCATCCGGCGAGGGCTTGTCGCGTTCGCCCGCAGCCTGCCGGGCCGGAGGCATGACTGTCGGCGGTGCGGCGTCGTCGTCCTCCGCCTCGATGACCTCGACGACGGCGATGGTGATGTTGTCCGGGGAGCCCCCCGCGAGCGTCAGGTCGACCAGTGTGTTGACGCAGTTCCGGATGTCCTTCGACTCACGCATCACCTGCTCGACCACCCGGTCCTTCAGGACGGCGTTGAGGCCGTCGGAGCAGAGCAGCCACCGTTCTCCGGGTTCGGCGTCGAATTCCTGGAGATCCAGTTCAGGGCTTGCGTCGACGTCACCGAGGACGCGCATCAGGACGTTCTTGTGGGGGTGGATCTCCGCTTCCTCGGGCCTGAGCCTGCCCTCCTCGATGAGGCGCTGTACGAAGGTGTGGTCGGTGGTGATCTGCTCGAACACACCGTCCTTCAGGCGGTAGGCGCGCGAGTCCCCGATATGGGCGAGCTGCAGCTTCCGGTCCTCGAGCAGGATCGCGGTCACGGTGGTCCCCATGCCCGCCAGCTGGGGGTTGGTCGCCACGAGTTCGGAGAGGAGCGAGTTCGCGGCCTGGATCTCGTCGGCGAGGTGTGTCCCGGCACTTCCGCCGTGGCCGTTGTGGTCCAGGTGGACGAGGTCCAGGACGGTGGAGGCCGAGGCGACATTCCCGCCGGCGTGGCCCCCCATGCCGTCGGCCACGACGGCGAGGAACCGTCCCACGTAGGCGGAGTCGTCGTTCTTCGCGCGGACCATGCCCACGTCGGAGCGGGCGGCGAACCTCAGAGCAAGCGGCACGCCTACGGCCTCACTTCGATGACCGTCTTACCGATCCGGATGGGGACGCCCGGGTCGACGGGCAGCGCGCGCGTGAGCTGGGTGCCGGCCAGGTAGGTGCCGTTCGTGGATCCGAGGTCCTCGATGAACCAGCGGCTGCCCTGCGGAAAGAGGCGGGCGTGCCTCCCGGACGCGTAGTCGTCCTCGAGCACCAGGGTCGCCTCCTGGGCGCGGCCGAGGAGGATCGGGCTTGCTGCGAGTTCGAGCGTGGTCCCGGTGAGGGAACCCTCGGTCACGACGAGCCGGCGTGCGGGGGTGCGCAGGGGGGCCGGTTCCTCGCCGAGGTCCGGGTTCCGGCGGATCTCCCGGGCCGTGGGTGCACCGACCTTGTTGCGACGGCCCACGGCGAGGTCCCGGCGCAGGGCTCCCACCGTGCTGAGGACCAGGACCCACAGCAGGATCAGGAACCCGAAGCGCAGCAGCGTGACGGTCAGTTCGCCGGCCTCGCTCATCGCGGGATGCTCCCGCCCTGGGTCGGAACGAGGCGGAACGTCATGCGCGACCGCCCCATCGTGATGGTGGAACCGTCCGTGAGTTCGGCCTGGCCGTGGACCCGCTGGCCGTTGACGTAGCTGCCGTTCGTCGATCCGAGATCGACGGCGTAGATGCGGCCGTCGCGTGCGCGGATCTCGAGGTGGCGCCTGGACACACCGGTGTCATCGACGAGGATGTCCGCCTCGGAGGAGCGGCCGAGCACGATCGAGCCGGAGTTGATCGAATAGCGCTGTCCGTCGATCTCGAGGATCGGCTGGTAGCGCGTGGGCTGGCGTCGCGGTGCCGCGGGTGCGGCGGGGCCCGCGGGACGGCGTGCGGCGTCCTGCTTCTCGATCGACGAGTCGATCTCGAACATACCGGCCTTCAGTTCGGGGTCGTGCTCGAACGAGACCCGGACGGGTCCCTGCAGGCTGTACTGCTGGCTGTTGACGTGGGCGATCACGACGTCGCACAGTTCCTCGGCCAGAGCCGATCCCCACTGCTGGGCGAGATCGAAGTCGGAGTCGGAGAGGCGTGCCGTGAAGACGTTGGGGGCGAGGGTGCGGCCCTGCGAGAGGACCAGTGAGCGGTTGTCGAGTTCCTTGCGCAGGGCGCTCGCGATCTCGAGGGGCTGCACCTGGGCGCGGGATCCCGTCGTGAAGGCGCCTCGGACCAGTCTCTCGAGTCCGCGCTCCACATTGTCAAGAATGCCCATCTCCCGCCTCCTTCCCCTGTCGCACTGGAATTCCGGGCCCCGTCAGCAACGCGCTGCAGGGCCGGCCCGGTCGTCGGGACGGCAGCGTCCACCCGGGCATGTTCCATCCGATACTACTGGGAGGCTCTGGGAATGGGCTCCAAGCCGCCGTTCCGAGGATTACTTTGTCCTAACGATCGATGGATCGCCAGGACGGGCGGAAGAGCGTCGTCGGGGCCGGTCGGTTCACGTTTAGGTAATTGCGCCCGCGCTCGGCTATGCTTGTTTCTGCTGTTCACAACGCCTGCGCCTGGCGCATGGGGTTGGAATCTCGAAACGCGCGAGTGGCGGAACGGCAGACGCGCTGGCTTCAGGTGCCAGTATCCGAAAGGGTGTGGGGGTTCAAATCCCCCCTCGCGCACAATGTGACACGAAGGGCCCCCGCTGAGCGGGGGCCCTTCGTCGTACCGCAGCCCTCTCCGAGAGCCCGGCCCGGTGCCGGTCAGCGGAAATCCCGCGACTTGGTGGTGGCCTTCAGCTGCAGGACCTCGATGCGGTCCGCCACGACGTTGACGATGCCCTCGGCGGACCGCTCGAGGATACCCCGCACGATCACGCTGCCGGCCTCCCGCGCCACGCGGCGGTAGCGCTGCCAGACCCCCACGGAGCAGATCACGTTCACGAGTCCCGTCTCGTCCTCGAGGTTCAGGAACGTGATGCCGCTCGCGGTCGCCGGCCTCTGCCGGTGCGTCACGACTCCCGCCACCTCGATCCGCCGACCGGACTCGGCGGTCTTCAGCTCCACGGCCGTCAGGGCACCCCGGCGCTCGAGTCTGTTCCTGGCATGGCGCACCGGATGATCGTCCGGGGTGATGCCGGTGGACCACAGGTCGGATCCGACCTTGTCGATGTCCGAGAGCTCGGGCATCAGCGGAGGCTGGATGTAGACGGCCGTGCCCTTGATCTGGCCCTCGCGTTCGGTGGACGCGGGCCCGGCGTTCCACAGCGCTTCACGGCGGCTCAGCCCCATCGAGTCGAAGGCGCCCGATGCCGCCAGTGCCTCGAGCTGCCCGGCGTTGACGCCTGTCCGCCGGGCCAGGTCCGGCATGTCCTCGTAGGGCCCGTTCCGTTCCCGCTCGGTGACGATCTTCTCCGCCAGTCCGACCCCGATCGATTCCACGCCGGCGAGCCCGAGTCGCACCGCATGATTGCCGTCGCGGCGGTGCGGCGTGGAATCGAAGGGCGTGTCCTGGTCGAAGTGACCCACCGGGGGCTGCTCGTCCTCGATGCAGCCGTCCATGCCGGTGGTCCGGTCCCTGGGCTCGACGGGCGGGTCGTAGCCCTCGAGCGGCTCGAGGTCGGCGTGCACGCCCGAGTGCAGGATGTCGGGCCGCAGCACGACGGCGCCGTGCCGGCGGGCGTCCGCCACGAGCGTCTGGGGTGAATAGAACCCCATGGGCTGGGCGCGCAGCAGGGAGGCGAGGAACGCCCCGGGATAGTGCAGCCTCAGCCACGCGCTGACGTAGACCAGCAGGGCGAAGCTGATCGAATGGCTTTCCGCGAACCCGAAGTTCGCGAAGGCGTGGATCTTGCCGTAGATCGTGTCGGCCACGTCGCCGGTGATCCCGTTGGACTCCATGCCCTCGTACAGCTTGGCCTTGAGCGAATCGATCCGCTCCTCGCCCCGTTTGGACCCCATGGCCCGGCGCAGGAGGTCGGCGTCGGCCCCGGTGCAGCCACCCACCACCATGGCCATCTGCATGAGCTGCTCCTGGAAGAGCGGGACGCCGAGGGTCCGTTCGAGTACCGGTTCGAGGTCGGGGTGGATGTACCGGACCTCCTCCTCACCCATCTTCCGTTTGATGTAGGGGTGCACGGCCCCGCCCTGGATGGGCCCCGGCCGCACGAGGGCCACCTCGATCACGAGGTCGTAGAACTGGCGGGGCTGAAGCCGCGGG
Organism: Arthrobacter sp. MN05-02; assembly: GCA_004001285.1. Lineage (NCBI taxonomy): Bacteria > Bacillati > Actinomycetota > Actinomycetes > Micrococcales > Micrococcaceae > Arthrobacter > Arthrobacter sp. MN05-02. The sequence continues at coordinate 29,707 of AP018697.1, forward strand.
AGCATGCCCATCTGGGCGCGGCTCTCCACCTGGAAGACGCCCACCGAGTCGGCGAAGCACAGCATGTCGTACACGCCCTGCTCCTCCTTGGGGATGGTGTGCAGTTCCCACTTCTCCCCGAAGTGCCGTTCCACGAGGTCGAAGTTGTACTGGATGGCGGCGAGGATGCCGAGGCCCAGCAGGTCGAACTTCACCAGGCCCATCCAGGCGCAGTCGTCCTTGTCCCACTGCAGGACGGTCCGGCCCTCCATGCGTCCATGCTCGATAGGGCATACTTCTCCGACGGGCCGGTCCGTCAGGACCATGCCGCCCGAGTGGATACCCAGATGGCGCGGGAACGTGAGGACCTCCTGCGCCAGGCCGACCACGGCGTCCGGGATGTCGTGATCGGTGCTGGAGACGAGTCCGCCCCACCGCTCGATCTGCCGTGACCAGGCATCCTGCTGGCCCGGGCTGTGGCCGAGGGCCTTGGCCATGTCCCGGACGGCGAACTTGGGGCGGTAGGTGATGACGTTGGCGACCTGGGCGGCGTTGAAGCGCCCGTACTTCCGGTAGACGTACTGGATGACCTCCTCACGTCGGTCGGAGTCGAAGTCCACGTCGATATCCGGCTCCTCGTCCCGCATGCTCGAGAGGAACCGCTCGAAGGGGAGCTGGTACTTGATCGAGTCCACCGCGGTGATCTCCAGCAGGTAGCAGACCGCCGAGTTGGCGGCCGAACCCCGGCCCTGGCACAGGATGCCGTTGCGGCGCGCGTAGTGCACGAGGTCGTGGACGATCAGGAAGTACCCCGGGAAGTTCTTGTCCTCGATGACCTCCAGTTCGCGTTCGATGCGCTCACGGACGTCGGTCCGGTTCCCGTAGAGCTTGTCGGCCCCCCGCCAGACGAGCTCGCGGAGATAGCTCATCTGCGTGTGGCCCTCCGGCAGCTCGATGTTCGGCAGGCCCGGTCGGACGCTGCGGAGGGTGAAGGAGAGATCGGCGGCGATCTCGACGGTGCGCTCCACCGCCCCCGGATAGTCCCGGAACCGCCTCGCCATCTCCGCGCCGCTGCGCAGGTGCGCGGATCCGGCGGCGGGAAGCCAGCCATCCATCTGATCCAGGCTCCGGCGGGCCCGGACCGCGGCCAGGGCGGAGGCGAGCCGGTGCTGCTTCGGGGTGGCGTAGTGCACGTTGTTGGTGGCGACCGTGGGCAGCTTCAGGCGGGCGGCGACGGCGGCCAGGGCGTCATTGTGCGCGGTGTCCAGGGGATTGCCCTGGTCGGTGAGTTCGACGGCGACGCCATCCCGGCCGAACAGTTCGACGAGCTTCCGGAGTTCCACCTCGGCGGCTGTCTCTCCACCGGCGACGAGCGCCGAGCGCACGGCACCCTTCCTGCAGCCCGTGAGGATCATCCACTGACCACCGGCATGGCCGGCGAGGTTCTCGAGGTCGTAGCGGGGCTTCCCCTTCTCGGCGTCGGCGTCCAGCTGGGCTTCGGTGATGGCCGTGGAGAGCCGGTGGTAGCCCGCAGACCCCCGGGCCAGGACCAGCAGGTGGCGCCCCTCCGGATCCGCCTCCCCGTTCTGCGGCCGGGACAGTCCGAGGGACAGTTCCGTGCCGTACAGGGTGGAGAAACCGGGGTACTTCTCGGCTGCTTCCGCGAAGTGCACCGCACCGTACAGGCCGTCGTGGTCGGTCAGGGCCATGCCGGTGAGGCCCAGCCGCTGGGCTTCCTCCGCGAGGTGCTCCGGGCTCGATGCGCCGTCGAGGAAGCTGAAGTTGGAGTGGGCGTGGAGTTCCGCATAGGGCACCACGGGACCCTCCGGGGCCGAGGCGCCGGCCGGAGCGGTATAGGGCCGGCGTTTCCGGGACCAGGTCGGGCTGTCCCCGCCGTCGGCACCGGCGGGTGGAATACCGGGCCGGGTGTCGGAGAGGCTCCGTTCGAAGTCCGACCACGGAATCGGTGGATTGTTCCAGCCCATGGCGTCCCTCCCTGTCTGGATGTCGTGCTGTCTGTGGTTGTCGCGGAAGCCGGCTCCGCGCGGTCAGTCGTAGCCGGCTTCCACCCACCAGGCATGGTCCTCGAGGAGCAGCAGCCAGGCAGAGCCGGACCGGTCGACCAACTGGAAGCGGTTGAGGATGCGTCCCTTCGGGTCCCACCACCGTTCGTTGATCGGCCAGGGGCCGGCCCAGGAGTGCACGGGCCGCCGGCCGTCGTCGGGCCCGGCACTGAAGAAGGCGGGGTCGGCGCTCAGGAGACCGCGCGGATCCACGTCGACGGGGTTGCCGCGGGAATCGACGACGACGGCGGGCACGGGATCGGCGAACACCGTGGCCGGCACCGGGCCGGGCAGGCGGCCGGGCCAGGGCTGGTTGCGGTCCTTCACCGGCACCCTCGCGGGCGAGGACGGGGCGTCCCCCCACGGGATGAAGACCCGGCGGTCGGCCAGGAGCCGCCCACCGGCGATGATCGCGGTGAGGACGGCGCCGTGGCCCAGCATGCTCTGCACACGGGCCAGGCCATGGTGGATGCCCTCGTCCGGCCCCGTCCCCCACAGGCCGTCCGCATGATCGCCGAGGTCCTCGACGATGTCGGGTACCACCTGGACCCGGGTGATGCCGGAGGTCAGGCCGTGGTCGGACGCAGAGGTGCCCTGGAGCTGCCAGCGCACGCGGTCGACGACGTCGTCGGCGTCGAACCAGCGGGGGTGCTGCCACCGGCGCTCGGACACCTCGCCCGATTCGGTGTGCAGCGAGACGTGCAGCGCTGTGCACACCAGTCCTGCCCCGCGCAGGGTATCCACGAACTCGCCGGCCCGCGTGCGGAAGGCGAACGCGAGCTGGTCGATGCGGGCGAGGGGCGGCTCGAAGTCGGCGACGGCGTCGAGGTGGGGTGGCGGCTTCCGGGCGACGACGTCCCGGTGGTCGAGTCCGCTCGCCTGGCGGTGTGCGAGGGCGCCCTCGACGCCGAAGCGGTTGCGGACGTCCGATGCGCCGAGCGCCGCGAAATCACCGAGGGACCGGATGCCGAGGCGCTTGAGCAGCACGGTGAGCTTGGGCTGTTCGAGGACTTCGAGGGGATAGCTGCTCAGGAACCAGGGCGAGCGGCCCGGCGGGATGACGACCAGCTGGTCCGCCTCGGGGTCCTCCAGCTGGTCCGTGGCCCTGGCTGCGTGCTCGGCCGCGAAGGAACCGTCGGCGATACCGATGCGCACATCGGTGAGGCCGATGGCTGCCAGGTTCCGGAAGACCATGTCCGCGGCCTTGCCCTCGCTGCCGTAGTAGCGCGATGGCCCCTTGACCTTGACGGCGCACAGCCCCGGGCGGAGAACCTGGACGCCGGGCATGATGGTCTCCACGGCCGCGGTCACGGGCTCGAAGGTGCGTTCGTCGAGCGAGGGGTCGTAGGCGAGGGAGACGAGTCCCGTGCTGCGGGCCTGGGCCTCCCGGATACGGAGGCCCCTCTTCACGCCGTCCTGCCGTGCTGCCGGGGAGCAGGCGAAGACCTCCCCGCGGTCGACGAGGACGAGCGCGGTGTCGGCGGGAAGTGCGTGGTCGCGCAGCGCCGCGGTGATGGGCCAGTCCGGGCACCAGAGCATCATGGTCCGCGTGGCTGATCCGGTACGGGGATCTGCCGGGGGGAGGGCGGAGGTCACGAGGACTTCATCAGCCGGGGTTCGAACAAAGCGCCGGAAGCAGTGCCGAAGACGGTGTCAGGGCGGCCGGCAGACCAGGCATCCGGCGGCTGCAGGACGTCCTGGACCGCGGTCCCGCCCGGAGCGGCACCCTGGAGGTCCGTCAGTTCCACGTAGGCATGGCGGAGCCGACCGGAGGGTTGGGTCGCGGTGATCTTCATGCGGCGCGCCCTCAGGTGGCCGGTCCCGGAGCCGAGGCCCTCCCAGGCGCTCTCGGCGACACCGAGTGTGGAGTCGCTCTGCTGCCAGGCGCCCAGGGTGATCAGTGCCGCGCCGCGCTGGCGCAGCCGCGCCTTGAGCCGTGCCCCTTCGGTGGGTGCGAGGTGTTCCGGGGCCCGGGTCAGGACGATCGAGACGACGTCCACGAGGGCTGCCGTGACCGTGAGCCACTGGGTCCCGGGATCCGGGACCAGGATGAGGCGTTCGAGATTGATCCCGAAGCCCTGTGCCGCTTCCACGCTGAAGTCCGGCACACCGATGACGCTGCACCACGCCCCCGTCGCGGAGGGTCCCGCGAGCAGGGCCATGGCGATCGTCGTCGAGTTCCGGACGGCGTAGGAGCCGCCGGCCTGGAGGCCTCCACCGGGCAGGATCCGGGCGAGGGCGGGTACGGTGGGCATCCGTCGTGAGTCCAGCCTGCCGGCCTGCATGCTGTTGATGCGGGCCTGGAGGCCGAGGGCGACATCGGCCGTGGAGGTGCCGTGGAGGACGGCGTGCGGGCTGTCGGCACCCGGGCGTGACGTGCCCCCGGGGATGGAGGAAGGCTCATCCCGGTCGAGGGCAGAGCCGGCAGGTGGAGGCGTCACTCGTCAATATTCGAATACGTGTTCGATTAAGTCAATCGGCGCGCCTCCACCGAAAAAGGGCATGACTGTGGTATCTCCGACCCCCACCAGGGTGGTCGAAGGTACGTCCCGGATGCCCTGCCGGAGGTCGGACGCGCTGTTCCACGGCCGGCTACGGCCGGCCGGACGCGGGCCAGGCAGGGGAGATGTGCAGGTCAGGCGTCGGAGGCCTTGCGGGCGGCGTCGCGTTCCTTGAGGCGTGCGGCCTCGGCCCGGACGGCGGCCTGCGTGGACCGCTCCGCGACCAGCCATGCGGGCGGATCCTGCAGCAGGGCGGTGATCTGCTCGCTCGTCAGCGGATCCGTGATGCCTCCGCGGGCCAGCCCGCCGATGGAGATCCCGAGCTTCTGCGCGACGACGGGGCGAGGATGGGGGCCGGTGCGGCGCAATCCGGCGAGCCATTCCGGCGGCGTCTGCTGCAGTTCGTCGAACTCGGCGCGTGTCAGCTCGGTCTCCTGGAAGTCCTGGGGAGCGGCGGGCAGGTAGATTCCCAGTTTCTTGGCCGCGGTGGCGGGCTTCAGGGTCTGGGGGGTTTTCGCGGGAGTCATGGTCCAAGCTTAACGGTCGCGGGCAGGCGCTACTGTGATCAGATGCCCGCCGACCAGCCCCGAACCCTGTCCGTCGGTTTCGTGCCCGGCGTGACGCCGGGGAAGTGGGTGGCCAGGTGGCGCGAGCGGCACCCGGAGGTCCCCCTCGAACTCCACCAGCACGACGACGACGCCCTGGTGGCGCTGCGCGAAGGCTCCGACGACGTCGTCTTCGTACGGCTTCCGGTGGACCGCGCGGGGATCCACCTGATCCCCCTGTACGAGGAGCAGCCCGTCGCCGTGATGTCGCGGGAGAACGAGCTGTCGCTCTACGACGACGTCCCGGCCGAGGAACTCGAGGGCGGGATCCTGCTCGACGTCCTCGAGTGCGGCGGCCCGAAGTCGGCCGTGGAGGTCGCGGCGTCCGGTGCGGGCGTCGTCGTCCTGCCCATGTCCCTCGCCCGCCTGCATGCGCGGAAGGATGCCGTGCACCGTCCGGTCCCCGGCCTGGTTCCGACGACCATCGGCATCGCCTGGCGGATGGAGGACGAGTCCGACGACGTCGAGGAGTTCATCGGCATCGTCCGCGGTCGCACGGCCCGGAGTTCCCGGCAGCCCTCGCAGCGCGAGGCGCCGAAGAAGAGCGCATCGCAGAAGGCGGCCGCGAAGAAGGCCGCGGCCGGGGATCACAAGGGCCGGGACCAGAAGGGCGGGAAGCCGTCGGGGAAACAGTCGGGGAAGCAGTCGGGGAAGCCGGGCCGCCCGTCCGGCCCGCGGGCCAAACGGCGCTGACCTCCCCCGCCTGCCGGTGGTGGCGATGCATCCTGGTCGTGCTCGCCCTCCACGTCAGAACCCGGAAGAGCAGCCCAGGGACGCAGACGTCCTCGTCATCGGTGCAGGACTCGCCGGCCTCGTCGCCGGCGACGGACTCGTCCGAGCGGGCAGGAGGGTCGCCATCGTGGAGCAGGAGAACGCCCGCGACGTCGGTGGCCGGGCGTTCCGGTCCTTCGGCGGGATCTTCCTGGTGGACACGCCGATGCAGCGGCGCCGCGGTGTCCGGGATTCCTCCGACCTCGAGGGGACCTTCCTGGGCGGCTGCATCTTGTCGGGCCGAACGGTGGCCGCTCCCTCGCGGCATCGCTCCAGACCGGGTCAGGCCTGCGCGGGCTGGCCGTTGCTCGCCATCGTCCCGCCGTCCACGGGGAGGACGACGCCGGTGATGAAGCGCGCGTCATCGCTGGCGAGGAAGGTGATGGCCGCAGCGACCTCCTCCGGCAGCCCGCCGCGTCCGAGGGGGATGCGCCGGGAGAACTCGTCGGACAGTTCGTGTGCCTCGCCGTCCTCGCTCGTCAGATCCGTCCAGACGAATCCTGGAGCGACGGCGTTGACCCGCACGCCGTCCCTGCCGTGGTCCAGGGCGACGGCCCGCGTAAAGTTGCTGACCCCGCCCTTGGCGGCGTTGTAGGCGCTCATCCGCCAGTCGCCCGCCAGTCCGGACACGGAGGAGACGTTGACGATGCACCCCCTGCTCTCCAGCAGGTACCCGAGTGCCGCCTTGGTGCCGTAGAACACGCCGGAGAGGTCCGTCTCGAGGACGCGGTGCCAGTCGTCGACGCTCGTGTCCTGGACGGTTCCCTGCGTGATGGTGCCGGCGTTGTTGACCAGGACGTCGAGCCGCCCGTACTGCCCGACGGCATGCTGCACCATGGCCGCCACCTGGTCGAAGTCGGAGGAGTCGGCCGGAACCGCCGTCGCCCGTCCCTCCGGGAGGGACGCGACGACGGCTTCGATCTTGTCGCCGACGGAATCCGTCAGCACCACTCGTGCCCCTTCGGCCACGAAGCGCCGTGCCGCCGCTTCGCCGATCCCCGATCCGGCACCCGTCACGATCACGACCTTGCCGTCGAAACGCTGCATGGCGCGGCGCCTAGTCGGGGGTCTCGGACTGGAGTCGGATGAACTGCCAGTCCTCGTCGCTGAGGGGATCGTCGCCGGAGGGTCCGCCCGCCCCGGCGATCGCGGACTGCACCGATTCCGGGAGGTCGTCGGCGCCGGAGTGCTCCCGGAGCCACTGCTTCTCCTCGATGTCCACTCGCGTCCACCACTGCTCGATGGGTTCCATCGCCGTGCTCCGTCCTGTCGGTCCTCCCACCGTTGCACCCGCCTCCGTCCGCCCGCAACGGGAGGATCGTCGTCGGTCCCCGTTCCCAGCGGGGTGCCGCACCTGCTACCGGACGCGGGGAGCACCGCGGGTCAGGGGTCGAAGTGCGTCTCGGGTGCCGCCTGGCCGATCGACGCCACCACGGACGCTGCGATGTCCCGGACCTTCTCGTTGCGGCTGCTGGAGACCGACTTCAGGATGGTGAAGGCCTCCGTCTGCGTGCAGCGGTTCTGCGCCATGATGATCCCGATCGCTATGTCGATGGCGGTCCTCGACTTCATGGCGGACTTCAGGTTGCCGACCGACTCGCCGTGCTGTGCCAGCCTCACGGCCAGCATCAGGGCCTTGGACGTCTGGGCGACGAAGGCCTCGGCCGTGGCGATGTCCTCGGGACCGAAGCCGCCGGGCTCCGTCGAGTAGACGTTCAGCGCCGCGCGGGTGCCGGCGTCGAGGGAGAACGGGACGGCCAGGATCGAACCCACGCCGTGCTCCGCGGCACGGGCGAGGTAGTGGCTCCAGCGTTCATCCGCGGCGACGTCCGCGACATGGACGGTCCGCTGCTCCTCGCAGGCGCTGAGGCACGGGCCCTCGGTGAACAGGTACTGCAGTTCGTCGAGCTGCTTCGCCGCCTCGCTGCTGCTGGCGACGGTACCGGCCCGCTTGTCCCGCAGGAGGGTGATCCCGCAGAGGATCTGGCCCGGCCGCTCGAACAGGCGGGCAGCGGCGAAGCGGGCGAACTCGGTGAGGAACTCCTCGACGTCGTCGGTGTCGAGGAGGAGGTCCTGGAGGTAGTCGGTGGTGGTCTGCCCGGCAACCTGGTCGGCCATGGATACTGATCCTGATTCGTTCAGCCGCCGAGTCACATGTGCATCGCGCCCTGCGGGGCGTCCGGGTGGGTTTCCGAAACCGATACACAGACCCGGGGGGTTTGCGATCGGCCGTCTGCTAGACCGTTAGTCAGCCTACACAGTACAAGAGGTCGTACCTGCAGGAGAGTGTCGGTCGGGGCCGGTGCTGCCCGTCAGACGGTCGCGTGGTCCGTGCCGGCGGGGGTGACGACCTCGGCGGTCGGCTCCATGTTCTCGGCGTCCACCATCCACGCGTACTGCTCGAGCTTGGCGATGAAACCGTGGAGGAGGTCGGCCGTGGTGGGGTCCTCCTCGTCGATCTGGTCGTGCACGTCGCGCATCGTCGTCACTGCGGCGTTCAGCATGCGGACCACGAGGCCCACGGTGTCCTTCGTGGAGACGAGGCCGGCCGGGAACGGATCGAGCCTGGTGCCCTCCGCGACGGCGACGCTTCGGCCGTCCGGAACGGCGTGGAGGGCGCGCATGCGCTCCGCCATCTCGTCGGCGAAGGCGCGCGCGTCGTCGATGATCTCGTCCAGCTGGAGGTGGAGGTCCCGGAAGTTCTTGCCGACCACGTTCCAGTGGGCCTGCTTGCCCTGCAGGTGCAACTCGACGAGGTCTACCAGGACGGCCTGCATGTTGTCCGTGAGAGTGGGTGACGCCTTCATCAATCCTCCAGTGCTAGAGAGATTTCTCCGTCCCGGCAGGCTCCGGACGCGCCGGTTCCCGCCGGTGGACTGCTTTCAGCCTAGACCCGCGTGTTGGCCAAATCCAACCGATCTGCCTACGCTAAGGGGACTTACGGTTCCGCCGTGCCGGATCCCCGGAACGGCGTGGCGGGCGGCCCCGGAGTCTCTACGAAGGAGGACCTTTTGGCTTCAGTGCAGGAATCTATCGACGTAGCAGTACCGGTCAGCACGGCCTACAACCAGTGGACCCAGTTCGAGAGCTTCCCCCGGTTCATGGGGGGCGTCGAGTCGATCACGCAGACCTCCGACACCCGCACCCACTGGGTGACGAGCATCGGCGGCGTGAAGCGCGAGTTCGACGCCGAGATCACCGAGCAGCACCCTGACGAGCGCGTCGCCTGGAAGAGCACGGACGGCGAATCGCATGCCGGCGTGGTCACCTTCCACCGCCTCGACGAGAACACCACGCGGCTCATGGTGCAGATCGACTGGCACCCCGAGACGTTCACCGAGAAGGTCGGTGCCGTGGTGAACGCCGACGCCGCCCAGGTGAAGGGCGACCTCAAGAGGTTCAAGGAGTTCATCGAGAAGAGCGGCGGGGAGACCGGTGCCTGGCGGGGCGATGTGGCGGCCCCGCCGACCGGCGGATCGGGCGAGGCGACGCCGGCGAACAATACGTTCCCCGACACGTCGACGAACGATCCCGACTCGGGCGGTCCGCGCGTCAGCTGACGAGTGACCATCGGTAGGAGGCGGATCCCGGAAGGGGTCCGCCTCTTTCGTCCCCGCTGGTCCCGGGATGTCCTGGTAAATCTCCTGGCGAATCTCTTAGGGGATCTCCCCGACCTCGATCCCCGCGATCGCGTCGGTGGCCTGCCGGGACAGTTCCGCCGAGATGGGCGAGCTCTTCGCGGCCTCCGCCGCCTCGGCCTGGCCCTCCGCGCTGACGGCGTACGTCCCGAAGGCGCGCACGACGGCGGCCGTCGCCTCGTTCTCGTACCGCGCGCAGTACACGTGGTAGGACACCAGGACCAGGGGGTAGACGCCGGGCTCGGTGGTGGTCCGGTCGAGGTCGAGGGCGATGTCGTAGTCCTTCCGCCCGGGCACGCGGCCCGCGAGGTCGACGGCGGCAGCAGCGGCTTCGGAGCCGACCGGCACGTAGTCCTCGCCGACCTTCAGTGCCACGCGGCCGAGCGGGTCCCCGACGGCCGAGTCGTCCGCGTACGTCACCGCGCCGACCGTCCCGGCCACCGTGCTCACCACACCGGCGTTGCCCTTGGCGTTCTCGTTCTCGAGGCCGGCGGGCCACGTCCCGTCGGGCTCGTCGGTCCAGATCCCGGGGACCACGGCGTGCAGGTAGTCGGTGAAGTTCTCGGTGGTGCCGGAGTCGTCCGAACGGCTCACCGCCGAGATGGGCACGTCGGGGAGGTTCACGCCCTCGTTCTGCGCCGCGATGGCGGGGTCGTTCCAGGTGCTGATCCAACCCCTGAAGATCTGCGCCACGGTGCCGGCGTCGAGTTTCAGCTCCGAGATGCCGGGCAGGTTGAACGCAACGCTGATGGGCGAGACGTAGGCCGGGATGTTGAAGGCGCCGCCAGGACCGCATGCGTCCGTCGACTCGGCCAGCTCCTCATCGCTGAGGTAGGCGTCGGATCCGGCGAAGCCCACCGCTCCTGCCAGCAGCGCACCGCGTCCGGCCCCGGAACCGTCGGGTGAGTACTGCACCTGGGCCCGCGGGTACATCGTGGCGAAGCCCGAGCGCCAGGCGTCCATCGCCGGTCCCTGGGCGGAGGACCCCGACGCGGTCACGGCGCCCTGCAGGCTCGTGTCTCCCTGCTCCGCCGCCGCTTCCTGCTCCGGGCCCAGTGGGTAGTCGGAGCCGCAGGCGCTCAGGCCGAGGAGGGCGGCGAGGGACAGGGCGACGGTGGATCGTTTTCTCACCGGAGCAACGTTACAGGTGGCGAAAAGGTGAACCCAAGGTGGACAGCGGGTGCAGGGGCCGGTTCCGGGCGGGTAGGGTCACCCGCGACGCAGGCGGTAGCCGTCGGCCCTGTGTACGAGCCGCCGCCCACCGCCGTCGTGCAGCCGGATCCACAGCACGGATGCGTCGTCGGTCCTCATGTCCAGCACGCCCCGGAGCTGCGTCCCGGTGGCGTGCTGGAGGGTGACGTCGTCACCGCGCGTGATGCCCGACCAGTCCTGGTGGTCGGAATCGGGAGGGACGGGGGAGGCATCCATGGTGCGGGCCTTTCGGGGAGGGCGGGCTCCCCACGCTAGTCGGCCGTCCTGAACGCCGGATGAACGGGCGCTGAAAGCTGGAGCTCCGGCCTGCGCGAGGTCAGAGCGTGCGCCATTCCCCACTTCGCAGATGGGAGCCCGCCTGCGGTCCCATGAGGAGCATGCCGCCGTCCACCACGAAGGAGGCGCCGTTGACGTAGCTGGCTGCACCCGAGGCCAGGAAGGCGACGACGGCGGCGATCTCCTCCGGAGCGCCGGGCCGGCCCAGGGGGATGCCGGGGCGGTCCATGGTGTGCGGGTCCTCCTCGGCGGAATCGTTCATCGGTGTGTTGATCTCGCCGGGCAGGACCGCATTGGCCGTGATGCCCCGGTCCGCCAGTTCGAGGGCGATCGTCCGGAGGAGGCCGCCGAGCCCGTGCTTCGAGGCGTCGTAGGCGGCCGAGCCCACGCGCGGCTGCTCCTGGTGGACGCTGGTGACGCCGATGATGCGCCCGCCCCTGCCGCCGTCGACCATATGGCGCGCGGCGCGTTGGATGCAGACGAAGGCGCCGTCGAGGTTCGCGCCCAGGGTTCCGCGCCAGGTGTCCCAGTCCGTCTCCAGGAACATGGTGCCGCCGTTGACGCCCGCGTTGTTCACGAAGACGTCGAGGCCGCCGAGTTCGCCGGCGAGCCGGTCCACCACGTCCCCGCAGGCGGGGGCATCGGTGGTGTCGAGTTGCGCGACGGCGGCACGGACGCCCTTCTCCCGCACCAGGCGTGCGGTCTCCTCGGCGCCCTCCTGGTCGGAGTGCCAGGTGACGCCGACGTCGCAGCCTGCCGCTGCGAGGGCGATGGCCGTGGCCCGCCCGATACCGGAATCGGAGCCGGTGACGATTGCCTTGCTCGGTGTGAAGTCCATACTCCATCCTTTCCACCGGCCGCTCGCTGGTGCAAGGAGAATCTACGGCACCGGCAAGGCTGGATCCGGTGCAGGGACGGCGACCCCCCGGGCTGCAGCCGGGGGGTCGCCGATACGCGAGGCTACGCTTCGACGGCTCCCTGGTGCTTCTGGTCGGACGCCGTGGACTCGACCGCCGTGGACTCGACCGGTGTGGAGGACTCGCCGCTGACGATCTCGATCTTGCGCGGCTTCGCGCGTGCGCTGACCGGGATCATCACGTTGAGCACGCCGTTCTCGTACCGGGCGGAGATGCCCTCGGTGTCCACACCCTGACCGAGGTTGAGCTGGCGCAGGAACGAGCCGCTCTCGCGCTCGCGGGTCAGCCACTTCACGCCCTCGGCGCCGCGCAGCGTGCGCTCCGCGCGGATGGTCAGGAGCTGGCCGTCGACGTCGATGTCGACCGATCCGGGGTCGATGCCCGGAAGGTCCGCGGAGAGGATGTAGTGGTCCTTCTCGCGGTAGAGGTCCATCGGCATCAGGCGCAGTCCGGGACGGTTCTCCAGCAGGGCGCCGGCAACGCGGTCCAGCTCGCGGAATGGATCGAACTTCATGGCCACTGGAATCAACTCCTTTACAGGTGCCACCGGCAGGTGGACGGTTCTTCAAGGTTGAGCATCCTTCGCTCAACTAGGAAAAATGTTAGCACTCGACCCGAGAGAGTGCTAAGACACGATGTTCGCCCAGGGCGAACCCCTGCAGACGCAGGAAGGCCCGTACCGATGTGTCGGTACGGGCCTTCCTGCGCTGCTGTCTCCAGCCGATCCTCGTGCCTGCGCGGGGCCTCGATCCCCGGGCCTTCCGCGTGTGAAGCGGATGCTCTACCAGACTGAGCTACACAGGCAATTGGTTCTCCAACAGCTTAGGCCATCCGGGCGGTGCGCCAAATTCGCTGCTGCGCCGGGCCGACGCCGAGCTCCCACTGGTCATCGGTCCGTCGCCTCAGTAGCCTGAAGGAAAGCCTGCTGATCATCCACCGGCGCCGGCGCGGCGACGACGAAAGGGACCGAACCATGGACAACCAGGACATCCTCCAGCGTATCCAGGCACTCGTGCAGGAAGAGCATGATCTCCGTGAACAGCCCCAGGACGCCGGAGCCGGGGCCGAGCACCAGGACCACGCGACCCGGCTGAAGCGGGTCGAGGAGGACCTCGACCAGTGCTGGGACCTGCTCCGCCAGCGCCGGGCGAAGGCGGACGCCGGTGAGGACCCGGCCGACGCCGATGCCCGGCCGATCAGCCAGGTGGAGGGGTACCGCCAGTAATGGCGTTGCCGCTGGTGCTGTTCGACGTCAACGGGACGCTCTCGGACATGGGCCGTATGCCCCAGCACTTCGAGGAGATCGGCGCACCCCCGCAACTGGCCGCCCTGTGGTTCGCCTCCGTGCTCCGGGACGGCTTCGCTCTGACCGTCGTCGGGCACAACCCGGCCTTCGGCGACGTCGCCGAGGGCGCCCTGCGGGTGGTTCTCGCGGACCAGGTGCTGAACCGGGACCTCGACGATGCGGTGACGCACGTCATGACGGCACTGCAGGAGCTACCGGTCCATCCCGACGTGGCCGACGGCATCCGCGCCCTCGCCCTCGAGGGCTTCGGCGTCGCCGCACTCACCAACGGGGCAGGGGCGACGGCGACGGGCCTGCTGGAGCGCGCCGGAGTCGGGGAGCATGTCGCCACCGTCATCTCCGTGGCGGACGCCCCCCGGTGGAAACCTGCGCGCGAGTCCTACGCGCACGCCCTCGAGGCCCTCGGGAAGGCGGCGGGCGACGTCGTGCTGGTCGCCGTGCACCCCTGGGATGTCGACGGCGCCGCACGCGCCGGCCTGAGGACCGTCTGGCTGAACCGCGACGGCGCCCCGTATCCGCCCGTCATGACGCCGCCCGACCACGAGGTCGCGTCCGTCGGGGAAGTGCCGGGGGTCCTGCGGGCCTGACCGGCGTCGACCGCGCACCGCCCGGCGGAACATCCGGACCCGAACTCCCTCCGACTCCCGCATCATCCGGCAGTTCCGACATCGAGGAGTATCCGTGACTCACCTGACAGCCTTCGCACTCGTGTGCAGCCTCACCCCGTCCCCGGAGCCCTCCAGTTCCGACCTGATGGCCCGGCACATCCTCGACCGGTTCGCGGAGCGGGGAATCACCACGTCCAGTGCCCGCGTGGTCGACCACGACGTGGCACCCGGCGTGCAGAAGGACATGGGCGACGGGGACGAGTGGCCGCTCCTCCGCGAGAAGATCCTCGCCGCGGACATCCTCGTGCTGTCCACCCCCATCTGGGTGGGGCACCCCTCGAGCCTCGCGCAGCGCGTGATGGAGCGGCTGGACGCCGATATCGCGGAGACGGACGAGGAGGGCCGTCCCGTGATGGCGGGCAAGGTCGCGGTCGTGGCGGTCGTTGGCAATGAGGACGGCGCACACAAGACGATCGCCGACATGATGCAGGGCCTGAACGACATCGGCTTCTCCCTGCCGTCCCAGGGCTCCACCTACTGGGTGGGCGAGGCGATGCAGTCCGTGGACTTCAAGGACCTCGCGGAGGTCCCTGACGTGGTGGCGACGACGACCGCGGGCGTGGTCCGCAACGCGGAGCATCTGGCGAAGCTGCTGCGTCAGGAGAACTTCCCGCTGGAGTGACGGGCGGGTCCTGCTGCCGAGGATCAGGCGCCTACGGAGTTCCGGGCCCGAACGGCGGCAGGACCCGGAGGCGTCAGGCCTTCCGCGAGAGCCAGGAGAGCGTCAGCGCGCCGGCGCTCCGCCGGAAGCCGCTCTGTCCGGACACGACCTCGAGGACCGCCCAGAGCGCCAGGCAGAGGGTGCTCGCCAGGCGCAGGCGCCCGCGGTTCTTCTCCTCGAGCGCCGCGAAGGAGGCGGCGCCGAGCAGTGCCCAGCCTAGGATCGGAGCATTCGGTTTCTGGGCGATGGTCTGCCGGCCGAGGCTGTCGGTGAAGAAACCCATCACGCGCCCTTCTGTTTGGAGGTGCCGGCCGCCTTCTTGGCTCCGGCCTTCTTCTCGCGGTTCTTCTCGACGCTGCGGCGCAGTGCCTCCATGAGGTCCAGTACGTTGTCGCCGTCGTCCTCGTCCCCGTCGGCCCCGAACGTCTCCTCGGTGCTGATGGTGTCGCCCTTCTCGATCTTCGCGTCGATCAGGGTGCGCAGCTGGACCTGGTACTCGTCGGTGAAGTTCTCGGGATCGAAGTCGGTGGAGAAGGAGTCCACGAGGGCCGCGGACATCTGCTTCTCCTTGGCGGAGATGCGTACCTTCTCCTCGAGTGCGGGGAAGGAGGCCTCCCGGACCTCGTCGTCCCACAGGAGCGTCTGCAGCATGAGGACGTCACCCCGCACGCGCAGCGCGGCGAGGCGGCTCTTCTGGCGGAGGGAGAACTGCACGATCGCGGTCCGGTCCGTCTCCTCGAGCGTGCGCCGCAGCAGGACGTAGGCCTTGGTCGAGGTGCTGTCGGGTTCGAGGTAGTAGGCGCGGTCGAACATGATCGGATCGATCTGGTCGCTCGGCACGAACTCCACCACGTCGATCTCCCGGCTGCGCTCCACCGGCAGTGACGAGAGGTCCTCGTCCGTGAGGACCACGGTGTGCTCGCCGTCGTCGTACGCCTTGTCGATGTGCTTGAAGTCCACGACCTCGCCGCAGATCTCGCAGCGCCGCTGGTAGCGGATGCGGCCGCCGTCCTCGTCGTGCACCTGGTGCAGGGAGATGTCGTGGTCCTCGGTGGCGCTGTAGACCTTCACCGGTACGTTGACCAGCCCGAACGCGACCGCGCCCTTCCAGATGGCTCTCATGGGTCAAGTGAACACCAAGCAGGCTTAGTGGGCCAGAGGAGGCGGGCGGGCCGGCCCTAGACTTGGGAGGTGACTTCCGAGACCGTAGAGCCCATTGTCAGCAAGACGACCAGCGACGACGGCGGTACGGTGCTGCGCCTCGAGTTCCAGTTCGCGTTCCCGCCGACCGTGCTGTGGAAGCACCTGACCGAGGCCGACAAGCTGAAGTACTGGTTCCCCTGCGAGATGGAGTTCGAGCCGCACCCGGATGCGGAGATCCTCTTCCGCTACGCCGACCAGAAGCCCCTGCGCGGAGAGGTGCTCGAGGCGGTGCGGCCCTCGGTGCTCGCCTACACCTGGGAGAAGGACAGCCTGCGCTGGGAGCTGACCCGGACGGGCGACAACGGGACCCGGCTCGTGCTGTTCCTGACACCGGGGAGTCCGCGGCACTCCGCGACCATGGCGGCCGGATGGCACCTCACCATCGCCGGGCTGGACGACTTCCTGAACAAGCGCAACCTCGGGCAGGACCCGGCCCTGTGGGACGTCTACGTCGAGCGTTACCGCGAGCAGTTCGCCGACTAGGGCACAGGCCCCGCCGCCTCCAGCCGGGCGTTCCGCCCGAATCGGTACTGGACCGCCACCGGCATCCGGTCAAGACTGGGGGAATGGCTTCCCCTCGCTCCGCACGGCAGCAGACCGTCACGGTGGAGGGGCGCACGCTCCGGCTGTCCAGCCTGGACAAGGTGCTCTACCCCGCGACGGGGACCACCAAGGCCGACATCCTGGCCTACTACGCGGCCGTGGCACCCCACCTGATCCGCCATGCCAGCCACCGGCCGCTGACGCGGAAGCGGTGGGTCCACGGCGTGGGGACCCCGGAGGAGCCCGGCGAGGTGTTCTTCCAGAAGAACATCGACGACAACGCGCCGGCCTGGGTGCCGCGCAGCGCGATCCAGCACAAGGACCACACGAACGTCTACCCCCTGGTCGACGACCTCGCGACACTCACCTGGCTCGGGCAGATCGCCGCCCTGGAGCTCCACGTGCCGCAGTGGCGCTTCGACGCCGACGGCGCCAGGGGCAATCCCGACCGCCTCGTGCTGGACCTCGACCCGGGTGACGGCGTGGGGCTCGCGGAGTGCGCCGAGATCGCCCGGCTGGCCCGGCCGATCCTGCAGGGCATGGGGCTGGAACCGTTCCCCGTCACGAGCGGATCGAAGGGCATCCACCTGTACTGCGCCCTCGACGGCCGGCTGACCTCCGAGCAGGTGTCCGCCGTCGCCCACGAACTCGCCCGGGCCCTCGAGGCCGACCATCCCGACCTCGCGGTCAGCGACATGAAGAAGGCGCTGCGGACGGGCAGGGTGCTCGTGGACTGGAGCCAGAACCACGCGAACAAGACGACG
The DNA here is from genome assembly GCA_004001285.1 of Arthrobacter sp. MN05-02. NCBI lineage: Bacteria > Bacillati > Actinomycetota > Actinomycetes > Micrococcales > Micrococcaceae > Arthrobacter > Arthrobacter sp. MN05-02. The sequence continues at coordinate 46,814 of AP018697.1, forward strand.
GTGAGCCCGTACTCGCTGCGCGGCCGCTTCGAGCCGACCGTCGCCGCGCCGCGCACGTGGGAGGAGCTCGACGACGTCGACCTCGGTCACCTCGACTACCGCGCCGTCCTGCAGCGGATCGAGTCCCTCGGAGACCTCCTCGCCGCCGCGACCCCAGCGGCGACCGGCGCAGGAGACGCACCGACGGACCGGCTCTCCACCTACCGGGCGATGCGCGACGCATCGAAGACGCCCGAGCCCGTACCCGAGGCCGTGGGCCCGGCGGGCGGCAACAGCTTCGTGATCCAGGAGCACCACGCCCGCCGCCTGCACTACGACTTCCGGCTGGAGCGCGAGGGTGTGCTCGTCTCGTGGGCTCTCCCGAAGGGGCCGCCCCTGACGCCCAGCAGGAACCACCTGGCCGTGCAGACCGAGGACCATCCCCTCGACTACGGCTCCTTCCACGGAACTATTCCCAAAGGGGAATACGGCGCGGGGGAGGTCTCCATCTGGGATGCGGGCACCTACGAGCTCGAGAAGTGGCGTGAGGGCAAGGAGGTCATCTGCACGCTCCACGGCAGGCCCGATGGCGGACTGGCCCGGGGCGGGACCGCGATCCGCCGCTATGCGCTCATCAACACCGGCGGCGGGGCGAACGGCAGGAGCAACTGGCTGATCCACCTCATGAAGGACCAGCCGGCCAAGGCCCGTCAGGACTCCCCGCATGATCCCGGCGCACCGCCATCCGTCCCGGCGGACGGCGGCGACGCCCCACCCGTCGACGCGCAGGGGATCGATCCTCCCGCTCCTGTCCGGACTCCGGGTCCCGGGCCCGTCCGCCCCATGCTCGCCACGCTCGGCTCGGAGCAGGCCATCCCCGATCCCGACGACTGGGCCTACGAGATGAAGTGGGACGGCGTCCGGTGCATCGCGTTGGTGAAGGACGGTACCGTCACGCTGGCCAGCCGGAACGGGATCGACACCACACCGACCTATCCGGAGCTCGGGGACCTCGGAGAACACCTGAGTGCGGAGAGCGCCGTGCTCGACGGCGAGATCGTCGCTCTGAACGCGAAGGGCCGGCCCGACTTCGGCCTCCTGCAGACCCGCATGAAGCTGACCCACCGGACGGAGATCGACGAAGCCCGCCGGAAGACCCCCGTGCGCTTCATGCTCTTCGACCTCCTGGAGCTCGAGGGCAACGACCTCACCGGACTGGACTACTGCCAGCGGCGGGAGCTGCTCGAGAAGGCGGTCGAGGAGGCGGAGGACGGCCACATCCAGGTGCCGCCGGCCCTCGACGCGACGCTGGCGGAAGCCGTCGAGGCGAGCAGGCAGCTGGGCCTCGAGGGCATCATGGCCAAGCGACTCAGGAGCGACTACCAGCCCGGGACGCGGTCGGCGTCGTGGGTGAAGATCAAGCACCTCCACACGCAGGAGGTCGTGGTGGTGGGCTGGCGGCCCGGGAAGGGCAACCGGGCAGCGAAGATCGGTTCCCTGCTGGTCGCCGTCCCCGACGGCGTCGACCTCCGCTACGTGGGCCGGGTAGGGTCCGGGCTCACCGAGCGCGACCTGGCCGAGGTGGGCGCCAGGCTCAGGAAACTGGCACGGAAGACCGCCCCGCTCGACGACGTGCCCGGCGCCGACGCGTCCGACGCGCACTGGGTGCGGCCCGCCCTCGTGGGCGAGGTCCAGTACAGCGAGCACACCGGGACCGGCCGCCTGCGGCACCCCGTGTGGCGGGGCTGGCGACCCGACAAGACGCCGTCCGACGTCGTCGTCGAACTCTGAAGATCCGCACGGTCCCGTTGCACCATCCAGGAGGCACACATGGCAAGTCTTGATATCCCGGCATTGGACGCCTGGTGGCGCGCCGCCAACTACGTCTCGGTCGGCCAGATCTACCTGCGGGACAACGCGCTGCTGACGCGTCCGCTCGCGGGCGAGGACGTGAAGGCGCGACTGCTGGGCCACTGGGGCACCACGCCGGGGCTGAACTTTGTCTACACCCACCTCAACCGGGTCATCTCGGAGCGGAGGCAGGAGATGCTGTTCGTCACCGGGCCGGGCCACGGCGGGCCCGCCAACGTGGCCAACGCCTGGCTGGAGGGGACCTACTCCGACATCTACTCCTCCATCGGGAAGGACGGCGCCGGGCTGAACGCCCTGTTCAAGCAGTTCAGCTACCCGGGCGGCATCCCGTCCCACGCCGCCCCGGAATCCCCGGGCTCCATCCACGAGGGCGGGGAACTCGGCTACACGCTCGCCCACGCCTACGGCGCCGTCTTCGACAACCCCTCCCTCATCGCGGCCGCCGTGGTGGGCGACGGCGAAGCCGAGACGGGACCGCTGGCCACGAGCTGGCACTCGAGCAGCTTCGTGGATCCCGCGGTGGACGGCGCGGTACTGCCGATCCTGCACCTCAACGGGTACAAGATCGCCAACCCCACGGTCCTGGCCAGGATGCCCGAGGAGCAGCTCCGGCAGCTGATGTACGGCTACGGCTACGAGGCGCATTTCGTCACGGTGTCCGATCCCGGTGCGACCGAGGACGCCCACCGCGACTTCGCCGCCGTCCTCGACACCTGCATCGACGACATCCACGCCATCCAGGACCGGGCCCGTACGTCTCCGGCAGGCGCGGACGCCGCCGCGGCCCGATGGCCGATGATCGTGCTGCGCTCGCCGAAGGGCTGGACCGGCCCCGCCGAGGTCGACGGCAAGCCGGTGGAGGGGACCTGGCGGTCCCATCAGGTACCGCTCTCGGAGATCCATGACGACGAGCAGCACCTGCACCAGCTCGAGGAGTGGATGCGGTCCTACGACCCGGCATCCCTGTTCACCGAGGAGGGGGCGCTGCGGCCCGAGATCGCGGCGCTCGCACCCGACGGCGACCTGCGCATGAGCGCGACTCCCTACGCGAACGGCGGCTGGCTCCTCCGCGACCTCGTACTGCCCTCGTACGCGGACCATGCCGTGCCCGTGACGCGTCCCGGCGCGGAGAAGGTGAGTCCCATGACGACCGTGGGCGGCTACCTGCGGGACGTCATCGAGCGCAATCCGCAGAACTTCCGCCTGTTCGGTCCGGACGAGACGGCCTCCAACCGCCTGTCCGCCGTCTACGAGGTGACGGACAAGGTATGGGAGCCGCGCATCGAGGACGTCGACGAGCACCTCGCCCGCTCGGGGCGCGTCATGGAGGTCCTCAGCGAGCACCTCTGCCAGGGCTGGCTCGAGGGCTATCTGCTGACCGGCCGCCATGGGGTGTTCAACTGCTACGAGGCCTTCGTGCACATCGTCGACTCGATGTTCAACCAGTTCGCGAAATGGCTCAAGGTGCACCGCGCCCTGCCCTGGCGCATGCCGATCGCGTCGTTCAACTATCTGCTGTCGAGCCACGTCTGGCAGCAGGACCACAACGGCTTCTCCCACCAGGATCCCGGGTTCATCGACCACGTGGTCAACAAGAAGGCGGACATCATCCGGGTCTACCTCCCGCCGGACGCCAACACGATGCTCGCCGTGACCGAGCACTGCATGCAGACGCGCGACACCGTCAATGTGATCGTGACGGGCAAGCAGCCCACCCCCACCTGGTTCGGGCCCGAGGAGGCGCACCTGCACGTGAGGCGCGGCATCGGCATCCTCGACTTCGCGGGCTCCGAGGAACCGGGCGTGGAGCCCGACGTGGTCCTCGGCTGCGCAGGCGACGTCCCCACGCTCGAGGCGGTCGCCGCGGCGGGACTGCTCAAGGCGGCCGTCCCGGGGCTGAAGATCCGCGTGGTGAACGTCGTGGACCTCATGCGCCTGCAGGACAGCACGGAGCATCCGCACGGGCTGTCGGCACGGGACTTCGACACGTTGTTCACGGCGTCGAAACCCGTGGTCTTCGCCTATCACGGGTATCCGTGGCTCATCCATCGCCTGGCGTACCGCCGGAACAACCACGGGAACCTGCATGTCCGGGGGTACAAGGAGGAAGGCACGACGACGACGCCGTTCGACATGGCGATGCTGAATCAGATCGATCGGTTCCAGCTGGCCATGGACGTCATCGATCGCGTGCCGACCCTCGGAGCGACGCAGGCCCGCCTCCGGCAGGACCTGCAGGACCAGCGTCAGCGCGCGTGGCAGTACACGCGCGATGCCGGGAAGGACCTCGAGTCCATCACCGGCTGGACGCTCGACGAATCCTCGCCGGACGACGCCGGGTAGAGCCCGCTCCCGGGAGGGGTCGGCCGCCGTTGCCGGACCGGTCGGAAGCGGCTACTGCAGCAGGGCGACGTCCGAGACGAGTTCGATGTGGCGCTCCATGGCATCGGCCGCCGCGGCGGCATCCTGCGCCCGGATGGCCTCGGCGATGCCCCTGTGGGATGCGAGCGACTGCTCCGGCCGGCCCGGTTGGGCGAGCGACTCGAGGCGGGTCTCGAGGACCATCTCGCCGATGAACGCCATGAGCTGCGCCATCACGGGGGAGTGGGCGGCTCCGGTCACGGCCTGGTGGAACAGCTCGTCGCCGTGGGCGCCGCGGTCACCGTCGTCGATCTCCGCCTGCATCGCCCGGAGCGCGTCGTCGATGGCGGCGAGATCGGCGTCGGTGCGCCGCACGGCCGCCAGGGCCGCCAGCTTCACCTCCAGGGTGCTGCGCGCCTCCACGATGTCGGGCAGGCGGCTCCGGTGCTCGCGCAGCCCCTTGATGACGCTCGCGACACTCGCACGGTGCCGGAGCACGGCACCCGTGCCGTGCTGGACGTCGATGACGCCGAGGACCTCGAGGGCCACGAGCGCCTGGGCGAGCGTCGCCCGCGAGACGCCGAGGCGCTCGGCGAGATCCCGCTCCGCAGGGAGGAGGTCGCCCGGGCGGAGCCTCGCCGATTCGATGTAGCCCAGCAGCTGTTCGACGAGCTGCTCGTACAGGCGAGGACGTGCAAGGCGCCCCAAGGGTTGCGGATCAACGGCGTCGGTCATCCCTGTTCTCCCCGGATAGTAGTGGGCCCATGGTACCGGTGAACGATTGACACGGACACCCGGTCTCCTACAGGCTAGGCCAGTGCCCCTGTAACTCAGGTCACAGGATCCACGAACCGTCCGTCGCCCGCTGGAGGATAACGATGTCCGCTCCACTCCTATCGATCATCATCCTCGCGGCGATGTTCCTGATAGCCACCCTGCTGCCCATCAACATGGGAGCCCTCGCCTTCGTGGGGGCCTTCCTGCTCGGTGCCGTCTTCCTCGGCATGGAGACCGACGACATCATCGCCGAGTTCCCCGGCGGGCTGTTCCTCACCCTCGTCGGGGTCACCTACCTGTTCGCCATCGCCCAGAACAACGGCACCATCGACCTGCTGGTCCAGGGCGCGGTGAAGCTCGTCCGCAACCGCGTGGCCCTCATCCCGTGGGTCATGTTCCTCATCACGGCCGTCATCACCGCCGTCGGCGCGCTCGGTCCTGCGGCCGTGGCCATCATGGCGCCCGTGGCGCTCGGCTTCGCGGCGCGCCACAAGATCTCACCGCTGCTCATGGGCATGATGGTGGTCCACGGCGCACAGGCCGGCGGTTTCTCGCCCATCGCCGTGTACGGGGTGATCGTGAACGACATCGTCGGCGAGTCCGGCTTCGAGTCGAGCCCGCTCGCCGTGTTCCTGTCGAGCTTCATCTTCAACCTGCTGATCGCCGTCGTGCTCTTCATCGTCCTCGGCGGCCGCACGCTCCTGTCCTCGCGCATCTCGCACTTCGTCGAGGAGGCCGCCGAGGCTCGCATGAGCGCCAGCCCCGGAGCCCGCAGGGCCGATGTCGCCTACAAGGGGACCGGCAGCGGCACCTACGGACCGCGTGACCCCGCCGGCGACGGCACCGCCGCCGTGAAGTCCCGTGAGGACCGCGTCTCGCAGGCCGCCACCATCCTCGGCCTGATCGCGCTCGCAGTGATCGCCCTCGGATTCCAGGTCGACGTCGGATTCGTCGCCATCACGGTCGCCGTCCTCCTCGCGCTGATCTCGCCCAAGGCCCAGAGCGGTGCGGTCAACAAGATCGCCTGGTCCACCGTGCTGCTCATCTGCGGGATGCTCACGTTCGTGGGTGTGCTGACCGAAGCGGGGACCATCGAGTACGTGTCCGACGGCGTCGCCGGCCTCGGTGCTCCACTGCTCGCCGCCCTGCTCATCTGCTACATCGGCGCCGTGGTCTCCGCCTTCGCCTCGTCCACGGCCATCCTCGCCGCTTTGATCCCGCTGGCCATCCCGTTCCTCGAGACGGGCGCCGTGAGTGCCGTCGGCGTCGTGTGCGCCCTCGCGGTGTCCTCGACGATCGTGGACGTCTCGCCGTTCTCCACCAACGGCGCCCTCGTGCTCGCCAACGCCCCCGAGGGCACGGACAAGGACCGCTTCTACAAGCAGATCCTCGGGTACGGGGCCCTCGTGGTCGTCGCCGGGCCGATCATCGCCTGGCTCGTCCTCGTGGTGCCCGGCTGGCTCTGAGCCGTCCACCGTCCGACCACACCGCACGAACCACCCGGAGGAAGCATGAGCGACGCACCACAGGAACGAACCGGGAGCGAGCGCGGGCAGCGCGGCGGCCCACTGTCCGGGCGCCTCGTCGTCGACCTCAGCCGGGCGCTCGCCGGTCCGCACGCCGGCATGATGCTCGGTGACCTCGGCGCCCGCGTGATCAAGGTCGAGACACCGGGTACCGGGGACGACACCCGCGGATGGGGTCCGCCCTTCGTCGGCCCGGAGGACGACCGCCAGGCCACCTACTTCCTGTCCTGCAACCGGAACAAGGAGTCCATCGCCCTGGACCTCAAGAGCGACGACGGCAGGGCGGTGCTCACGGAACTGCTGCGCCGAGCCGACGTCGTGGTCGAGAACTTCCGGCCCGGAGTGCTCGACCGGCTCGGGTTCTCCACGGATGCCATGCACGAGCTGAACCCCGGCCTGGTCATCCTCTCCATCACCGGGTTCGGGCACGACGGCCCGGAGGCCAGGCGCAGCGGTTACGACCAGATCGTCCAGGGCGAGGCCGGCCTGATGTCCGTCACCGGGCCCGATCCCGACAATCCCCAGCGCGTGGGCGTGCCCATCGCCGACCTGCTGTCCGGCATGTACGGGGCCTACGGTGCCGTCGCGGCCCTGCTCGAACGGGAGCGGACGGGCCGGGGTCAGGTGGTGCGCACGTCGCTGCTCGCCGCGATCATCGGCGTCCATGCCTTCCAGGGCACGCGCACCACGGTGGCCGGCGAGGTGCCGCGCGCCCAGGGCAACCACCACCCCTCGATCGCCCCGTACGGCCTGTTCAACTGCCGCGGGGGGAAGGTCCAGATCAGCGTGGGCAGCGAGAAGCTGTGGGCCACCTTCGCCGCCGCCTTCGGACTCGACGCGGGCCGCGCCGAGTTCGCGACCAACGCGGACCGCGTGCGGAACCGCGACGTGCTGATCGGCGTCATCGAGGACGCCTTCTCGGCTCACGAGGCGGAACCCCTGCTGGCGAAGCTCAACGACGCCGGTATCCCGGCGGGCAAGGTCCGCACCCTCGACGAGGTCTACGCCTGGGAGCAGGTGCACTCGCAGGGGCTGCTCCTCACCGTCCAGCACCCCGTCCTCGGCGACATCGCCCTGCCCGGGCCGCCCCTGCGGTTCTTCGACGGCGCCGCCGAGACCACCCTCACCAGCCACACGGCGCCGCCCCTGCTCGACGGCGACGGGGACGCCATCCGCGCCTGGCTCTCCGGGTCCGTGCCGGGGGGTGCCGGCGCGTGACGGCGTCGGCTCCGGTCCGGCACCTCACGGCACGGGAGCTCATCGGGGCCGTGCTGGATACCGGATCGTTCGTGTCCTGGGACACGCCGGTCCCGACGGCCTACCCGGGAATCGCGTCGTCCTATCGGGAGGAGTTGCACCGGGCCAGGGAGAAGAGCGGGGTGGACGAATCCGTGCTGACGGGCGAGGGGCTCATCCACGGCCGGCGCGTGGCCGTCATCGTCTCGGAGTTCACGTTCCTCGCCGGATCGATCGGCGCCGCCGCAGCACACCGGATCACCTCGGCGGTCCTCAGGGCCACCCGGGAGCGGCTCCCCCTCCTGGCCGGACCGGCGTCGGGCGGAACGCGCATGCAGGAGGGGACGCCCGCGTTCCTGTCCATGGTGGACATCACCGGCGCGGTGCGGGCGCACCGGCAGGCCGGGCTGCCCTACCTCGTCTACCTGAGGCACCCCACCACCGGCGGCGTCATGGCGTCCTGGGGTTCCCTCGGGCACGTGACCGTCGCGGAGCCGGGGGCGCTGCTCGGGTTCCTCGGCCCCCGTGTCTACGAGGCGCTGTACGACCGGCCCTTCCCGAGCGGGGTGCAGACCGCGGAGAACCTGTTCGACAAGGGTCTGATCGATGCCGTCGTGCCGCCGGAGCACCTCGCGGGGATCATCGACAGGGCCCTGACGGTCCTGGTCGCCGAGCCGTCGGGACCGCCTCCGGTGCCGTCCACGGTGTCGTCCCGGCCCGGCGCCGCCGATGCCTGGACGTCGATCCTCATCTCACGCAACCGCAGGCGCCCGGACCTCCGGCGGTTGCTCGCCTACGGAGCGCGGGACGTGCTGCCGCTCAACGGCACGGGCCAGGGGGAGAAGGACCCGGGGCTGCTGCTCGCCCTGGCACGCTTCGGCGAGCAGCCGTGCATCGTGCTCGGCCACCAGCGGCCGCGCCAGCCGGGCGATTCGGTCATGGGGCCGGCGTCGCTCCGGGAAGCGCGCCGTGGCATGAAGCTCGCCGAGGAACTCGGCCTGCCGCTGCTCACGGTCATCGACACCGCCGGCGCGGACCTGTCGAAGGAGGCGGAGGAGGGCGGGCTGGCCGGCGAGATCGCCCGCTCCCTGCACGACCTCATCGGACTGGCGTCACCGTCGGTCTCCGTGCTCCTCGGGCAGGGTGCAGGGGGTGGCGCGCTCGCACTGCTGCCGGCCGACAGCACCATCGCGGCCGAGCACGCCTGGCTCTCGCCGCTCCCGCCGGAGGGCGCGAGCGCGATCGTGCACCGGACGGTGGACCGCGCCCCCGAGATGGCCGAGGCGCAGGGCGTCAAGGTCGCCGCCCTCGTCGACCGGGGCGTCGTCGACCACGTGGTCGACGAGCGGCCCGACGCCGCCGAGGAGGGCAGGGCCTTCTGCGAGCGGATGGCCGTCGCCATCGAGTACGAGCTGGCCCGGGTGAAGGAGCTCCCGGCGGGCGACCGTCTGGTGCGGCGCGCCGGGAAATACCGGGCGGGTGCCGGGGGGTAGGACCAGGCGGCCGGCTACGCGCCGGGGTGCTGGCTGCGGTAGATCTCCATCTGGCGGTACCGGCGCTGGAGGCTGTCACGGCGGGGGGTGCTCTCCGCCTCCCGCGCCTCTGCCGTGAGGTCGATGTGCCGCTCGCCGTAGTGCCAGAGCAGCATGTCGTCGAGGAGCCGGTCCGGCCCGGGGGAGTACCGGTGGTCCAGCGCCTTGCGCACCGTGGTGATGGTGCCCGCCTGCAGGAGGGACACCAGCTCCAGGGTCGTCTTCAGGCCGTGGGCCGCGAGGAGTTCCGCCGCCCACCCCCAGTTGTCGTCCGACTTCCGGTCCACGTGCGGCAGGAGCGTCTGCCAGATGTCGCGGATGCGGTTGGGCGTCAGGGGGGCGCTGCCCTCGCCCTCCTCGTCCCAGAACCCGGTGACGGTCTCGTAGCGCTCGTGGAGTTCGGCGAACGCCGACTCCACCGTCTCGAGCATGGCCGCCGTCCCGGTGAACTGCCGGTCGAAGTAGGGGCTCCATGCCTTCGGGTTGGACGCCTTGAACCGGATGTCGTGCTCGATCTCCGACCAGGCGTGTGCCAGCACGGTGCGGACCTGCACTTCGAACAGGTAGCTCCCGGCGGCCCTGGTGTCGGGGTCGACGGCCTGCTGGAAGGAGCGGACGATCTCGCTGTGGATGGTCCGCATGATGAGGTGGCGGCTGGAGTAGCCGTACGTGCCGGATTCGATGGAACCGATGTCCTTCTCACGGTCACCCCGGCAGTCGAACTCGTGGCGCTGCCGCTTGAGCAGGTTCGCCGCGAGGTCCACCTCGTGCGGGAGGGTGGTGATGATGCGCACGCCCACCAGGTCGGTGAGGTTGCGCAGGGGATCGGGGAACACGAGGACGGGAGGCGCACCCACCTCGGGGGAGGGCAGGGTGCGGGAGGCCTTGTCACGGAAGGACTCGACCGTCTTGGTGCGGGCCGTGACGAAGAGCGGGTTCAGGTCCGTCCCGTCGAAGATCGCCGCGATGCTGTCGCGCATGGCGACAGTGACGCGGTCGAGGGCCGGCCGCACGCGCTCGTACTCACGCGTATGCGCTTCGACGGCAGGCCGCAACCGCTCGTCGAGATCATCCCACGCGCCCATGAACCGTGCCTTTCCACGAAGAGTCTTCATCGTAGCCAACCGGGACGACGGTTAGGCTTCCCCTGTGGATCGAGGACACCCGGGCCGGCGCTCCGTGCTCGCGCTGCTGACGGCCGCCGGCACGGCCGTCCTGGCTGCGTGCGGGATCAGGGCGGCAACCAGGGCTCGCTCCGCGGCGCCGCAGCGCTATCAGTACGGCGGGCACCCGAGCCAGTTCGCGGACCTGTATCTGCCGGCGGCCGGAGTGGCCGTGCGCGGCGTCGTCGTCATCATCCACGGTGGCTACTGGCGCTCCACCTACGGCGCGGAGCTCGGCGAGCCACTCGCGCGGGACCTCGCGGGACGCGGCTACGCCTGCTGGAACCTCGAGTACCGACGGGCGGGCGACGGCGGGGGCTGGCCGGCCACCTTCGAGGACGTCGCCGCCGGTATCGACCACCTCGCCCCGGCGGCGGGCGAGCACGGGCTCGACCTCCGCTCGACGACGGCGCTGGGACACTCCGCGGGCGGGCACCTCGCGGTGTGGGCGGCGGGAAGGGCCACACTGCCGGCCGGGGCTCCTGGGGCCGGGAGGCCCAAGGTGCCGCTCACCGCCGTCGTCAGCCAGGCCGGTGTGCTCAACCTCCGCGAGGCTCGCGAACTGGGGCTGGGCGACGGCGCCGTCGAGAACCTGCTGGGTGCATCCGAGGACCCCGGACACTACCGGCTCGCGGATCCGATGACCGCCGTCCCGCTCGACGTCCCCGTTTACGCGGTGCACGGGGAGAAGGACACCACGGTGCCGCTCAGTCAGGCGGAGAGCTATGTGCGGGCGGCGACGGCGGCGGGCGCGACGGCGGAACTGTCCCTCGTGCCCGGTGACCATTTCGCCGTCATCACCCCAGGATCGGAGGACTGGGACCGCGTCGTCGAACTGCTCGACACCGCGGCCGGCCCCGACCTGCCCGCACCGGACCGATCGGGGCCCGAGCCACGGCGCCCCTAGTTCAGGGGAAGGGTGCCCTCGGGCAGCGCGCCGCCGGCGAGCAGTTCGCGTGCGGAGTCCGCCAGGGCGGTGAGCGCGACGCGCTGGGTCCACGGCCCGTAGGAGATGCGGGCCACGCCGAGCTCCTGCAGGCGCGACGGCGCGAGGCTGCCCGGGACGTTGATGACGCTCAGGCGCTGCGGGCCGAAGGCCTCCACGAGGACGGTCACGGCGTGCTCGTCGAGCAGGCCGGGGACGAAGACGGTCGTGGCGCCGAGGTCGAGGTACGCCTGGCCACGCTCCACGGCGTCGGCCAGGACGTCCGCCGGATCGCGGTCTCCCGCCTTCACCAAGGCATCCGTCCGCGCATTCAGCACGAAGTCGACACCCTCCGACGTCCCGGCCCTCAGGACCGCCTCCATCTGCGCGATGGCGTCCGCCAGGGGCCGCATCTGGTCCTCGATGTTCGCGCCGACGATCCCGACGCCGATCGCTCGGCGGACCGTGTCCTCGGGGTCGCCGTAACCCGATTCCAGGTCGGCGGAGACCGGCAGGTCCGTCGCGGCGGCGATCCGTCCGACGGCGGTGATCATCTCCTCGAGCGGGATGTTCTCGCCGTCCTCGTAGCCGAGCGATGCGGCGATGGAGTGGCTCGCCGTGGCGAGTGCCTTCGTGCCCGGGATGCCGGCGATCGTCCTCGCGCTGACGACGTCCCAGACGTTGACGACCTGGAGGATCTCCGGGGCGGAGTGCAGCCGGGCGAGCGTGGCGGCCTTCGCCGCGGAATCGGTGCGTGCTTCAGTCATTGAGTACCTTCCGGGTATGCGAGGCGATCCAGGCGGCTGCGCCGTCCACCTCGGTGGGATGGATCCCGTGACCGCCCTCGCGGACGTTCCGGTCTACTTCGGCGCCGCGGCTCTCGAGGATCGAACCGACACGGATCACGCTGTCGATCGGGGCCATGGCGTCGGACTTCCCGTTGAACAGGGCGATGGACGAGCCGGAGAGGTCCGCGTCGATCACACGTCCCTCCAGCGGGAACATGCCCGAGAACGCGACGGCGTTCCGGACGGCGTCCGGGTGGAGCAGCGCCGTGGCGAGCGCGATGTTCGCCCCGTTGGAGAAGCCGACGGCGACGAGCGGACGGTCGGCGATCCCGTAGTGCTCCCGCGCCCGGGCGATGAATTCGGCGAGCTCGCCGGCACGGCGGACGACGTCGTCGACGTCGAACACGCCCTCGCCGAAGCGGCGGAACCAGCGGTTCAACCCGTGTTCCTGCACGGGTCCGCGCGGTGCGAGGTAGCCGGCGCCGGGCGCGAGGCGGTCGACGAGCGGCAGGAGGTCGTGCTCGGTGCCGCCCGTGCCGTGCAGGAGCAGGAGCACCGGGGTGCCTGCTGCTCCTGCACCGAACAGGTGCGGCCACGCATGCGTGGTGGTCATGTCCGGACCTACTTCACGAAGGCCTGGATGGCCGGGTTGTTCTCCCCGGGCAGCTCGATCTTCGCCACGGCGGAGGAGATCGCCTCGCGGTTCGGCTCGAGCCACGGCGGCAGCTTCAGGGAGCGGCCCAGTTCGAGCAGCGGCTCGTCGATGTCGAAGCCCGGTGTGTCGGTCGCGATCTCGAGGAGGGTTCCACCGGGTTCGCGGAAGTAGATCGAGGTGAAGTACTGGCGGTCGAGGATGGCCGTGACGCCGTAGCCGCGCTCGGCGAGCTCCTGGCGCCAGAGTTCCTGCGTCTGCTGGTCGGGGACACGGAAGGCGATGTGGTGCACCGTGCCGCCGGCGACGCGCCCGCGCTCGCCGCGCGCATCGGTGACGACGTCGACGACGGTGCCGGGTTCACCGTCGTGCGTGCTCAGGCGGTAGCGGCCGTCCTTCTCGGCGAGGACGTTCATGCCGAGATCGCGCGTGAGGGTCTCGAGGGTGCGGGTGGGGTCCTGCACGGTGAGGACGGAGGAGTGCTGGCCCCGGACGGCGTACTCGGCGGGGACGGACGCGGAGTCCCAGGGATTGCGGGGGTCCGAGACGGACGAGGCGACGAGGTCGATCTGCAGGCCGTCGGGGTCGCGGAGCGAGAGGCGCTCCTCCTCGGAGGATGCGCGGGAGATGGTGGATTCCACGCCGATGGCCTTGAAGTGCTCCTGCCACCAGCCGAGGGTGCCCTGCGGCACGGAGAACGCCGTGGTGGTGGACTGGCCGCTGCCGACGCGTCCGCTGCGGATACCCTGCCAGGGGAAGAAGGTCAGAAGGGAACCGGGGCGGCCCGACTCGTCGCCGTAGTACAGGTGGTAGGTGCCCGGGTCGTCGAAGTTCACGGTCTTCTTGACGAGGCGCAGCCCCAGTCCCCTGATGTAGAAGTCGATGTTCCTCTGGGGATCACCGGCGATCGCGGTGACGTGATGAAGGCCTTCGGTTCGTGCAGTCACAGTGTCCTCCTTGGTAGCGACCGGTCCACGTGCGCCGGTATGTCCATGCAAACGCATGTATATCGGCATTTGTTCCCTTCCGGACGGCCCGGCCCTCCGCGCGGTGGGCAGCCTGCTGAGCGTCGTGTGTGCCCGGCGTCCTGTGTCATCCTGTGTGCATGGCAGCGAGAGAGCGGGTCCGGGGCTGGGTCCGCCGTACCGGCATCGAGGTGCTCGGATGGACCCTCGTGGTGCTCGGAATCGCCGCCCTCGTTCTGCCCGGACCGGGGCTGCTGATGCTGGCGGCGGGTCTCGCCGTCCTGTCGCAGCAGTACCACTGGGCGCGCCGGTATCTGAAGCCCCTCAAGGAGAGCGCCTACCACGCGGCTGCCCTGGGGGTGAAGACGATCCCCCGCATCGCGGCGAGCTGCCTCAGTGCGTTCGTGATCATGGGTCTCGGGGTCGTGTGGATCCTGCGACCCGGCGTTCCGGCCTGGTGGTTCCTCGAGGACAGGTGGTGGCTCTTCGGCGGGCCCGGCACGGGCGTCAGCCTCATCGCCTCGTCCCTCATCGCGCTCGCCCTCATCGCCTACAGCGTGCGGCGTTTTCGGGGGCGGCCCGTGCCGGCGAGGCGTTCACCCGTCGGCACGGACGCCGAGTAGGGCCCACGGCCAGGGCGTCCCGGACAGGGGAGGGCCTCCGGCCGGGCGCCACACCGGGGCTGGTACGTTGAAGGTGTGCTCACCGTAATCGGGGAAACCCTCATCGACGAAGTCGTCAGCGACACCGCGTCCATGCGCGCGCACGTGGGCGGAAGCCCCATGAACGTGGCCGTCGGGCTCGCGCGGCTCGGCCATCCGGCGCAGTTCGTCGGCCGGTACGGCGACGACGAGTACGGCCGCATGATCCAGCAGCACCTCCGCGACAACTCGGTGCCCTTCCCGGTCGAACCCGATGGTTCGCCCACCAGCGTCGCCACCGCGCGCCTCGACCCCGCAGGCGGCGCGGCGTACGACTTCCAGCTGGTCTGGGACCTGCCCGGCCTCGCCGGGCAGAAGGACAGGCTCCTCGACGGGACCACCCTCCTGCACACCGGATCCATCGCGACCATGCTCGCTCCGGGGGCCGACGACGTCCTGGCGCTGGTGACGGCCGCGCACCCGCTCGTCACCGTCACGTACGACCCGAACTGCCGGCCGACCATCATCCGGGACGCGGCTTTCGCCCGGGACCAGGCCGAGAGGTTCGTGGGGCTCGCCGACGTCGTCAAGGCCTCCGACGAGGACCTCCAGTGGCTCTATCCCGACCGCACCCCCGAGAAGTCGGCGCGGGCCTGGCTGGACGCCGGCGCCGCCGTCGTCGTCGTGACCCGCGGGTCGAAGGGCCCGTGGGCGCTGTGCCGCGCGGGGCAGGTGTCCGTGCCGGCACCCCCGACGAGCGTCGTGGACACGGTGGGCGCCGGGGACTCCTTCATGGCGGCCCTCGTGGGATTCCTCGTGGATCTCGAACTGGACGGCGCCCATCGCCGCGACGAGCTGCGCCGAATCAACCTCGGGCAGCTGACGGACCTGCTGCAGTACGCGGCCCGGGCCGCGGCCATCACGGTCTCCCGTGCGGGCGCCAATCCGCCCACCCGGGAGGAGATGGCGCGCCGGGCCTGACCCGAACGATCCACGACGACCTCCAGGAGCACACCGATGACCCGCGACCCCTACGCAGACCTTCCGCAGGTACCCGAGTTCGAGCTGACCAGCGAGGACATCACGCACCAGGAGCGGCTCGACACCGCGCAGGCGTCCGGCGTCATGGGGGCCGGCGGCCGGGACGAGTCCCCGCAGCTGCGCTGGAGCGGCTTCCCGGACGGCACCAGGAGCTTCGCGGTGACGGTCTACGACCCGGATGCGCCGACGGCCGGCGGATTCTGGCACTGGGCTGTCGCCGACCTGCCGGTCACCACCACGTCGCTGCCCGCCGGAGCCGGCACGGAGGGCTCCGGGATGCTCCCGGACGGTGCGGTGCAGCTCCGGAACGACGCCGGATTCGCCGGCTTCCTCGGTGCCGCCCCGCCCGCGGGCCATGGCCCGCACCACTACCACGTCGTGGTGCACGCCGTGGACGTCGAGTCGCTGGGCGTCCCGGCGGATGCGACGCCCGCCTCCCTCGGGTTCGCCCTGTTCTCGCACACGCTCGGCCGCGCCCGGCTGATCGGCACGTTCGAGCAGTAGCCGTCCTGCCGGTGGCCCCCGCGCCGCCGGTAGGGTGGGAGTCAAGGAAACGAAGGAGTCAGCGATGCGCCTCGTGGCGAGTGACATGGACGGGACCGTCATCGGTCACGACGGCAGGATGAGCGAACGGACGGTACGGGCGTTCCGCGCGTGCGTCGAGGCCGGGGTCGACGTCGTGTTCGTCACGGGCCGTCCGCCGCGCTGGCTGCAGCCGCTCCGGGACCAGCTCGGCCACACCGGGACCGTCATCTGCTCCAACGGCGCCCTGACGTACGACCTCGAGGCGGAGCGCGTCCTCGACGCGAAGCTCCTGAAGCCCGAGGACGTCTATGCCGCACGCGACATCATCCGGGGACTCTTCCCGGCGGCGACCTTCGCGGCCGAGACGGTGTCCGGCTTCCACCTCGAGTCGGGTTTCGGCGACGCCGCCACCTCCGAGCTGCTCGGCGGGATCACCGCGCAGCCGTTCGAGGAGTCGCTGCCGGGCGAGGACGTCGTCAAGTTCCTCTCCCGGGAGCGGAACGTCTCACCCGACGACTTCCTGGCGGCCGTCCGTCCCGCCGTCGCGCACCTCGTCTCGACGACGCACTCCGCTCCCACCATCGCGCTGCTGGAGATGGCGGTCCCGGACATCGACAAGTCCGTGACGCTCGCCCGCTACGCCGCGGAGCGGGGCATCGATGCCGCCGACGTCGTGGCCTTCGGCGACATGCCCAACGATGTCCAGATGCTGGGCTGGGCGGGCCAGGGGTACGCCATGGCCTCCGGGCACCCCGACGCGCTCGCCGCCGCGAACCTCGTGGCGCCGCCGTTCGACGAGGACGGAGTGGCACAGGTGCTGGAGGAACGGCTTGCGGCGCTTCGCACGGCCTGACGCGGGCCGCTTCCCCTATCTCGACAACCGGTCCGCCCTCCGACCGGACGGCCTGCCGCTCGCGCTGTCCCACCGCGGTTTCGCGCCCGACGGCGGGGAGAACACGATGGCCGCCTTCGAACGCGCCGTGGAGCTCGGTTTCCGATACCTCGAGATCGACGTCCGCGCCTCGAGCGACGGGGTGGTGATGGTCTTCCACGACGGGGACCTCGGCCGGGTGGCCGGCGTCGGCGGCCCGATCGCGGCGCGTACGGCGCTGGACCTGGGGGCCCTGTCGATCGGAGGACACGGCGGTATCCCGACCCTCGAGGCCGTCCTGGTGCGGTGGCCGCGGCTGCGCCTGAACATCGACGTGAAGAGCGACGACTGCGTGCGACCCTTCGCCGAGCTCGTGAACCGCCTGGGTGTCCACGACCGCGTGCTCGTCGCGTCCTTCTCCGACCGTCGGCGGCTCGCGGTACTGCGCCTGCTCGAGAGGCCGACGGCGTCCTCCGCCGGCATGGCGGTCAACACCCTGGTGAAGCTGCTCGCCCCGCTCGGGCTGGCTGGAGCGGTCGCACGCATCGCCCGGGTCCAGGCGCTGCAGGTCCCCGAGACCTACCGTGGCGTGCGCGTGGTGACGGGCCGTTTCCTCCGCGCCTGTCGGGCGGCGGGACTCCAGGTCCACGTGTGGACCATCAACGAGCGCTCGGAGATGGACCGGCTGCTGGATCTCGGCGCCGACGGCCTCGTGTCCGACGCCGCCGATGTCCTCGCCGCCTGCATGGCGGCCCGATCCGCCTGGCCGCAGGGCCATCCGGCCTGACACCGGACATGCAGGAGCCCGGTCGCGGCCACACCCGCGACCGGGCTCCCTCGGTATCGGTGCGCCGGTCGGGGTATCGCGCCCTCGGCCGGTCCACCGAGCCTGATTCCTGCAGCGCCTCCCCCGGGGAGGCGCTGCAGGAGTTACCGGCGGCCCTTGCCCTTGCCGGGCTTCGGGTCCACGGTCAGTTCCACGGCGTCGGTGCTCACCGAACCATGGGGATTGGAGAAGGTGGCCCGGAACAGGCGGCCGTCGTCGGCAGCGGAGGCCTTCTTGACCTCGGCGGTCGAGGAGTACGCGCCGTCCGCGGTCCGCTCCGCCTTCTGGGTGACATCGGCAGACTGCCAGGTGGCGCCGTCGTCGTCGGAACTCTCCCAGACCGCCACAGGCTCGGGAGTTCCGGTGGCACTCGCCGTCAGACCGGCCTTGTGCCCGTCGCGGACCGTGATGGCTGCGGGGGACGTGACCAGTTCTGGCAGTCCGACCGTCTGGTCGACGGTGGGCCAGCCGTCCTCCCAGCCCATCTTCTGCAGGCCGAGGGTCGGGGCGTACGCGTTGGACCGGTCGTAGTAGTGGAATGCCAGGTAGTCGCCGAAGACCGACTGCCCGCCGAGGCCGTTCATGGCGCCGTGCGATTCCATGAGGATGCTCCCGCCGCCACCGAGCATGTCGCGCCCGTCCTTGTCCAGGTAGGGGCCGGTGACGGACTCCGAACGGCCGACAGCGATCTTGTAGGTCGAGTCCGCGCCGCGGCAGCAGAAGTCGAACGAGGTGAACAGGTAGTAGTAGCCGTCGCGGTGCATGATGTAGGGCGCCTCGATGGGGTTGCCCGGAAGGAAGCGGTCCGCGATGTTGACCGTTCGGGACTGCCAGTCCTCCACCGGCTTGCCGGTGGGCCACTCGAGCGGCACCAGGAAGATCCCGTACCAGAAGGACCCGATCGACATGTAGGGGTTGCCGTCCGCGTCTTCCACGATCCCGGCATCGATGGCGTTGAAGGTCTTGCCGGGATTGCTCGGATCCAGCCCCGTGACGGGTGATTCGACGACGACGCCCTGGTCCACCCACTCGTAGTCCGGATCCTCCGGGTCCAGCGTGGTGTTGGTCGCCAGCGCGGTGAGGGAGTTGTTGCCACCGAATCGGGATGCCGAGTAGTAAAGGTAGTAGGTGCCGTCGTTCTCGTAGATCTCCGGCGCCCAGAGGTTCTCCGGGAGGGTGCCGCCGGAGAAGTGATCGTCGATCCAGGCGGGGATCCGGTCCCAGACGGTTCCGGCGTACTCCCAGGTGGTGCCCTCGTCGTGCGAGGACCAGATCTGGATGGTGCCGCCGTTCTCACGGGCGAGGAGCCCCGTGGAGTAGACGTACCAGGTACCGTCGTCGTCGATGACCAGGGCCGGGTCGTGGATGGGGCTCGTCCCGCCGACCACCGACTTGCCGCCCACCAGGTCGTCGAGGCTGGTCGCCGACTGCTGCGGAAGGGCGGATCCGGTCCTCGGCTCCGCTGTCGCGGGCGCCGCCGAGGTGGTGAGGGCGAGGGCCAGGGCCGCGGCGAGGATTCCGGCGGAGCGCGACCAGGGCTTGCTACGTGACGTCATCATCACGCGGTCCTTTCGGAGGGAGAGGAACGGGCAGCAACCCTGCGGCCCGTTTACATCGTTGTCTACATCGTTGTAGAACAGTCGCACGGCTCCGTGGTGGCCGTCAAGGAGGGAAGTGCTAGGACGCCGGACCGGCACCCAGCACGGGGTCGGTCAGGGTCCGCAGGTAGTGCAGGGCGGCGGGGGCATAGGTGCGCATCGAGTCGTCGTCGGCGTACACCAGCAGGCGCAGCCACGAACCGTACCGGTGCACCCCGGCCAGGGCCAGGGCGGGCTCGACGGCGGCCCGCAGCTCCGGCAGGGGAGCGTAGCCGGTCCACCGTTCCAGGTAGGCGGTGACCACTGCCTGGATGCGAGGATCGTCCGGCGCCGCGCGCCACTGTTCGCGCATCCGGGTGAGCGGCACGAGCAACGCGCTGAAGGGGTGCGCCCAGTAGGAGTCCGCGAAGTCGAAGAACCGCAGTGGACCGGTGCTCGTCCCGGGCAGGAAGCAGTTCCGGGGATGCAGGTCGTTGTGGTCGAGGGAGAGGGGGACGGCGACGCTGCGCAGGACCTCGACCGCCGAGTGGATGGCCGGCAGGCGTCCGACGACGCCGTCCGCCTCCTCCGCGGAGAGGTACAGCGGATGTCCGGCCGGCAGGCCCGTGTGGAGCAGGAGCTGGTTCTCGACGAAGTTGGCGGCCACTTCCGGATTCATGAGGACCAGGCCGGCCTGGGAGAGCCGCTCGCCGTGCGGGGCGACGAGCTGTTGCAGGTCGGCGAAGTCGCCCGTGATGCGGGCCCACACGCAAGGGTCGTCGGAGCCCAGGGTGTCCAGGGTCGCACCGTGGTCGGCGGTGAGCATCCAGCCCCTGGACGGCTCGACGGCCAGGGGCGCGGCGACGTGGTCCGGGGCGAGTTCGCCCAGCAGCGACAGGAGGGACGCCTCCGCGAGCTGCCCGAGGTTGTTCTCCTTGAACCACAGGGTCCCGTGGTCCGTGGGGACGGTCAGCTGGGTCGACCAGAAGCGGATGCGCGGCTGCTCCGCCGGTCCCAGCCGCGAGACACCGAGATTCTCGAGGACGAGGTCGATCCACTGCTCCGCCTGCTGCCGCCACTCGGGAGAGGCCCAGACCTCGCGGGGAGACGTCATCGGGCGCTGCGGATGATGGAGGAGCGGACCATGGACCTCATTCTCGCATCGCCCGGGACTCAGCCGAGCTTCGAGGGCCTGCTGCCGTGGTCGCTGGATTCGAGGTCGTCCGGACCCGCGACGTGCTCGCTGCCGCGGGCACGGGCGATCGCCGTCATGCCGTGGAAGATGAGGAGCGCGGCGGCGGTCCCGAGGGCGATCCCGGCGAAGGTGAGATCACCGATCGTCCAGGTGAAGTCCGCGATGCCCACGACCAGGGCGACCCCCGCCGTCGACAGGTTGATCGGGTTGGAGAAGTCGACCTGGTTCTGCACCCAGATCCGGACACCGAGGATGCCGATCATCCCGTAGAGCACCACGCCCGCACCCCCGAGCACGCCGGCGGGGACCGTGGCGATCAGGGCGCCGAACTTCGGGAACAGGCTCAGGAGGATCGCGACGATACCGGCCACCCAGTAGGCCGCCGTCGAGTAGACACGCGACGCCGCCATGACGCCGATGTTCTCGGCGTACGTGGTGGTGCCCGAACCACCGCCGGCGCCGGCGATCATGGTGGCCAGGCCGTCCGCCATCAGGGCCCGTCCGGTCAGAGGATCCAGGTCCCGGTCCGTCATCGCAGCCACGGATTTCACGTGGCCGATGTTCTCGGCCACGAGCACGAGCACCACGGGGACGAAGAGGCCGACGACGGACAGGTGGAACTCCGGTGCCGCGAAGTCCGGCAGTCCGACCCAGGCCGCGTCCCGGATCGCCGCGAAGTCGACCTCGCCCCGGATCATGGCGACGACGTAGCCGGCGAGGACGCCGACGAGGATGGAGAGCCGCCCGAGGATGCCCTTGAAGAGCACGGTGACCAGCAGGATCGCGATCACCGTCACGAGTGCGGTGAGCGGAGCCTGCTCGAAGCTCGCCTTGGCCGTCGGCGCGAGGTTGAGGCCGATCAGGGCCACGATGGCACCCGTCACGATCGGGGGCATGGCCACCTGGATCCAGCGCGCGCCGGCGGTGTGGACGATGAACCCGATGATCGCCAGGGCCGCACCGGCCAGGATGATGCCGCCGAGGGCACCGGCCGCGCCGTGCTGCGTCTGCGCGGCGGCGATCGGTGCGATGAAGGCGAAGCTCGAACCGAGGTAGCTCGGCACCCTTCCGGCCGTGATGACCAGGAACAGGATCGTCCCGATGCCCGAGAACAGCAGTGTGGTCGACGGCGGGAATCCGGTGATGAGCGGGACGAGGAATGTCGCACCGAACATCGCCACGACGTGCTGCGCCCCGATGCCGATGGTCCTGGGCCAGCTGAGGCGTTCCTCGGGCGCGACGAACCCGCCCGCAGCCACGTTCCTGCCGTCCCCGTGGAGGGTCCAGCCGATTCCTCGTGCACTCATGGGTATGCCTTCCGGGGATGGTCGAGGGTTCCGGGAAATCCTATCCGCAGCACATGACCGGGATGTTACGTTGCTTGGAATCGAGGGAAGGGCACAGGGATGGTATCTCCGATCCGGGGACGCACCGTGCTGGTCACGGGCGCGGGCAGGGGCATGGGCAGGCTCTACGCCGAACGGGCGGCCAGGGAGGGAGCGGCCGCCGTCGTCCTCTGGGACGTCGACGGGCGAGTACTCGAGGAGGTGGTCGCCGGCCTGGCATCGACCACGGCGACCGTGCACAGCTACGTGGTCGATGTCGCGTCGGTGGAGTCGATCCGGTCAGCGGCCGATGCCGTCCTGGGCGACGTCGGAGTGCCGGACGTCCTCGTGAACAACGCCGGGATCGTCCGCGGGAAGTACTTCTGGGAACACGACCACGCCGCGGACATCGACCTCACGCTGCAGGTGAACACCGCCGGGCCCATGCACGTCACGCGTGCCTTCCTCCCGGCGATGATGCAGCGCGGCACGCCCGCGAGGATCCTCAACGTGGCCTCGGCCGCCGGGACCCTCGCCGTGCCCCGCATGAGCGTGTATGCGGCGTCGAAATGGGCCGTGATCGGCTGGAGCGATTCCCTGCGCCTCGAACTGGCGTCGACCGGTTCCCCGATCACCGTCACCACGCTCATCCCCAGCTACATCAGGACCGGCATGTTCGAGGGAGCCCGCGGCCCGCTGATGACTCCCCTGATGGAACCGGACCACGTGGTGGACAGGGCCTGGCGGGGGATGCTCGCCGGCAGGGCGCGCGTCCAGCTGCCGTGGACCGTGCAGCTCGCCGGCACCCTCCGCAACGTGTTGCCGCAGCCCGTGTGGGATGTCGTCGCGGGGCGGGTCTTCCGGGTGTACAGCTCGATGGAGCACTTCACGGGACGCCCCGGTGCTCCCGCCGATCGGAAGGAAGGCACCACATGAGCGCCGCAGGACTCCTCGCCGACCAGCGCCGGTACTTCGGGACGGGGGTGACCCGTACGGCCGGGTGGCGGCGTGACCAGCTGCGCGCGCTCCTCCGGCTGCTGGCCGAACGCGAGGACGAACTGACGGGCGCCCTGGAGGAGGACCTCGGCAAGAGCCGGACGGAGGGTTTCCTCTCCGAGGTCGTCGTGGTGCGGGCGGAAGCGCGCTACGCCCTGAAGCACCTGGACCGCTGGATGGCGCCGGAGAGGATCGCCGTCCCGGGCGGCCTGCAGCCGGGCCGCGCCTGGTCGCAGGCCAGGCCCCTCGGCGTCGTCCTGATCATCGGGCCCTGGAACTATCCGCTGAATCTGGTGCTGGCGCCGCTCGTCGGGGCGCTCGCGGCGGGCAACACGGCGGTGCTCAAACCCAGCGAGCTCGCGGCCGCGACCTCCCGGGTGCTCGCGCGCCTCGTGCCGGAGTACCTGGACCGGGAGGCCGTCGCCGTCGTCAAGGGGGGAGTCGAGGTGAGCACCGACCTGCTCGCGCAGCCGTTCGACCACGTGTTCTACACGGGTGGTGAGCGCGTGGGGAGGATCGTGATGAAGGCCGCGGCCGAATACCTGACGCCGGTGACCCTCGAGCTGGGCGGCAAGTCACCGGCCGTCGTCGTCGGCGGGGACCTGCGCACCGCGGCCCGCCGGATCGCCCACGGGAAGTTCCTCAACGCCGCCCAGACGTGCGTGGCGCCCGACTACGTCCTGACCACACCGGCGGCCGCACCCATCCTCGCCGATGCGCTCGCGGCTGCCGTCCGGGACTTCTACGGCAGCGATCCGAGCACCTCGGGCGATTACGGCCGGATCATCAACGAGCACCACTTCGACCGTCTCGTGGGCCTGCTGGACGGGGGCACCGTGGTCTCCGGCGGCCGGCACGAGCGCGCGGAGCGGTACATCGAGCCGACCGTCCTGCGCGATGTCGATCCGGGCTCCGCGCTCATGCAGGAGGAGATCTTCGGTCCGCTGCTGCCGATCCTCGAGGTCGGGGACCTGGACGAGGCGATCCGGTTCATCGGCGCGCGGCCCCACCCGCTGGCCGCCTACCTGTTCAGCGACCGCGAGGAGCACCTGCGCGAGTTCACGGACCGGGTGCAGGCGGGCGGGCTGGCCCACAACGCCTGCACCATCCAGCTCGCGGTGCCGGGGCTGCCGTTCGGGGGCGTGGGTGCGAGCGGCACCGGCAGCTACCACGGGCGCCAGTCGTTCGTGACCTTCAGCCATGTGCAGCCGGTGTTCTCCAAGCCTTCCCGCCTGGACACGCTGCGCCTCGCGTATCCACCCTTCGGGCCGGTCAAGCGGAGGCTGCTGCGCAGGCTCCTCTGAGTCCCGTCAGCTGATGACGCCATCCACCAGGGCCTTCGCCTCGGCCTGCACCTGCTTCAGGTGCTCCTCGCCCCGGAAGGACTCCGCGTAGATCTTGTAGACGTCCTCGGTTCCCGACGGACGCGCGGCGAACCAGGCGTTCTCGGTGGTGACCTTCAGGCCGCCCACGGGGGCGCCGTTGCCCGGTGCCTCGGTCAGGCGGGCGGTGATCTCCTCGCCGGCGAGGGTCGTGGCGGTGACGTCCGACGGCGAGAGCCTGCCCAGGGCCGCCTTCTGCTCGCGCGTCGCCGCGGCGTCGATCCGCGCGTAGACGGGGGCGCCGAACCGCTCGGTCAGCCCGGCGTAGTGCTGCGAGGGGGTCTTCCCGGTGACGGCGGTGATCTCCGAGGCCAGGAGGGCCAGCAGGATGCCGTCCTTGTCGGTGCTCCAGGGCGTGCCGTCGTGGCGGAGGAAGGACGCGCCCGCGGATTCCTCGCCACCGAAGGCGAGGTCGCCGGTCAGCAGTCCGGGCACGAACCACTTGAAGCCCACGGGGACCTCCTGCAGCACGCGGCCGAGGTCGAGGGCCACGCGGTCGATGATCGACGACGACACGAGGGTCTTGCCGATCACGGCGTCGGCGCGCCAGTTGGGACGGTTGGCGTAGAGGTACTGGATGGCGACGGCGAGATAGTGGTTCGGGTTCATCAGGCCCGCATCCGGCGTGACGATGCCGTGGCGGTCCGCGTCGGCGTCGTTGCCCGTGGCGATGTCGAACTCGGAGGCCCGCCCGATGAGCGATGCCATGGCGGACGGCGACGAGCAGTCCATGCGGATCTTCTCGTCCCAGTCCAGGGTCATGAACGCCCACTGCGGATCGACGGTCGGATTGACCACGGTGAGGTTGAGGTTGTGCCGCTCGCCGATGGCGCCCCAGTAGTCGACGGACGCACCGCCCATCGGGTCCGCACCGATGTGGACGTTCGCCGACCGGATGGCGTCGAGGTCCAGGACCGCGGGGAGGTCGTCGATGTACTGCTGCAGGAAGTCGTAGCTGCCGATGCCCTCGGCGGTGCGGGCCCGCGCGATCGGCATGCGCCGGACGTCCCGCAGTCCACCTTCCAGCAGGTCGTTGGCGCGGTTCGCGATCCAGGTCGTCGCGTCCGAGTCGGCGGGACCGCCGTGCGGAGGGTTGTACTTGAAGCCGCCGTCGCCCGGAGGGTTGTGCGAGGGCGTGATGACGATGCCGTCCGCCTGCTCGGTCTTGGCCGCGTTGTAGGTGAGGATCGCGTGGGAGACGGCGGGGGTGGGTGTGTAGGCGCCGCGTGCGTCGACGAGGACCGTGACCCCGTTGGCCGCGAGGACCTCGAGGGCGGTGTTCTGCGCCGGCTCCGAGAGCGCGTGCGTGTCCTTGCCCATGAACAGGGGACCGGTGATGCCCTGACCGGCGCGGTACTCGACGATCGCCTGGGTGATCGCCGCGATGTGCCCCTCGTTGAAGGACGACTTCAGGGACGAACCGCGGTGGCCCGAGGTGCCGAAGGCCACCCGCTGCGCGGGGTCCTGGAGGTCGGGTGTGAGCTCGAAATACGCGTCGAGGAGCTTGGTCACGTCTACGAGGTCGCTGGGAAGGGCAACAGTGCCCGCTCGGTTAGCCATGGCCCCAGCATGCCAAAGAACTCGTCCGATTACACCCGTCGGCGGGCTCGCGGCGGGTGTGGTGGCGGACGCGGCCCACGGGTTGCCCGTACGCCGGTCATCAGTAAGCTGAGTATCAGCACCCAGCCAGGGGGCAGACGCATTCCGGAAGGCATCACCATGAGCGAGAACTCCAGCGACAACCCAGCCGCCGACCCCGAGGAGCAGGGCGCGGAGGAGGCCGGCAAGCCCGAGGAGCAGGACGCGGGCGGCTACGGCGGGCCCGGCACCGAGGACGAGATCGCTCCGGACTTCGAGGCGGACAACGACGGCGGTTCCGGCGACTGACGCCCGTCGGTCGGGCCTCGGGCGGGGCCCGACCGCCCGCTAGGGTGGACGGGTGACCACGCCAGCGCACCAGCGCCCGCTCAAGATCGTCCTCGCCCCCGATTCCCTCAAGGGCAGCCTTCCCGCAGCGGAGGCTGCCTTCGCCATGTCCGCGGGGGTCCGCGCGGCGGCGTCCCGGCTCGGCCATCCCGTACCCCACGTGGTCCTGGCCCCGCTCGCCGACGGCGGTGAAGGGACACTGGACGCGCTCCTCACCGCCTGGTCCGCCGAGGCGCGGACCGCCGCCTGCCACGACGCGGCCGGCCGCGCGCGCACGGCGCGCTACGGTATCTCGACGACCGGAGGTCACGGGAACACCGGTGCGGGGCGTCCTGGAGGCTGCGGAGGCCAACGGCCTGCCCCTCGTCGCCGACCTCCCCCTCGATGCGCTCACGGCCACCAGCTTCGGCGTCGGTGAGATCGCGGCACAGCTGCTCGACGACGGCGCGGAGGAGATCCTGCTCTGCATCGGCGGTTCCGCGACGACGGACGGCGGGACGGGCCTGCTCTCCGCCCTCGGTGCCCGTTTCCTCGACGCCGACGGCGATCCCCTGCCGCCGGGCGGAGGAGCACTCGCGGCCCTGGCGACCATCGACACCACCCACCTCCACCCGCGCTCCCGCGACGTCCGCTGGCGCATCGCGGTCGACGTCGACAACCCCCTGTGCGGGCCCCGCGGCGCCGCGGCCGTCTTCGGACCGCAGAAGGGCGCGACGCCGGACGACGTCACCGTCCTCGATCTCGGCCTGGCGCACCTCGCCGCCGTCGTGGGCGCGGTGTCCGGCATCGACATGCTCGAGGTCCCCGGGCCGGGGGCGGCCGGGGGCCTGCCCGCCGTGCTCGTCCCGTTGCTGGGAGCGGAGATCGTCCCCGGGTCCGCCCTGGTGGCCGACGCCGTCGGACTGGCCGGCGCGCTCGCGGACGCCGATCTCGTCCTGACGGGTGAGGGGTCCTTCGACTCGCAGTCGCTGGGCGGCAAGGTGGTGCAGGCCGTGGTGGAGAACGCCCCGGCGACCTGCGCCGTCGTCGCCGTCGCCGGGCGCGTGCAGCTCACGGCCGCGCAGGTGCAGGGCGCCGGGCTGGCGGGCGCGTTCTCGATCGCCACCGGTCCCATGGTGCTCGACGAGCTGATCCGGGACGCCGGGATGCTGATGGAGGATGCGGCCGCGCAGGTGTACGGCGTCTTCGCGGCCGGCCGGGGCTAGACCCTGATCTCGCGCTTGAGGATCTTGCCGGTGGGTCCCTTCGGCAGGGCGTCCACCAGCACTACGCGGCGCGGGTACTTGTAGGCCGCGATCCGGTCCTTCGCGAAGTCGACGATCTCGGCCGCGAGTGCCTCGCGGGCACCGTCGTCGGCCGGGGTGTGTTCGGCCTTGATGCCGACGACCGCCACGATCTCCTCGCCGTGCAGGTCGTCCGGCACGCCGATGACGGCGGCCTCGGCCACGGCGGGGTGCTCGTACAGGACCTCCTCCACCTCGCGGGGGTAGATGTTGTAGCCGCCGCGGAGGATCACGTCCTTCTTGCGGTCCACGATGAAGATGAGGCCGTCCTCGTCGAAGCGGGCGAGGTCGCCGGTGCGGAACCAGCCGTCGGGGATGGCCGCCGCCGTGGCGTCCGCGTTCTCCCAGTACCCCTTCATGACGCAGTGGCCGCGCACGGCGAGCTCGCCGACCTCGCCCTGCGCCACCTCGTCGCCCAGGGCGTCGAGCATCCGCACCTCGACGCCGTCCACCGGGGTGCCGATGGATCCGGGCTTGCGCAGGTGCCCCACCCGGTTGAAGCTGACGATCGGTGAGGTCTCCGACAGCCCGTAGCCCTCCAGCAGGTCCGCGCCGAAGACCCGCTCGAATTCGTGCAGGACCTCCACGGGCAGCGCCGATCCACCGGAGACGGCCACGCGGACGGAGGACAGGTCCGTGCCGGCGACGTCCGGGTGGCGCAGCATCGCGATGTACATGGTGGGGACGCCCTCGAAGATGGTGACGCGGTCGCGAGCGATGATCTCCAGTGCCTTCCCGGGCTCGAAGCGCGGCAGGAGTGTGACCGTGGCTCCGGTGAGGACGGCCGCGTTGAGCGCGCAGGTCTGCCCGAAGATATGGAAGAACGGCAGGCCGCCGAAGAGCACCTCGCCCTCGGCGGTGCCCATGAGGTCGCGGGAGATCTCGGTGTTACGGGAGAGGTTGGCGTGGGAGAGGGTGGCGCCCTTGGGGCGGCCGGTGGTGCCCGAGGTGTAGAGGACCACGGCGGTCTCCTCGCCGTCGAGGTCGACGACGCCGGGGGTGGGCTCGGCGGCCGAGACGCGGTGCATGAAGGCGGAGTTGTCCACGGGGATCACGCTCACGGGATCGCCGGTCTCGGCGCCGGAGGCCTCGGCGCCGGCCTGCGCCTCGGCGAGGATGCCCTCCCAGGCGAAGACGAGCCTCGCGCCCGAGTTCGTCAGGTGGTAGGCGACCTCGCGGCCCCTGAGCAGCGGATTGAGGGGCACGACGACGGCGCCCGCCCGCAGGACCCCGTAATAGACGAATGCCATCTGGGGGATATTCGGCATGACGAGCGCCACGCGGTCCCCCCGCTGCACGCCCTGTTCGGTGAGGATCGTCGCGACCTTCTGGCTGAGTGCCTCGAGCACCCCGAAGGTGACCTCGACGTCGTCGAGCTTGATGGCCACGGCCGAGGGGCTCCTCGTCGCGGTGGCCACGAGGTTGTCGGCGAGGTTCGGCACGCGATCTCCTTTGATCTCCAGCACGCTGCTGCAACGGACGGTACGGAAGTTACCGGTCGGTAGAAGTCTGTGCGATGGGCGCCGCGCACGCAACAGGACCCGCCCGGAGCTGCCGGGCGGGTCCCGTCGGTTCCTGAGGCCGCATCGGCCCCGGGCGGTGCGGGGGACCTAGCGGACCCCGCTCATGGCCCTCCGGATCGCGGGGGCGCCGGCGATGAGGGCACCGCCGAGGATGATCGCCGTGATGCCGCTGAAGGCGAAGTAGGGCACTTCGTTCGCCTCGGAGTAGAACCCCGCGAGCAGGCCCGACACCGTGGTGCCCAGGGAGATCGACAGGAAGAACAGGGCCAGCATCTGGGTGCGGAAGGCCTCCGGCGCCAGCTTCGTGGTCACCGACAGCCCGATCGGGGAGATGAAGAGCTCGGCCCAGGTGAAGAGCAGCAGGATCCCGGCGAGACCGACCAGCGGCGTGCTGTTGGGACCGCCGCCCGCGAAGGGGATGAAGGCGAGGAACGCGACACCCATGATGATGAGGCCGAAGGAGAACTTCAGGGGAGAGGACGGCTGGCGGCTGCCGAGGCGGGTCCACAGGGCTGCGAAGATCCCGGCGAAGAGGATGATGAAGACCGGGTTGATGGACTGCACCATGCCTGGCGGCATCTCCCAGCCGAACAGGTCCCGGTCCAGCCGGCTCTCCGAGTACAGCGCCACCACGGTGAACTGCTGCTGGAACAGCGACCAGAAGGCGGCACTGGCGAGAAAGAGCGGCATGAAGGAGTAGACCCTGCGCCGTTCCACCCCGCTGACCCTGCTGCTCGAGAGGATGACCGCGAAGTAGGCGATCGTCGCCGCGATGGCCGTGTACGCCATGACGTTCGCCAGGTTGCCGGCGTCGAGGAGCCCTGTGGCCAGCACCACGCCGAGGAGGACGATGACGGCGACGGCGATGCTGATCCAGCGCGGGTACGCCGTGCGGGGGAGCGGGTTCTCTACGAGGTGCGCGGCGGCCGGGAGGTTCTTCCTGGTCGCGGCGTACTGGAGGAGCCCCGCGGCCATGCCGATCGCAGCCAGCCCGAACCCGACGTGGAAGCCGTAGGCGTCCCAGGCGAGGTTCGTCAGCAGTGGTCCCACGAGGGCGCCGATGTTGATGCCCATGTAGAAGATGGAGAAGCCGGCGTCGCGGCGGTCGTCGCCGGGAGCGTAGAGCGTGCCGACGAGCGAGGAGGCATTGGCCTTCAGGCCGCCCGAGCCGACGCCCACGAGCACGAGGCCGATCGCCAGTCCGACGACCCCGGGCAGCAGGGCGAGGGCGATGTGGCCGCACATGATGATGATCGCGGAGGAGAACAGCACCCGCTCGGAGCCGAGCACGCGGTCCGCGAGCCACGCCCCGAGGATCGTGGAGAGTTAGACACCGCCGCCGTAGGCGCCGACGAAGCCGGCGGCCGTGGCGGAGTCGAAACCGAGCCCGCCCTCGGCGAGGGAGTAGGTCATGTAGTACAGGAGCAGTGCCTGCATGCCGTAGAAGGAGAAGCGTTCCCACAGTTCCACGCTGAAGAGGTTCGCCAGCATGCGCGGGTGACCGAAGAACGTTTTCCCGCCGGTGCCGGCGGTCCGCTGGGTTGTGCTCATTCACTCCATGGTGCCACCGGGCGCAGGGGGAGTAAATTCACGATCCTCCTGGCGCAGGGCCTCGATCTGGGCGGTCACGGCGAGCAGCTGGGCCTCCTCGCCGGGGCGTCCGATGAGCTGCACACTCATCGACAGGCCGTCAGGCAGGCGCAGTGTGGGGACGGTCACGGCGGGCAGGCCGCAGACGTTCACCATCGACGTGAAGGGCGAGTACCGGCACTGCCGGAGGTAGTCGGTGTCGCCGTCGGCATCGGTGTACCAGCCGAGGGGCCGCGGTGTCATGGCGACGGCGGGGGGTCAGGATCATGTCGAAGCCGGAGTACTGCCCGATGGTGTCCTGCTCGAACTGCCGCAGGACGTCGACGGCGGCCGCGAGGTCCGCGGCACTGCGGCCCAGGGCGCGGCGGCGCAGCACGCGCGTGATGTCCGTCAGCCGGTCCTCGCGCCCGTCGGGGATCGGCGCGGTGGCGAGGCCGGCCGTCCAGACGAGCTGGAACGCGTCGTGGTAGCGGCGGTCGTAGGTGAGGTCCGCG
Source organism: Arthrobacter sp. MN05-02 (assembly GCA_004001285.1). Taxonomy (NCBI): domain Bacteria; kingdom Bacillati; phylum Actinomycetota; class Actinomycetes; order Micrococcales; family Micrococcaceae; genus Arthrobacter; species Arthrobacter sp. MN05-02. The sequence goes on from AP018697.1 coordinate 77,785, forward strand.
TCGACGACGTCGTGCCCGGCCTGCTGCAGCCGGCGGATCCCGGCGGCGAAGGCATCGGTGGCGGCGCTGTCCAGGCCGATGTCCATCGCGCCGGAGAAGGGGGAGGCCGTGCTGACGCCGATACGGAAGCGGCCCTCGGCCCGCAGCGCGGCGTCGGTGAAGGTCCCGGGATAGCGGGACGCCGCACTCGTGGGTGGGCCGGTAGTTCGGCTCCCGCACGAGGGCATCGAGCATCAGCCCGGCGTCCACGGCCGAGCGGGCGAGCGGGCCGGCGACGACGAACTGGCCGAGGTCCGCCTGTCCCGAGCCCGACGGCACGCGGCCGCGGTTCGGTTTGAGGCCCACCAGCCCGGTCGCCGCCGCAGGGATGCGGATGGAGCCCCCGCCGTCGGTGCCGGGCGCGAACGGGATCATCCCGGCGGCCACCGCGGCGGCGCTGCCGCCCGACGAGCCGGCCGGGCTGAGGCGACGGTCCAGGGGGTTGCGGGCCGGCGGGGCGATCCGGTTCTCGCTGTAGCAGCTCAGCCCGAACTCGGGGACCTGGGTCTTGCCTAGGCTGATGGCCCCGGCCCGGCGCAGCACCGACGCCAGTGGCGCGTCCTTCTCGGCGACGGCGTGGTCGAGGGCCGCCGTGCCCAGGGTGGTCCTCACTCCGGCGACGTCGGTGAGGTCCTTGTGTGCCAGGGGCACGCCGTGGAGCGGGCCGAGGGCCACCCCGGACGCACGCAGCCGGTCGGCATGGTCGGCGGCCCGCAGGGCGTCGTCGTGGGTCACGGTGAGGAAGGAACCGAGGTCGGGGTTGAGGGTGTCGATGCGCCGGAGGAAGTGCTCGGTGACCTCGCGGGCGCTGACGGCGCCGCGCGCCAGCGCGTCCCGGAGGGTGAGTGCGGAGAGTTCGTGGAGTTCGCTCATGGGTTCCCAATCAAAGGCGGGCGGTTCCGGGTCCCGCCGCGCCATGGGCCCGGGAAGAAACGGCAAGGACAACTATAGGAGCCGTCACCCCGCCCGGTGCGGTCGTAGCAATGGCGGCACCCCACCGGCCCGTGCGAAGGTAGGCGCATGAGCGAACCCCAGAACGTACCGGTGACAGCCGTGCCCGACGACGCGCGGATCCTCGACGTGCGCGAGGACTACGAGTGGGAGGCGGGCCACGTCGACGGCGCACTGCACATCCCGCTCGACCAGCTTCCCGCCCGGCTCGGCGAACTGGACCCGGACGAGGACCTGCACGTCATCTGCCGCAGTGGTGGCCGATCGCAGCGTGCCGCCCAGTGGCTCGAGGGCAACGGCTACACGGCGGTCAACGTCAGCGGTGGCATGGGTGCCTGGCTCGAGGCCGGCAAGCCCATGGTGTCCGAGACTGGCAGCGAGCCGACCGTCCTGTGACGCGGTCCGATTCCTACGCGTACCTGGGCCCGGAGGGGACCTTCACGGAAGCCGCGCTGCTCCAGGTGCCGGGAGCGGAGGAGGCACGTCGCGTCCCGGCGTCGACGGTCGGCGCGGCGCTCGACGCCGTCCGCTCCGGAACCGTGGACGCGGCGATGGTGCCCATCGAGAACTCCGTGGAGGGCGGGGTCAGCGCCACGCTCGACGCCATCGCCGTGGGTGAGCCGCTGCGGATCCTGCGCGAGGAGCTCGTACCGATCACGTTCGTGCTGGCCGCCCGTCCGGGGACGCCGCTCGACGCCGTCCGCCGCATCGCCACCCACGGCCACGCCTGGGCGCAGTGCCGCAACTGGGTCGACAGTCACGTACGCGATGCGGAATACTTTCCGGCATCGTCGACCGCCGCCGCCGCCTACGGGCTGACCGACGGCGACGCCGGGTACGACGCCGCCATCTGCTCCCCCCTCGTCGCCGGGCGCCTCGGACTCGCGGTCCTGGCGGCCGACATCGGGGATGTCAGCGACGCCGTCACCCGTTTCGTGCTGGTGGGCAGGCCGGACGCCCTGCCGCCGCGCACCGGGGCCGACAAGACCACCCTCGTGATCCCCCTGCCCGACGACCACCCGGGTGCGCTGATGCAGATCCTCGACCAGTTCGCGGCGCGCGGCGTCAACCTGAGCCGCATCGAGTCCAGGCCCACGGGCCATTTCCTCGGGGACTACTTCTTCAGCGTCGACGCTGACGGCCACGTCGAGGACGCCCGCGTGGCCGACGCCCTCAAGGGGCTGCACCGGATCAGTCCGGGCCTGCGCTTCCTCGGATCCTACGCCCGTGCCGACCGCCGCACCCCCGCCGTGGAACGCCACACGTCCGACGACGCCTTCGGTGCAGCCGATGCCTGGCTCGACGGGATCACCGGAGGCCGATAGCGGGGGCGCAGCGGAGGGACCAAAAGCACAGTAGGCTTACTATCGAAGGTCCTCCTCCCACCGAAGGCTGGTTCCCACGATGGCTCGATTGCGCCGCAGCAACACGCGCAGGCCCGGTATCACCCGCCGCCGCCACGGCAAGGGTTTCAGCTACCGCGCCCCGAACGGCGAGCTGCTGCAGGACCGCGACGAGATCGAGCGCATCCGGGACCTCGTGATCCCGCCGGCATGGAAGGACGTGTGGATCGCGCCCTATCCGAACGGGCACGTCCAGGCGATCGGCACGGACGACGCCGGGCGGCGCCAGTACATGTACCACCCGGCCTGGCGTGAGCAGAAGGACCGCGAGAAGTTCGACCGCGCCCTGGACTTCGGGGCGAAGCTGCCGAGCGCCCGCCGGGCCATCACCCAGCACCTGCGCAGCGAGGGCGTGACGAGGGAACGCGCCTTCGCTGCGGCGCTGCGGATCGTCGACGCCGGGGCGCTGAGGATCGGGTCCGCCCAGTACGCCGAGGCGAACGGTTCCTTCGGCGTCACGACCCTCCTCGTGGAGCACTGCACGATCGAGGGCGAGACCATCACCTTCGACTTCCCCGGGAAGAGCGGGCAGCACTGGGAGACTCGGCTCGAGGACGAGGACCTCGCCGACGCACTGCGGCCCATGATGGAGCGCGAGGACGCCGACACGGTGCTCGCCTACCAGACGGACGACGGCAAGTGGCACCACGTGGACGGCTCCCTGCTCAACGAATTCCTCCGGCAGGTGACCGGCGGCCCGTTCACGGCGAAGGACTTCCGGACCTGGCAGGCCACCGTCGTCGCGGCCATGGCGCTGGCCAAGGAGGACCTGAAGGCGACGAGCCGCACGGCCCGCCAGAAGGCGGTGTCGGCGACCATGAAGGCTGTCGCCGACCACCTCGGCAACACGCCGACCGTCGCCAGGAGCTCGTACGTCGATCCGAGGCTCGTGGACCGGTTCATGAGCGGCGAGGTCATCCCCATCACCACCTACTCCGCCTCGGAGAAGGCCGTGCAGGAACTCCTGCGGGACTGACCGGCGCATTTCCAACCATCCCGCCGGTCAGTACGCTGGCAGCGGGCGCCCAACGAGGAGCGCATCCTTCGACGAAAGGAAGCATCATGACCGAGAACGCTCATGGAGGACACATCGTGAACCCCAACGAGGGTGACGGCTCGACGTCGGATCCCAACTGGCAGGGCGATGCGGGCGACCAGGGGAACGACGTCCGCTTCGCCGAGGAGCAGGCCCTCATCAACGAGCAGGCCGGCCGCGCCGACCGCGACCCGTCGGAGACCGTCGACGCCTCCGAGCAGGAGGGCCACTACACCAGCTCGGAGCCCGCCGGAGCCTCCGGTGGCTACACCTCGTCGCAGGACCCGGCCGAGGAGGGCGAGTACACCGACACGGACAAGCCCCTCGTCGACGAGCCGGAGGGCCAGGGCGAGTACACGGACCGCGACCGCTAGGACGGACCGCCCCTAGGGCCGGCGCAGGACCCGCTGCACGCCCTGCTGCCACCTCCGGTGCCGGTCGGGCCGCGGCAGCACCGAGGAACCCGATGGTCCGGGAGCCGACACCGGCACCCGGACCATCAGTGCGTCCGGGTCCACCCGGGCGGTCAGCGAGGTGATGGAACCGGAGGGATCGCCGTCGAGCTGGGTGGCGATCGGATCGGCTGACCAGACGGTCACCTCCCTGGCGCGGTAGTAGCTGATCACCGGGATGACGCCACGGTGCCGGGAGAGGATCTTCGCGGCCATCCAGGTCCAGCCGAGCAGGCTGCGGGGGCTCAGCACCACGACATCGAGGTAGCCGTCGTCGATCACGGCGTCGGGCACGAAGTCCACCCCCGCCGGCAGCTTGCCGCAGTTCGCCACGAGGAGGCTGCGGACCTTCCTGCTCTGCGGCGGCTGTCCGTCGAGGCTGATCGAGATGCGCCGGCGCCTGCCGGGCAGGTGGCGCACCCCGGCCTCGCTGTAGGCGAGCCAGCCGAACTTCTCCTTCAGGTCCTGCTTCGCGTCGGCCACCACGCTCGCGTCGAAGCCCACCCCGCCCATGACGAGGAACGGGTGCTCCGACACCACCTCGCTGCGGTCGTTGCGCAGACTGATCCGGGCCATGTCGATGCGCCGCTCGGAGCCGTGCAGGGCGAGCCGGAGGCAGCCCGCGATGTCGTTGTACGGCAGGCCGAGGTTCCGGACGAGCAGGTTCCCGGTCCCGAGGGGCAGCAGGCCGAGCGCGGCGGGCTGGTGCGCGAGTTCCTGCGCCACGGCACGCACCGTGCCGTCGCCGCCGGCCGCGATGACGACGTCGGCCCCCGCCGCCAGTGCCTGCGCGGCCTGCCCCGTGCCCGGATCCTCGATGGTGGTCTCGAGGATCAGCGGGGGTTCCCAGCCCGCGTCCGAGCACGCCTGCTCCACGAGGGCCCGCGTCGCGTCGGCCTGGAGCTTCGAGGGATTGAGCACGAGTGCCACGCGCTGCGGGCCCTCCGCCACCGCCGTCGGCTCGTGGACGGAGGCGGTGGGGGTACGGGTCTGCTGCAGCCGCCGGACGGACCAGTACGTCTGGAGGGACGCGACGGCGGCGGACGCCGCGGCGGTTCCGGCAAGCAGTTTGCGGCGCATGGTCATCCAGAATAGCCGCACGGCCACCGCGGGCGGCCGTGCCGCCGGGTTTGGGTAGTCTTGACGGGTGATCGACGTCAACGACCTCCGCCTGAATCCCGAGCAGTTCCGAGCATCGCAGCGCGCCCGCAGGGCGGATGAGTCCCTCGTCGACGCCGTCCTCGCGGCGGACACGACGCGGCGGGAGTCCGTGACGGCCTACGAGACGCTGCGCGCCGAGCAGAACGCCTTCGGCAAGCGGGTGGCCCAGGCCAGGGGCGAGGAGAAGCAGGCCCTCCTGGCCGAGGTCAAGGAGCTCGCGGCGTCCGTCAAGGCCGCCGCGGCACGCTCCGAGGAGGCCAAGGCCGAGCAGGAGACGCTCCTGCGCAGGCTGCCGAACCTCGTGCAGGACGGCGTCCCCGAGGGCGGCGAGGACGACTACGTCGTGCTGAAGAAGGTCGGCACGCCGCGGGACTTCGAGGCCGAGGGTTTCGAGCCCCGCGACCACCTCGAGATCGGCGAGCTGATCGGCGCGATCGACATGGAGCGCGGCGCCAAGGTGTCCGGTTCGCGCTTCTACTTCCTGAAGGGCGTCGGAGCCCGCCTCGAGCTCGCCCTGCTGCAGATGGCCCTCGACCAGGCGATCCGTGCCGGTTTCACCCCGATGATCACCCCCACCCTGGTGCGGCCGGAGACCATGCAGGGTACCGGCTTCGACATCGCCCACGACGCCGAGATCTACCGGCTCGAGGCGGACGACCTGTACCTCGTGGGCACGTCCGAGGTGGCGTTGGCCGGGTACCACTCGGACGAGATCCTCGACCTCGGCGCGGGTCCGGTCCGGTACGCCGGCTGGTCCTCCTGCTACCGCCGCGAGGCCGGGTCCCACGGCAAGGACACGCGCGGCATCATCCGCGTGCACCAGTTCAACAAGGTCGAGATGTTCACCTACACGACCGTCGAGGACGCCGCCGCGGAGCACGAGCGCATGCTCGCCTGGGAGGAGGAGATGCTCGCGAAGGTGGAGCTGCCGTACCGCGTCATCGACACGGCGGCCGGCGACCTCGGGATGTCCGCCGCGCGGAAGTTCGACTGCGAGGCATGGGTCCCCACCCAGGGGGACTACCGTGAGCTGACCTCGACGTCGAACTGCACCACCTTCCAGGCCCGGCGGCTGAACATCCGCGAGCGCCAGGAAGGGGAGGGCCAGAAGGGGACGCGCGCCGTCGCCACCCTGAACGGGACGCTGGCGACCACCCGCTGGATCGTGGCGATCCTCGAGCACCACCAGAACCCGGACGGTTCCGTCACCGTGCCGGCGGCGCTGCGGCCCTATCTTAACGGACTGGAAACACTTCCGGTACTGTGAGCGCCGTCCTACCAGGGCTTCAGTGAGGTCTGGTTCACTGAACCATGAGTACTTTGAGCGATGCCGGCATCGATGACCGGCAGGAGAACAGGAAGCACCACCTCATCGCCCTCGACGTCGACGGCACCCTCGTGGATCACGAGGGGTCGATGACCGAAGAGGTGCGGGACGCCGCGCGGGCCGTCATCGAAGCCGGGCACGACGTCATCATCGCGACGGGCCGGTCCCTCGGGGCCACCCTCCCCGTGATCGGGCTCCTCGGTATCACGCGCGGTTTCGCGGTCTGCTCCAACGGCGGGGTCACGCTGCGGATCGACGCGGCGCTGCCGGAGGGGTTCGAGGTCCTCGAACGCGTCACCTTCGATCCGCGACCCGCCCTCACCGCACTCCGCGAGCGCCTCCCTTCCGCCAAGTACGCGCTCGAGGACGACCGCGGCCGGTTCCTGTCGACGGAGAGCTTCCAGGACGCGAGCTTCGGTTCCGAGGCGCAGAGCGTCGGCTTCGAGGAGATGCTCGAGAGCCGTGCCGTGCGTGTCGTGGTGTTCAGCACCGACAGTTCGGCCGACGAGTTCGGGAACGCCGTCGCGTCGATCGGGCTGCACGGGGTGACCTACTCCGTGGGGTGGACCGCGTGGCTGGACATCGCCGCCTCGGGCGTCACGAAGGCCAGCGCCCTGGAGGCCCTCCGGCAGCGCCTCGGAACCGACCGCAGCCTCACGGTCGCCGTCGGCGACGGCCGGAACGACATCGAGATGCTCGAGTGGGCCGGTCGCGGGGTCGCCATGGGGCAGGCACCCGAGGAGGTCCGTTCGGCGGCTTCGGAGGTCACGGGCAGCGTGTACGACGACGGCGCCGCGAAGGTCCTGCGCTCGATCGTCTGATCCGTCAGTACGCCAGGGCCGCCTCGGGCAGTGATGCCGGTCCGTGTGTGAGGTCCAGCAGGCGGGCTGCTGCGGGCCGCGTGGCCCACTCCTCCAGCCAGTGCGAGCGGACGACGGCGCGGCTCACGGCCTGCGTGGTGATGCCGAGTTCCTGCGCGACGTACTTCTGCTGCCCGCGGGCACCCGGCGTCATGAGGTCCAGCACTGCCCACTCCGCGTCCGTCCGCGTGTAGACGATCTGCCCGAGCAGTCGGAGCACCGCCTCGGCCTCGGCTGCGATCCCGCCGTCGGGTCCCTCGACCGCGAGGGGGATCCGCTCGCCGGTCTTCCGGGCCCGGTCGACCGCGCGGCGCGCGTACACGAGGCCGTAGCCCTGCGCGTCCACGAGCCGCTCGGGGACCGGGGGCGTGAGGCCGCCGACGCCGATCCCCACGTGCCAGCGCCGGTAGCGGAGGGCCTGCAGCGCGGCGTCGACGGCCGTGGACGCCGCATCCACGACGCCCTGCACCTCGTCACCGACGGAGCGCTGGAACGGGATCACGGTCGGGTGATGGCGCAGGACCCTGAGGAGGTCCCCGACCAGGTCCCCGGCCTCACGCGAGTCGCGCTGGTTGATGGTCAGGACGTAGTGCATGGCCCCAGTATGGGGGACCGGCCGCCGAAAACAACGTCTTCCGGTTGATCGGGCCGGTCAGCGCCCGACGGCGCCTGCGGAGGAGCCCACGGGAACGCAGGAGCTCCCGCCGTCCCCGGCGGGAGCTCCTGCAGGGGACGTCCTAGCGGCCCTCGGGGGTCTCCGTGGCGTTCTTCGCCTCCACGTCGACGGAGCGGCCCTGCGGTTCGTCCTGCGCGCTGCCCTCGCCGATCTCCTGGAAGCGCTTCAGCGACGCCTCGACCTCGGCCTCGGCCTCCTCGCGCCCCGCCCAGTCGGCGGCCTCGACCCACTTGCCCGGCTCGAGGTCCTTGTACTTCGTGAAGAAGTGCTTGATCTCGTCGAGCAGGAAGTCCGAGACGTCGGACAGGTCCCGGATGTGGTCGAACCGGGGATCCACGGGGACGCACAGCACCTTCGCGTCCCCGCCGCCGTCGTCCGTCATGTTGAAGACGCCGATCGGGCGCGACTCGACGAGCACGCCCGGGATGAGGTCGAAGTCCTGCAGCAGGACGAGCGCGTCCAGCGGGTCGCCGTCCTCGCCGAGCGTGTTCTCGAAGTAGCCGTAGTGCGTGGGGTACTGCATGGCCGTGAAGAGGACGCGGTCGAGGCGCAGCCGGTGGGTGTCGTGGTCGATCTCGTACTTGACGCGCGACCCCTTCGGGATCTCGATGGTGACGTCGAGCTTCATGGCAACTCCTGTGGCTAGGTGCGGTGGCAGCCGGTGGCCGCGCCCTCCGATGGAGGGCCGCCCAACCGGTCTACTGTTTCATTCGTCAGCCCTAACATATCGGTCGGCCGCCGCTACCGGAGCATTTCCCCGTGGTTTCGGCACTGTCCCGCCGGACCTTGCGAAAGGACACCATGAAGCGCCCGCTCCGCCTGCTGACCGGTCTCCTCCTGGTCCTGGTGATGGTGGGGATCGCCGTACCCCTGGCCATGTACCTGACTCCCCGGGTCCTGGCCGTGTCCGATCCCGCTCCTTCCGCGCCTCCCGTCACTCCCGCCCCGCAGGTGCCGCCGACGGCGGTCCCCCTGCCCGACGTCGTGACCCCCCTCTCCCCGGCGGCGCCGGCCCCGGAGCCCGCGGTCCTCGGCCCGCGACTGGACGCCGCCCTGGCGATCCCGGGTTCCGGAAGCTTCGCGGGCACCGTCATCGACTCCGCGGACGGTACCGTGCTCTACGCGAGGGACGCAGACCGCCCGCAGCCCCCGGCATCGAACATCAAACTCCTCACCGCCGTCGCGGCCATGACCTTCGGCCGGCCGGACCAGGTGCTGGAGACGACGGTCCTCTCCTCCGGGACCGCGCCCGGAACTCTCTACCTGCGTGGCGGCGGTGACGTCCTCCTCGGCTCCGGTCCCTCGGACCCGGACGCCGTCGTCGGGCGCGCAGGCCTCGCCACCCTCGCCGCCGACACGGCCGCCGCCCTGCCCGACGGCTCCGGCCCCTACAGCGTCCACCTCGACGACTCCCTCTTCGCCGGTGCCACCCTCAACCCGACCTGGGCGGACGGCGACGTCCAGGCGGGGGAGGTCGCGCCGGTCCACGCGCTCGCCGTCAACTCGGCGTGGCTTGAGGAAGGCAGGACCGGAGGGCCGCGATCCCAGGACGCCGCGCTCGACGCCGCCCGCACGTTCACCGCCGCGCTCGTGGCAGCAGCCGGGGACCGCGGGATCGCGGTGGGCCCCGATGTCCAGCGCCAGGTGGCTCCCGAGGACGCCGAGACCGTCGCCGCCGTCGCCTCCGCGCCGCTGGAGGAGCAGATGCGCCACATGCTCGAGATCTCCGACAACTACCTGGCCGAGGCCCTGGCGCGCATCGCCGCGCTCGAGAGCGGACGGCCGGCATCCTTCGGCGGAGCCACCGAGGCGATCACCGCTGCGGCCGTCCGCCTCGGCGTACTCCGGCAGGGGCTGAGCGTCGGCGACGCAGCAGGGCTGTCCGTCCGCAACGCCGTGTCCCCGGCGCAACTCGCCCAGCTGGTCCGCGGCACCACCACGTCGCAGGAGCCCGGCCTCGCCGCCGTCGCACGATCGCTCCCCGTCGCCGGCCTGACCGGGACGCTGGCGGCACGGTTCACCGCCGAGGACGGTGCCGGCGCGGGGACCGTCCGCGCGAAGACCGGGACCCTCAATGCCGTCACCGGGCTCACGGGGCACGTCGTCACCGCCGACGGCCGCCTGCTCGTCTTCTCCTTCCTCGCCTCCGGACTCGACGGCACCACCGCGGAGGCGCGCGCCGCGGCGGACGGCGCGGCCGCACTGCTCGCGGGATGCGGCTGCCGCTGAGCCGGTGCGGGCGGACCCTGCCCGTTCTCCGGGAGCCGCCGTCGGCAGGATGTGATCGAATAGGCGCATGTCCAGGAACGAGTCCGCAACACCCCGTCCGCAGCTGGTCAACTGGGACGTCGCGACCTCCACCGCGGCATCCCTGACCCCTGCCGGACCCACCATGACGCCCGCGGACATCGCCCGCGCCGTCCAGAACATGCGCGAGCTCGCCGATGCGTCCGTCGGCCATGTCCACGCCATCTCCCGGCTCGACGCCGCGCGGGACCTGCGGGATTCCGAGCTGCTCGTCGTCGACCGCGCGACGTGGTCGAGGGCCAACTCGCAGAGCTTCCGCACGCTCATGGAACCTGCCCTCGACCAGCTCGCGGCGTCCCGTCCCGAGGTCCTGAGGTCGGCGTCCCTCGCTCTCGGCGGGACGGTCACGGGGGCGCAGCTCGGTGCCATCCTGGCGTTCCTCTCGAGCAAGGTCCTGGGCCAGTACGATCCGTTCGTGCCGTCGCGCAACGGGCAGGGCGGGCGGCTGATGCTCGTGGCACCCAACATCATCTCGGTCGAGCGGGAACTGAACGTGGACCCGTCCGACTTCCGGCTGTGGGTGTGCCTCCACGAGCAGACGCACCGCGTCCAGTTCGCCGCGGCCCCCTGGCTGAAGGACCACATGACGAACTCGATCGGTCAGCTGACGTCCGGGCTGATGGACAAGGCGGACACCGTCTCGGAGCGCCTCGGGGCGGCCGTGAAGAACATCGCGGCGGGCAGGGCGCGTGCCCGCGGGGAGGGCCCGGCGGGGGACGCCCTGCCGTCGCAGGACGTGGGCGTGCTGTCGATCCTCCAGGACCCGGACGACAAGGCGCGCCTGTCCCACCTCACCGCCGTCATGAGCCTGCTCGAGGGCCACGCGAACGTGGTGATGGACGGTGTGGACGGGAGCATCGTGCCGTCGGTCAAGACCATCCGCCGCCGTTTCAACGCCCGGGGGAAGTCCCGCGGGCCGCTCGAGAAGGTTCTCCGGCAGCTTCTGGGACTGGATGCGAAGATGCGCCAGTACAGCGACGGCTCGAGATTCGTGCGCCGTGTCGTCAGCCAGACGGGCATGGAGGGCTTCAACGCGGTCTGGGAGTCGGCCTCGCACCTGCCCACCGAGCGCGAGATCCACGCCGCCGACGAGTGGATCGACAGGATGAGCCTCCGCCGTCATGGCTAGGCGCCCCCGGCTGCTTCCCGCCGTCGGGACCGCGCGCAACCTGCTCGAGGCGAGCCTGGCGGGGCTCCTGGCGGATCCGGTACGGCAGGATCGTGCAGATCCCGCCTCGTCGGATGCCCGTGACGACAGGACCGCCCGGGACCTGCCGCTGGTGCTCGTCGCGTGCAGCGGCGGACCGGATTCGCTGGCCCTGGCGGCCGTCGCGGCGCACTTCGCACACGCGGGCCGCTGTCGCGTCGGGGCCGTCGTCGTCGACCACGGGCTGCAGGCCGGCAGTGCGCGGACGGCCGCGGCCGCCGGCGCCGCACGCGAACTCGGCCTCGACCCCGTCGAGGTGCAGCGCGTCGCCGTCGAGCGCGAGGGCATGGGGCCGGAAGCGGCGGCCAGGACCGCGCGGTATGCGGCGCTCGACGACGCCGCCGCGCGGCTCGGAGCCGCCGCCGTGCTGCTCGGACACACCCTCGACGACCAGGCGGAACAGGTGCTGCTCGGGCTGGCGCGCGGTTCCGGCACACGCTCGCTCGCCGGGATGCCCGCACGCCGTGGCCGCTACGTCCGCCCGTTCCTCGAACTCCGCCGCTCGGACACCGAGGCGATCTGTGCCTTCTACGGGCTCGACCCCTGGCACGACCCCACGAACCTCGATCCGGCGTACGCCCGGTCACGGGTCCGCGCCGAGGTGCTGCCGTTCCTCGAGGAGCAGCTCGGCCCGGGCATCGCCCGGGCGCTGTCCCGGACCGCACGCATCCTCGGGCAGGACGCGGACCACCTCGAACGCCTGAGCGCCGAGGCCTACGAACAGCTCCGGAGGATCGGCGACGGCGGGATCCTGCTGTCCGAGGAAGGGCTGAGGGCCCTGCCCGCGGCCCTGAGGCAGCGGGTTCTCGCCCTCGCCGCGCTGGAACTCGGGGCCTTCCAGCCGAGCTCCGAACGCCTCCGCGCAGCCGAGTCCCTGCTCGAGAGGAAGGGTTCCGCCGGTCCGGTGCAGCTGGGCGGGAAGGTGAGCGTCCACCGCCAGGTGCGGGGACGGGCGGTTCTCCGGGGAGAGCCGAGCTATGGCAATCTTGTCCTTAGAAGCAATGGCCCCGGCGTGAAGCAGTCGCGCCGTCCAACCCAGGAGTAATCGGTGGATTCCAACGACGTCCAGTCAGATCTCAAGCACGTCCTCTACACCAGGGAAGAGATCCAGCAGCGGATCGACGAGCTGGCCCAGCAGATCGATGCCGACTACCAGGGCCGGGACATCCTCCTCGTGGGTGTCCTGAAGGGCGCGGTGATGGTCATGGCGGACCTCGCCCGCGCACTCCACTCCCACATCACCATGGACTGGATGGCGGTCTCCTCCTACGGCTCGGGGACGCAGTCCTCCGGCGTGGTCCGGATCCTGAAGGACCTCGAGACCGATCTCATGGGCAAGCACGTCCTGATCGCCGAGGACATCATCGATTCCGGCCTGACGCTGTCCTGGCTCAAGGCGAACCTCCTGTCCCGCGGACCCGCCTCGGTCGAGATCTGCACCCTGCTGCGCAAGCCGGACGCCGCGAAGGTCGATATCGACGTCAAATACGTGGGCTACGACATCCCCAACGAATTCGTGGTCGGCTACGGCCTCGATTTCGCGGAGAAGTACCGCAACCTCGATTTCATCGGCACCCTGGCGCCGCACGTCTACGAATTGGAATTCCCCCTCGCCGCGTGCGGGGAGTACGCCAAGAGGGAACTATTGCCACAATCCGCACGTGGTGGATCTCGGACGGTGTATATGTTGAGGTGCTCCACGGGCACCCATGCAGCAGTGCGCCCGCACACTTTTACTTGCATCAGCAGGAGGGACAGGGCTTGCTGCCCTGAGACGTATGAAATTCAAGAACATCTTCAAGGGGCCCTTCTTCTGGATCGTCCTCGCGGTCGTTGCGCTCCTCCTGGTCCTCCCGAGCCTCTTCGGCACGGGCAGTGTCCGCGTCGACACCAATGTCGGGCTCCAACTCCTCGAAGATGACAAGGTGTCGCAGGCCAAGATCCACGACGGCGAGCAGCGCGTCGACCTCACCCTCCGCGAGGACTACGAGGGCAAGGGCGAGAGCGTCCAGTTCTACTACAGCACTGCCCGCGCCGAGGGCGTCGTCGATGCCATCAACACCTCGGACACGGACGGCTTCACCGACCAGCCCGCCGAGAGCAACTGGCTGCTCAGCCTGGCCGGCCTGATCTTCCCCATCCTGATCCTCGGCGTCATCTTCTGGTTCCTGCTCAGCCGCATGCAGGGCGGCGGCTCGAAGGTCATGCAGTTCGGCAAGTCCAAGGCCAAGCTCATCTCCAAGGACATGCCCCAGGTGACGTTCAACGACGTCGCGGGTGCCGACGAGGCGGTCGAGGAACTCCTCGAGATTAAGGAGTTCCTGCAGGAGCCCGCCAAGTTCCAGGCCCTCGGCGCCAAGATCCCCAAGGGCGTCCTGCTGTACGGCCCTCCCGGGACCGGCAAGACCCTCCTCGCCCGCGCCGTCGCCGGTGAGGCAGGCGTCCCCTTCTACTCCATCTCCGGTTCCGACTTCGTCGAGATGTTCGTCGGCGTCGGCGCCTCGCGCGTCCGCGACCTGTTCGAGCAGGCGAAGAGCAATGCGCCCGCCATCATCTTCGTGGACGAGATCGACGCCGTCGGCCGCCACCGAGGTGCGGGCGTGGGCGGCGGCAACGACGAGCGCGAGCAGACCCTGAACCAGCTCCTCGTCGAGATGGACGGCTTCGACGCGACCACCAACGTCATCCTCATCGCCGCGACCAACCGTCCCGACGTCCTGGATCCCGCGCTCCTGCGCCCGGGACGCTTCGACCGTCAGATCGGCGTCGAGGCCCCCGACATGAAGGGCCGCGAGCACATCCTCTCGGTGCACGCCAAGGGCAAGCCGATGGCGTCCAACGTGGACCTGAAGGCCGTGGCGAAGAAGACGCCGGGCTTCACCGGCGCGGACCTCGCGAACGTCCTCAACGAGGCGGCACTCCTGACGGCCCGTTCCAACGCCCAGCTGATCGACGACCGTGCACTCGACGAGGCCATCGACCGCGTGATCGCCGGGCCGCAGAAGCGCAGCCGCGTGATGAAGGAGCTCGAACGGAAGATCACGGCGTACCACGAGGGCGGCCACGCCCTGGTGGCGGCGGCGCTCCGCAACACCGATCCGGTGACCAAGGTGACCATCCTGCCGCGCGGACGCGCCCTCGGATACACGATGGTCATGCCGAGCGACGACAAGTACTCGGTGACCAGGAACGAACTGCTCGACCAGCTCGCCTACGCCATGGGCGGCAGGGTGGCCGAGGAGATCGTGTTCCACGACCCGTCCACGGGTGCCTCCAACGACATCGAGAAGGCCACCGGGACCGCCCGCAAGATGGTGACCCAGTACGGCATGAGCGAGCGCATCGGGGCCGTGAAGCTCGGCCAGGGAGCCGGTGAGCCCTTCCTCGGCCGCGACATGGGCAGCGACCGCGACTACTCCGACCAGATCGCCCTGGTGGTCGACGAGGAGGTCCGCCGCCTGATCGACGACGCGCACGACGAGGCGTACCAGATCCTCACCGAGAACCGCGACGTCCTGGACCGGCTGGCGCTCGAGCTGCTCGAGCGGGAGACGCTCAACCAGGCGGAGATCGCCGAGGTGTTCCACAACGTGCGCAAGCGCGATCTGCGCGAGGTGTGGCTGTCCAAGCAGACGCGCCCCGTGCACTCGCTGCCGCCGGTCACGTCCCCGAAGGAACGGGCGGAAGCACTCGAGAGCGGCCGGCCCGCCCCGGAGTCCGTGGCGCCGCAGGACCAGATCGCGGATGCGGACATTCCCGGTGACTTCGACGTCCGGGGCTCGGACCTCCCGTCGCCCGAGTCGGGCGACGGCTCCGGCGACGGCCGGGACAGCTAGTCCCGCAGGAGTACGCCGCCGGCCAGTGGGCCGGAAGCGAGCAGTGTCCGAAGAAGGGGTGGAAGAGCTGTGACTGATTTCGACGACGAGGTAGTGGAAGCCGCGCTGGAAGCCACCGGTTCCCCCGTGGACCAGGTCCGCATCCAGCGGGCGGTCCGGGAGATCCTGGCGGCGATCGGTGAGGACCCGGATCGCGACGGCCTGCTCGAGACGCCCAGGCGGGTGGCGAAGGCGTACGCGGAGATGTTCGCGGGGCTGCACCAGGATGCCAGCGACGTGCTGTCCACCTCGTTCGACCTGAACCACCAGGAACTCGTGCTGGTGAAGGACATCCCGTTCTACTCCACGTGCGAGCACCACCTGGTGCCGTTCCACGGAACGGCCCACATCGGCTACATCCCGTCCGAGGAGGGCCGCGTGACCGGCCTGAGCAAGCTCGCGCGGCTCGTGGAGGTCTACGCCCGGCGCCCCCAGGTCCAGGAACGGCTGACCACGCAGATCGTCGATGCGATGATGGAGCACCTGAAGCCCAAGGGAGCGATCGTCGTCATCGAATGCGAACACATGTGCATGTCGATGCGCGGCGTGCGGAAACCCGGCGCCAAGACCGTGACGTCCGCCGTACGCGGCCAGATCCGTGAGACGGCGACGCGTGCCGAGGCCATGAGCCTCATACTCGGAAGGTAGGACCCCATGGATTCTCTCGCTGCAGCGCCCGGGACAGGGCCGGCGACCTCGCCGCTGCCCGTCCTCCGGCCGGTCCGGGTGGCAAAGGCGGTCGGGGACCTGCCGGCGGACCGCGCCGTCGTCCTGGGGATCCTGAACGTCACTCCGGACTCCTTCAGCGACGGCGGCAGGTACGCCACCACCGACGACGCCATCGGTCACGGCCTCCGCATGCACTACGCGGGTGCGGACATCATCGACGTCGGTGGGGAGTCGACCCGCCCGAACGCCCACCAGGTGCCGATCGAGGAGGAGCTGGCCCGCGTCCTCCCGGTAGTGAAGGCCCTCGTGAAGGCCGGAGCCCTGGTCAGCATCGACACCATGCACGCCGAGACCGCGCGGCAGGCGCTGGATGCCGGTGCCGCGATCGTCAACGACATCTCGGGCGCCGGCTTCGATCCCGCCATGCCGGCACTCGTCGCGGAGCGCAACGTGCCCTACGTCCTGACCCACCGGAGGGGCACGGCCGCGACGATGGACGGCCTGGCCACCTACGGCGACGTCGTCGCGGAGGTTACCGCGGAACTGGTCGGACTGCGCGACCGCTTCACGGCCGCCGGGGTCGCCGCCGAGCAGATCATCCTCGATCCGGGACTCGGCTTCGCGAAGACCGACGAGCACAACTGGGCGATCCTGCGGAACCTCGACGCCTTCACCGGGCTGGGACACCGCGTGCTCGTCGGTGCCTCCCGCAAGCGGTTCCTGGGTACCCTCCTGACCTCGGCGGGCAGGGCGGCAGCGCCCGGGGAGCGCGATTCCGCCTCACTCGCGGTCGCGACCCTGGCCGCCGCCGCCGGCGCCTGGGGCGTCCGCGTGCATGATCCTGCCGCGACGCTCGACGCCGTCAAGGTCGCCGCCGCCGGCGCCCGACGGTGAACGGCGTCCCCGTGCCGGGCAGGCCCGGTTCACCCTCCGGGCTCCTGGACACGGTGGTACTCACCGGCATCACCACCAAGGGATATCACGGCGTCTTCGACCACGAGCGCCGGAACGGCCAGCCATTCGCGGTGGACCTCGTGCTCCACCTCGACCTGCAGCCCGCGGGGACCAGCGACGACCTCGCCAGGACGGCGCACTACGGGGAGCTCGCCGAACTGGTGCACGGCATCATCGGCGGGAAGCCCTTCGACCTCATCGAGGCCCTCGCCGAGACGATCGCCTCGGCGGTCCTGGCCGCGTTCCCCGTCGCCGCCGTCGACGTGACCGTCCACAAGCCGAAGGCGCCCATCGAGGTGCCGTTCGGCGATGTCGCCGTGACGCTGCGGCGGAGCCGGGCATGAGCACCGTCCGGTCGGTCCTCGCTCTGGGCAGCAACCTCGGAGCCAGCAGCGACACCCTGGTGCTCGCCGTCGCCGACCTCGTCGATTCCGAGCACGTGCGGCTCCACGCCGTCTCGCCCGTGGTGCGGACGAAGCCGGTGGGAGGCCCGGAGCAGCCCGACTACCTCAACATGGTGATCGAGGTGGAGACGGACCTCGGACCGTACGAGCTCCTCGCGCACTGCCAGTCCGTCGAGGACACCCACCACCGGAAACGTACGGTGCGCTGGGGGCCGCGCACGCTCGACGTCGACATCATCACGTACGGAGCGTGGACCTCCGACGACGACGCGCTGACGATCCCGCACCCCCGCGCCGCATCCCGCGCGTTCGTCCTGCAGCCGTGGGCCTGGATGGACCCCGGGGCGGAACTGGGCGGCCGGCCCGTCGCCGGACTCGCCGCGCAGGCCGCCGACCTTGCGGGCCTGGTGCCCTTCGAGGGAGTCTAGGACGCTGTGAGCACCCTTCGGTTCCGCTGGTTGGCCCTGGTGGGCGTGCTGGCCGGACTCGCCGGCTGGTCGGCCAACTGGCTCGCGACCCGCAACGGCTACGGCACCCCGACCCTGCCGCTGACGTCCCTCGTCACCACGGCGGTGATTCTCGGCATCACCCTGGTCTTCGGGCGCCGCGTGCTCCGGTGGCGCAACGGCGACCGCGACCGGCCCCTCGATCCGATCCTCGCCACCCGCACCCTCGTCCTCGCGCAGGCCTGTGCGTACGCGGGGGCGCTCAGCCTCGGCTGGCACGCGGGGATCCTGGTGGACCAGGTGGCACTCCTGGCGGTGCGCTCCACCACGGCACCCCTGTGGGGGTCCGTGGCACTCATGGTGGGCGGGATCCTGATGATTGTGGTGGGATTGGTCGTCGAGAGCTTCTGCAGACTTCCGCCCGACGACGACGGCACGGGCGCGCCGGGCTCCATCGAGGGGGAATATGCGTAGGGAACCGATCGACCCGTCCGGGCTCGAGTGGTCCAGGGTGTCACCGAAGTACCTGCGCGTCCGGCTGCTCGGCTGGCTCATCGGGTCGGTGGTCTGGCTCGTCCTGGCGAGTGTCCCGCTGGTCCTCCGCCTCACGGGTCTCTGGAACTCGTTCCCGCCGCCGGTGATCGCCTGGGGGCTCCCCGCCGTCGTGCTGGTCATCGCCGCGTGGCGGGGCGTGCTGCTGCCCCGGCAGGTCGCCGCGATCGGCTATGCCGAGCGCGACGACGACCTCCTGGTCCGCCAGGGCGTCTTCTTCCAGCGCACCATGGTGGTCCCGTACGGCCGCATGCAGTACGTCGACGTCGCCGTCGGGCCGCTCGAGCGCGCGTTCGGGATCTGCACGCTCAAGCTCCACACGGCGTCCCCCGCCACGAACGCCCTGATCCCCGGCCTGCCCTCCGAGGAGGGCACGAGGCTGCGCGAGCAGCTGTCTGCGCGGGGAGAAGCTCGGTTGGCCGGGCTGTGACGGCCCCGCCCGGCTCCTCCGGCGACCTCCCCGCGGCTCCCGCCCCGGACGGTCCGGAGGCCACCGCTCCGGCTGCCGACACCTGGCATCGGGTCCACTTCATCTCCCCGCTGGTGCGCGGCTGGATCGCGCTCGTCGCCATCCTCTACTTCGTGGGCAGGGACTGGTTCGAGGGCCTGTTCAGCGGCGGCCCACGGGAGCGGGGTCCCCTGCCCGAGGGCATCGGCCTGCTGGTGGCCGGGGGGATCGTGCTCGGCGTCGTGGTGGTGATCGCGGCCGCCTTCCTCGTCTCGTGGTACTTCACGCGCTACCAGGTGACGGCCGAGCACGTGCGCGTCCACTCCGGCGTCGTGTTCCGGCAGCAGCGGCAGGCACGCCTCGACCGGGTGCAGGCCATCGACATCGTGCAGCCCTTCCTCGCCAGGATCTTCGGGCTCGCGGAGCTCAAGTTCGAGGTGGCCGATGCAGGGGAGTCCGCGGTCCGGCTCGCGTTCCTGAAGCTGGCCGACGCCCGCAGGCTGCGCGCGACGATCCTCGCCCGCGCGGCAGGCGTGGACCCGGACCCGGAGCACCCGGAGGAGTCCGTCGAGGCGCCCGAGCGTGAGGTGGTCGCCATCCCGCCCGCGCGCGTCGTCGGAGCAGCCGTCCTCTCGGGGACCACCGTGGCGCTGGTCGTGGCCGCCGCCGTCGTCACCACGCTCGGAGTGGTCCTGGAGACGCCGATCATCGCGACGTCCTTCATCCCCATCCTCATCGGCGTCGTCGGCGCCTACTGGTCGGCCCTCAACACGGGCTACAACTTCCGCGCAGCGACGTCCCCGGACGGCATCCGAATGCGCTACGGACTGCTGGACACGCGCTCGCAGACGGTACCGCCGGGACGCGTGCAGGCCCTGAGCATCCTGCAGTCACCGCTGTGGCGGTTGAAGGGCTGGTACCGCGTCACCGTGAACGTCGCGGGCTACGGGGCGTCGGTCTCGAGCGAGGGACAGGCACGTGCGACGCTCCTCCCCGTCGGCACCCGCGACGAGGTGCTGCAGATCCTCGCCCTCGTGCTGCCCGATCCCGGGACGCCGCGTCCGGTCGAGGTGTTCACCGCGGGCATGGCAGGCCGGGACGGCGACGAGGGCTTCGTCACCACCCCGCGCCGGGCCCGGTGGCTGGCACCCCTCGCCTGGCGGCGCAACGGCTTCGTCGGAACGCGGACGGCACTGCTCATGCGCTCCGGCGTGCTGTGGCGCCAGCTCGTCGTCGTGCCGCACGAGCGGACCCAGTCGCTCTCGATCGAGCAGGGCCCCGTGGACCGGCGCTTCCGCGTCTCGAACCTGCAGTTCCAGACGACGCCCGGCCCGGTCAGTCCGCGGGTCCTCCTCGCGGACTCGGCCACGGCCTGGGAGCTCTTCCACGGTCAGGCCGCCCGCGCTGCCGAGGCCCGGCGCCGCAGCGGCCCCGAGCAGTGGATGAAGCCCGTCCCCGGCGCGCCCCCCGCGGCAGCCACCGGGGACACCGGGGACACCGGGGACACCGGGGACGCGGGGGACGCGGAGGACGCCGGGCAGACCCGGCCCGGCGACGCCGGGACGCCGCAGGACGCTGCGCGGCCGGCTCCCGGCGTCCGGGACGTGATGCCCGAGGTGCCGCTCTACGCGCCCGCGACCGACGGGACGGAGGAGCCCGCCGATGGCCGGCGCTGACGCATCCCGCCGACCGGGACGGCTCGGCGTCGGCATCGTGGGCGCGGGAAGGGTGGGAGCCGTCCTCGGTGCGGCCCTGCGGTCGGCGGGCCACGCCGTCGTCGGAGTAGCAGCCGTCTCCGAGGCGAGCCGTGAACGCGCCGAGAACCTGCTGCCCGGGGTTCCCGTCCTCGAGGTCCCCGACATCATCGAGCGCGCGGAACTCGTGCTGCTGACGGTGCCCGACGACGCCCTGCCCACGCTGGTCGAAGGGCTCGCCCAGCTCGGGGTGTGGCAGGCGGGGCAGCTCGTGGTGCACACCTCCGGCCGCTACGGGACCGCCGTGCTGGGCCCCGCACGCGCGGCCGGCGCCATCCCCCTGGCCATCCATCCCGCCATGACCTTCACCGGTATGAGCCTGGACCTCGGGCGCCTGCCGGACAGCATGTTCGGCATCACCGCCCCGTCCGCCGTGCTGCCCATCGCGCAGGCACTCGTCGTGGAGATGGGAGCGGAGCCGGTCGTCATCGAGGAGTAGTCCCGGGCGCTGTACCACGCGGCCCTCGCGCACGCCTCGAACCACCTGGTGACGATCGCCGCGCAGTCCGCACAGCTCCTCGCCGACCTCGGCGTCCAGCATCCCGACCGCATGCTGGGCCCGCTCATGAAGGCATCGCTCGAGAACGCCCTGTCCTCGGGCGAGAGTGCACTGACCGGACCGGTGGCACGCGGTGACGCCGGGACCGTCCGCGCGCACCGTGCGGCCCTCGAGGCGCACGACGCCCCCGACACCCGCCAGGCCTACCTCGGCATGGCCCGCGCCACCGCGCTGCGCGCGCTCGAGCGGGGCGTCCTGTCGCCGGCGCAGGGCGAGGCGATCCTCGCCGCGCTCGCGGATGTCCCCGGCGGGAGCGGGCCTCCCCGCCCGCCGCAGGACGGCGCGTCCGGCCCGCCGCCCTGACCTCTCCCGACCCGACCCACCCCGCCGCGCGGCGGCACCACATCCACTTCCTCGAAGGACCTCCCGTGACCCCGACCGGCACCACCCGCCCGGCCACCCCGCTCCTCGTCCCCACCCCTGCCGAGCTCCGGACCGCCACCTCGGCGCTCCTGGACCGGGCGGCCGCCCGCAGCGGGGCCGACGGCCCGCCGTCGCTCGGCCTCGTCCCCACCATGGGCGGCCTGCACGAGGGGCACGCCGCACTCGCGCGGACGGCGCGGGCAGCCGACGACGTCGTCGTGGCGTCCGTCTTCGTCAATCCCCTGCAGTTCGGCGACCCGGCGGACCTCGACCGCTATCCGCGCACACTCGACGAGGACCTGCGGCTCCTGGGCGGGTGCGGGGTCGACGTCGTCTTCGCCCCCTCCGTCGAGGACATGTACCCGGGCGGGGAACCCTCGGTCCGGGTCAGCGCCGGACGGATGGGCGAGGTGCTCGAGGGGGCATCGCGGCCCGGCCACTTCGACGGCATGCTGACGGTCGTCGCGAAGCTGCTGAACCTCGGGATGCCCGGCACCACGGCGGAGTACCGCGCGTATTTCGGCGAGAAGGACGCGCAGCAGCTCGCACTCATCCGCCGGATGGTGCTCGACCTCGACGTACCCGTGCGCATCGAGGGCGTGCCGATCGTCCGCGACGCCGACGGGCTGGCGCTCTCGAGCCGGAACCGTTTCCTCGGTCCCGCTGAGCGTGACGCGGCGCTGGTGCTCTCACGCGTGCTCCGCGGGCTGAGCGACACCGCCCGCCGGGGCGCACCACCCGACCTCGCCCGTGCACGCGCCGAGATAGCGTCCGAGGAGCTGGTGGAGCTCGACTACCTCGAGGTCGTGGACCCGTCGTCGTTCGCCGTCGTCGGGGACGCCGCCGGGTCGCGCCAGGCGCTCGCCGTCGTCGCGGCCAGGGTCGGCGCGGTGCGCCTGATCGACAACACCTTCCTGCCGGTCGTGGGCTGAGGCACACCGGCACCCGGCGCCCGGCAGGGAGCCGTAAACTTGTCTTCCGTGACCCACGACGACATCCTCCCCGCGGAAGACCTCAACGAGCAGATGCGCTTCCGGCTGCAGAAGCGGGCGGCCCTGCTCGACGCCGGCACCGAGGCCTACCCGGTCAAGCCGGAGCGGACGCACTCGCTCGGCGAGGTGCGGGTGCGGGAGCAGTTCGGCGACCTCCCCACGGGAGAGTCGAGCGGCCGGCAGGTCGCCGTCGTCGGACGCGTCGTCTTCCTCCGCAACTCGGGCAAGCTGTGCTTCGCGACGCTTCAGGAGGGGGACGGCACCCGGCTCCAGGTCATGCTGAGCCTCGCGGAGATCGGCCCGGACCGCCTCGCCGACTGGAAGGCGCTCGTCGACCTCGGCGACCATGTCCAGGTGCACGGCGAGGTCATCAGTTCACGGCGCGGCGAACTCTCCGTGATGGCGGACTCCTGGGCCATGGCATCGAAGGCGCTCCGCCCGCTGCCCACGCTGCACGCGGGCGTCAACGAGGAGACGCGCGTCCGGCAGCGCTACGTGGACCTGATGGTCCGCGAGGAGGCCCGGCAGATGGTCCGCACCCGCGCCGCGATCACGCGGACCCTCCGCGAGACGCTCAACCGCCATGACTACATCGAGGTCGAGACGCCCATCCTCCAGCTCGTCCACGGCGGAGCGACGGCCCGGCCGTTCGAGACCCACCTCAACGCCTTCGACCAGAAGATGACGCTCCGCATCGCCCTGGAGCTGTACCTGAAACGTGCCGTCGTCGGCGGGATCGACCGCGTCTACGAGATCGGCCGGATCTTCCGCAACGAGGGCGTCGACTCCACGCACAGCCCCGAGTTCACGATGCTCGAGTGCTACGAGGCCTACGCCGACCAGTTCGTGATGGCGGACCGCATGAAGGAGATGATCCTCGCCTGTGCCGATCTGCTGGGATCGCGCACCATCGAGACCGCGAAGGGCACGATCGACCTCGACGGCGAGTGGGCGTGGCTCGGCGTCTATCCCGGTCTCTCTCCTCCGCGGTGGGCCAGGAGGTCACGCCGGACACCGGCCTCGAGGAGCTGCGGTCGATCGCGGAACGCCACGAGGTCTCGCTGGATCCGGCCTGGGGCGCGGAGAAGGTGGTGCTCGAGCTCTTCTCCGAGATCGTGGAGCCGACGCTCATCCAGCCGACCTTCGTCTACGACTACCCACCGTCGGCGCAGCCGCTCGCCCGGACCCACCGCGAGGACCCGCGGCTGATCGAGGCATGGGACCTCATCATCGGGGGGATGGAACGCGGCACGGCCTTCTCCGAACTCATCGACCCGGTGATCCAGCGTGAGCGCCTCACCGAGCAGTCGCGACAGGCCGCGGCCGGAGACGACGAGGCCATGCAGCTGGACGAGGACTTCCTGCGGGCCCTCGAATACGGGGCCCCGCCGATGGGCGGTATCGGTCTCGGAATCGATCGGCTCGTGATGCTTTTTCACGAACGTCGGAATTCGCGAGTCCATCCTCT
Source organism: Arthrobacter sp. MN05-02 (assembly GCA_004001285.1). Classification (NCBI taxonomy): domain Bacteria; kingdom Bacillati; phylum Actinomycetota; class Actinomycetes; order Micrococcales; family Micrococcaceae; genus Arthrobacter; species Arthrobacter sp. MN05-02. The sequence continues at coordinate 101,688 of AP018697.1, forward strand.
TCCCGATTCTCAAGCCCGAGGCGGGGCAGTAGCGGTGGAATATGTAGCGGTCCTCCTGCCGTCAGCCTGCTTGGCAGTGCTTTTCTACTTCGCGATCAAGGCCATATTCAATGCCGACCGCGCCGAACGCGAGGCGCTGGCACGTGCCGAGGAAATGCAGGACGTCGAGGACGCGAGGAACCGCGAGGCCGCGCGGCAAAAGAATGACGGCCAGGAAATCGATCCGAGTTAGGAATGCTCTTCTTTTGACCTCGATTCATGAATGCCCCATACTAATTCCTGGGGCATTGATATCGAGGAACTGAATAAGGAGAGCATTGTGGCGCAGAAGGTAAAGATCATTCTCATCGATGACATCGACGGCGGGGAAGCCGACGAAACCGTGCGCTTCGGCCTCGACGGCGTGCAGTACGAGATCGACCTCTCGGAGACGCATGCCTCGGAACTCCGCGCGACCCTCGCCGAGTACGTCGGGGCCGCCCGTCGCAGCAACTCCGCGAAGCAGCAGCGCCCGAGCGCTCCGGCCGCCTCGCGCAACCAGGAAGCCGCCCAGATCCGCGAATGGGCCAAGGAGAACGGCTACAACGTCTCCTCCCGTGGCCGCGTGAACAGCGAGATCGTCGAGGCCTACCGCGCCGCCCAGCGCTGACCACCACTACCCGACGCCGGAGGGGAAGCCCTCCGGCGTTATCTCGCCTGTGGCGAACACGCACCCAAAGCACATGCCGTACCCGTAGCATCGAATTACGCGTTAGCTAGGAGTGTGTGTCTCATGTTTGAGAGATTTACAGATCGTGCCCGTCGAGTTGTCGTGTTGGCCCAGGAAGAGGCCCGCATGCTCAACCACAACTACATCGGCACCGAGCACATCCTGCTTGGCCTGATCCACGAGGGCGAGGGTGTCGCCGCCAAGGCCCTGGAGTCGCTCAGCATCTCGCTGGGTGCCGTGAGGGAGCAGGTTCAGGAGATCATCGGGCAGGGCCAGCAGGCCCCGTCCGGTCACATCCCCTTCACCCCCCGGGCCAAGAAGGTACTGGAGCTCTCCCTGCGGGAAGCACTCCAGCTCGGCCACAACTACATCGGTACCGAGCACATCCTGCTCGGTCTCATCCGCGAGGGTGAGGGCGTCGCCGCGCAGGTCCTCGTGAAGCTCGGCGCAGACCTCAACCGTGTCCGCCAGCAGGTCATCCAGCTGCTGTCCGGCTACCAGGGCAAGGAGCCGGCTGCCGCCGGCGGTCCGCAGCAGGAGGGAACTCCCGCCGGCTCGGTGGTGCTGGACCAGTTCGGCCGCAACCTGACGCAGGCGGCGCGCGAGTCGAAGCTCGATCCCGTCATCGGGCGCGAGTCCGAGATGGAGCGCGTCATGCAGGTGCTCTCCCGACGTACCAAGAACAATCCCGTCCTGATCGGTGAGCCCGGTGTCGGCAAGACCGCCGTCGTCGAGGGCCTCGCCCAGGCGATCGTCCGCGGCGACGTCCCGGAGACCATCAAGGACAAGCAGCTGTACACGCTGGACCTCGGGTCCCTCGTGGCCGGCTCGCGGTACCGCGGCGACTTCGAGGAGCGGCTGAAGAAGGTCCTCAAGGAGATCCGTACCCGCGGCGACATCATCCTGTTCATCGACGAGATCCACACCCTCGTCGGCGCAGGTGCCGCCGAGGGTGCCATCGACGCCGCATCGATCCTGAAGCCCATGCTCGCCCGTGGTGAACTCCAGACCATCGGCGCCACCACGCTGGACGAGTACCGCAAGCACATCGAGAAGGACGCCGCGCTCGAGCGCCGTTTCCAGCCGATCCAGGTCGCCGAGCCCTCCGTGGCCCACGCGATCGAGATCCTCAAGGGCCTGCGCGACCGTTACGAGGCGCACCACCGCGTGTCCATCACGGACGGTGCCCTGTCGAGCGCGGCGACGCTGGCCGAGCGCTACATCTCGGACCGGTTCCTGCCGGACAAGGCGATCGACCTCATCGACGAGGCGGGGGCGCGCCTGCGCATCCGCCGGATGACCGCGCCGCCGGAGCTCAAGGAGATCGACGAGCGGATTGCGAACGTCAAGCGCGAGAAGGAGTCGGCCATCGACTCCCAGGACTTCGAGGGTGCTGCCGCGCTGCGCGACAAGGAGCAGAAGCTCCACGACGAGCGCAGCGACAAGGAGCGCCGCTGGAAGTCCGGCGGGCTGGACGACATCGCCGAGGTGGATGAGGAACTCATCGCCGAGGTGCTCGCGAACTCCACCGGCATCCCCGTGTTCAAGCTGACCGAGGCCGAGTCCTCGCGACTGCTGAACATGGAGGCCGAACTGCACAAGCGGGTCATCGGACAGAACGAGGCCATCAAGGCGATCTCGCAGGCCATCCGCCGCACGCGCGCCGGCCTCAAGGACCCGAAGCGTCCGGGTGGCTCCTTCATCTTCGCCGGCCCCACGGGTGTCGGTAAGACGGAGCTCGCCAAGGCCCTCGCGGAGTTCCTGTTCGGCGAGGAGGATGCCCTGATCACCCTCGACATGTCCGAGTACTCCGAGAAGCACACCGTCTCGCGGCTTTTCGGTGCCCCTCCGGGCTACGTGGGCTACGAGGAGGGCGGCCAGCTGACCGAGAAGGTCCGCCGCAAGCCGTTCTCCGTGGTGCTGTTCGACGAGGTGGAGAAGGCGCACGCCGATCTCTTCAACTCGCTCCTGCAGATCCTCGAGGACGGCCGCCTGACGGACAGCCAGGGCCGCATGGTGGACTTCAAGAACACGGTGATCATCATGACCACCAACCTCGGGACACGCGACATCTCGAAGGGCGTCATGACGGGCTTCCAGTCCGGCTCCGACACCCAGACGAGCTACAACCGGATGAAGGCGAAGGTGCAGGAGGAGCTCAAGCAGCATTTCCGCCCGGAGTTCCTCAACCGCGTCGACGACACCGTGGTGTTCCCGCAGCTCACCCAGGACGAGATCGTCCAGATCGTGGACCTGTTCCTCGAGCGCCTGAGCCGCCGGATGGCGGACAAGGGCATGACGATCGAGCTCACCCCCGCGGCCAAGGTGCTCCTTGCGACCCGCGGTTACGATCCCGCGATGGGTGCCCGGCCGCTGCGCCGCACCATCCAGCGCGAGATCGAGGACCAGCTGTCGGAGAAGATCCTCTTCGGCGAGCTGAAGTCGGGAGAGCGCGTCGACGTCGACGTCGAGGGCGAGGGCGTGGATGCGCGCTTCACCTTTGTCGGACACGGTGCTCCCAAGGAACTGGAGGATGCGCCGGCCGCTCTCGAGGCCACCGTCCCCGAGTAGTACCGGCAGCACGCACCGCACGGCATTCCGGAACCCGCCCTGGTCACCAGGGCGGGTTCCGCCGTCGTGGGGCCAGGGGCCCGTAGGACGATGGGTGCCTTCAGCAACGGAATTCTTCCCTGAGTGAACGGTTGTGACCGGGGCCACACACGGTGGTAGAGATGACGCATGACCACCCCTTTCTCATCGCTCGATGACTTCGTCGCCCTGCCGCGCCTCAGCGGCCTCGTCCTCGACCGGACGGGCACGCGCCTCGTGACGTCCGTCGCGACCCTCGACTCCAAGAAGACCGCCTATCGGACCGCACTGTGGGAGGTCGACCCTGCGGGCGAGCAGCCCGCGCGGCGCCTCACGCAGGGCGCGGCAGGGGAGTCGGGCGCCGTGTTCCTCGCCAGCGGCGACCTGCTCTTCACCTCGGCACGCCCCGACCCGGAGGACGCGGACGGCGAGAAGCGTGCCGCGCTGTGGCGTCTTCCGGCCGTGGGCGGTGAGGCGTCCCTGCTCCTGACCCGCGACGGCGGTGTCGCAGGCGTGGCCACGGCCGACGCGGCCGACGTCGTGGTCGTCACCGCGAACGCGCTGGCCGGTTCCGCGAACGAGGAGGACGACGCCGAGCGCCGCAAGGTGCGCAAGGAGGCAGGAGTCGCTGCCATCCTGCACGACGGCTACCCGGTGCGCTACTGGGACGCCGACCTCGGGCCGGACGAGCCGCGGTACTTCGGCCTGCAGGGACTCGACGACGACGGCGGGCGGGCGCTCGAGGACCTCGCCCCCCTCCGTGCGCGGAGGCCTGCGGGACGCCCACCCCGTGCTCAGCCCCGACGGATCGACGCTCTTCACGGCCCTCACCGTGCCCGAGGAACGCGGCTCCCAGCGCACGGTGCTCGCCCGTGTGGACCTGGCCACGCGGGAACTCACCGTCCTGCTGGACGACCGCGACAGCGACTACTCGCCCGGTCCCGTCAGCCCCGACGGCCGCCACCTCGCCGTCGTGAAGGACCGGCGCACCACGGTGGAGCTCGCGCCCGCCACCAGCCTGCTGCTGCTCCCCCTCGAGGGCGGGGAGCCGACGCCGCTGGCCGGCGACTGGGATCGCTGGCCGTCCCCTGCCGCGTGGCTGCCCGACGGCTCGGCCCTCGTCGTGACGGCCGACGACGACGGCGCGGCGCCGGTCTTCGTGATCGACGTCGCCACGGGGGTGGTGCGGCGGGTGACGGAGGATGCGGCGGCATACTCCGACGTGCAGGTTTCCCCGGACGGGGCCACCGCCTACGCGCTGCGCAGCTCGTACCTGTTCCCGGCGGAGGCGGTGCGGATCGACCTCGCCTCCGGCGCCACCGAGCGCCTGCGCAATCCGGCGGAGCGCCCCGCACTGCCCGGCACGCTCGAGCGCATCGAATCCGTGGGGGAGGACGGACAGCCGGTGAAGTCGTGGCTCGTGCTCCGTGCTCCCCGAGGGCGCCTCCGAGGAGTCGCCCGCGCCCGCACTGCTGTGGATCCACGGCGGGCCGATCGGTTCGTGGAATGCGTGGACATGGCGCTGGTCGCCGTGGATCATGGCTGCACGCGGGTACGCGGTCCTCCTGCCGGACCCGGCGCTGTCCACGGGGTACGGGCAGCACATGGTGGACCGCGGCTGGGGGCGGTGGGGCGGCGCACCGTATACCGACCTCATGGCGGCGACGGACGACCTGGTGGCGCGGAAGGACATCGACGAGACCCGCGTGGCGGCGATGGGCGGCAGTTTCGGCGGCTACATGGCGAACTGGGTCGCCGGGCACACGGACCGCTTCGCAGCCATCGTGACCCACGCGAGCCTGTGGTCGCTGGACCAGTTCGGCCCCACCACGGATGCCGCCTTCTACTGGGAGCGGGAGATGACCCCCGAGGCCAGGGAGGAGAACTCGCCGCACCACCACGTGGGGGAGATCCGTACCCCCATGCTCGTCATCCACGGCGACAAGGACTACCGGGTGCCGATCGGCGAGGGCCTGCGGCTCTGGTACGAGCTGCTGTCGAAGTCGCAGCTGCCGGCCGATGCCGAGGGCCGGACGCCCCACCGCTTCCTCTACTTCCCGGACGAGAACCACTGGATCCTCAAGCCCCAGCATGCCCGGATCTGGTACGGGGTCGTCGAGGCCTTCCTGGCGTCGCACGTCCTCGGTGAGGAGCGGGAGCTGCCCGCCGAGCTGGGCCTGTAGGGGTGCGGGCGGGGCGGCGCTTTGTAGAGTGGGTCGAATGACCTTCCCCTTCACCATCCGCCCCGCCCGCACCTCCGACGTCCCGGCCATCAAGTCGCTGGTCGAACCCCTCGCCGAGGAGCGCATCCTGATGGCCAAGGAGACGGTGGCGTACTACGAGGGCCTGCCCGAGTTCCGCATCGCGGAGTCCGACGGCGGTGAGGTGCTCGGCTGCGGGGCGCTGCACATCATGTGGGAGGACCTCGCGGAGGTCCGCACGCTGGCGACCTCGCCTGCCGCCCGCGGCCGCGGCGTCGGGCACGCGCTGGTCGAGGGACTGCTCGAGGAGGCGCGTGCCTTCGGGGTGAGCCGGGTGTTCTGCCTGACCTTCGAGGTGGAGTTCTTCCGGCGCCACGGTTTCGAGGTCATGGCCGACCAGTCCGCCGTCGATCCGCAGATCTACTCGGAACTCCTGCGGTCCCATGACGAGGGCGTCGCGGAGTTCCTCGACCTGGCGCGGGTGAAGCCGAACACGCTCGGCAATACCCGCATGATCAGGCAGCTCTGAAGCGGGAAGGTTCGCTTTCCGCCGCCGGAGGAGGATAAGGTAAGACGACTTAGCATCTCCCCGGAGCTGCTGGCACGCCACCGGTACCGGTGGCCGAACACCGAGTCGAAGGAGGTCCGCATCATGGGACTGGATGACAAGATCGGGAACAAGGGCGAAGGCCTGGGCGGCAAGATCAAGGAAGGTCTGGGCAAGGCGACCGACAACGAGAACCTGGAGGCCGAGGGCCACAAGGACCAGGCCAGCTCGAACCTCAAGGACGCCGGCGAGAACGTCAAGGACGCCTTCAAGCGCGACTGATGCAGCATCGGCCTGCCGGTGAACCCGCAGGCCGGACCACCTGAGGGAGGGCGCCCGGGATCCTGGCCCTTCCCTCAGGCGTCTCCCCCAAGGGACGGCTGCGCCGGTCGCCTATAGGCAGCGGCAGGAACGGGCGGTAACGTGGCCAATGGCCGGGGTGGTCCAGGGAATGCGGGCTGCAGGCTGTCAGAGTGTCCGTTCGCAGCCAAGGAGCAGCCGTCGTGAAGAAGCTCATCAATGACCCCAGGGCCGTGGTCGACGAGTCGGTCGAAGGATTCGGCATCGCACATGCCGACCTCGTGACCGTCCACCCGAACCCCCTCTTCATCACTCGCAGGGACGCACCCGTCCAGGGCAAGGTGGGCATCGTCTCCGGAGGCGGCAGCGGACACGAACCACTCCACGCCGGTTTCGTGGGACGCGGGATGCTCGACGCCGCGGTGCCGGGAGCGGTCTTCACCTCACCGACGCCGGACCAGATCATCCCCGCGACGTCCGCGGTCGACGGCGGTGCCGGCGTCCTGCACATCGTCAAGAACTACACGGGCGACGTCCTCAACTTCGAGACGGCGGCGGAGATGGCGGAGGCGGACGGCGTTCCCGTGCGTTCGGTCCTCGTGGACGACGACGTCGCCGTCGAGGACTCCCTGTACACGGCGGGCCGGCGCGGCGTCGGTGGGACCGTCTTCGTCGAGCGGATCGCGGGCGCCGCGGCGGAACGGGGTGACGATCTGGACGGCGTCGCGGGCGTGGCCCAGCGCGTCGTCGACGGCGTCCGCTCGATGGGCGTCGCCCTCGCCGCATGCACCGTCCCGCACGCGGGAGTGCCCAGCTTCGACCTGGCGGAGGACGAGATCGAGATCGGGATCGGCATCCACGGGGAGCCCGGACGGCACCGGATCGCGCTGGAGGACGCCGACGGCATCACGCAGCGGCTCCTCGATCCCATCGTCGCCGACCTTCGGCTGGCCTCGGGGGACAGGACCCTCGTGATGGTCAACGGGATGGGCGGGACGCCCGCGAGCGAGCTCTACATCGTCTTCCGGAAGGTCGCGCAACTGCTCGACGAGCTCGGCGTCACGATCGAGCGGTCCCTCGTGGGCAACTACATCACTGCCCTCGAGATGCAGGGGGCTTCCCTGACCGTCCTGCGCGTCGACGACGAGATGCTCGAGCTGTGGGACTCCCCGGTCCACACCGCCGCCCTGCGCTGGGGGGTCTGAGGATGGTGCAGCCCCTCGACACCGCCTGGACCGTCCGCTGGATCCAGGAGACGGCACGCGTCGTCGCCGAGAACCGCGCCCTGCTGATCGACCTCGACCGGGTGATCGGTGACGCGGACCACGGGGAGAACCTGGACCGGGGCTTCAGCGCGGTCGTCGCGAAGCTCGACGCCGGGGACGCCCCCGGTACGCCCGCGGCCGTCCTCAAGCAGGTCGCCATGACCCTGATGTCCACGGTGGGCGGCGCCGCCGGACCGTTGTACGGCACGGCCTTCCTCCGTGCCGCGACCTCCCTCGGTGACGCCGGCGAGGTGGACGCCGCAGGGGTGGCTGCAATGATCAGGGCCGCCCGTGACGGCATCGTCGCCCGCGGCAAGGCCGAGGTGGGCGACAAGACGATGGTGGATGCCTGGACGCCGGCCACCGAATCGGCGGAGACCGCGGCCCAGGCGGGAGCCACCCCGCCCGAGGTGCTCGCGGCGGCCGCCAACGCCGCCCATGCAGGGGCCGTGGCCACCGAACCGCTGATCGCCCGCAAGGGCAGGGCCAGCTACCTCGGCGAGCGCAGTGCAGGACACCGGGATCCTGGTGCGGTGTCCACAGCGCTGATCCTGCAGGCCGCCTCCGAGGCCGCCGGAGGAGAGGTCGCATGAGCGTCGGACTGGTCATCGTCTCGCACAGCGAGAAGATCGCCGAGGGGGTCGTCGAGCTCGCAGCGCAGATGGCGCCCGACGTCGTCCTCGTGGCTGCGGGCGGCGCGGCGGACGGCAGCGGACCGGCGCGCATCGGCACGAGCTTCGACCTCGTGCAGGCCGCGATCGAGCGGGCGTCGGGGGGCGACGGCGTGGTGGTCCTGACGGACCTCGGCTCGGCCGTCATGACCGCCGAGATGGTGCTCGAGTTCCTCGACCCCGAGACCCGGAACACGGTGCGTCTCGCCCAGGCCGCCCTCGTCGAAGGGGCCGTCGCCGCAGCCGTGCAGGCGCAGGGGGGATCATCCCTCGACGACGTCGTGCGGGCGGCCGAGGGCGCCGTCGTCTCCGTCCGGCCCGAGGAGTTCGAGCCCTTCGTGAGCCATGGCGCCGCAGCACCCGGTCATGGTGCCGGGCAGGACGGGCCGCCGTCCTCGGGAGCGACGGTGAGCGGCTCCTGGACCCTGCCGAACCAGATGGGGCTGCATGCCCGCCCTGCCGCATCCCTCGCCGCGGGGCTCGCCGACCTCGACGCCGAGGTGATCGTGAACGGCGTCGACGGCAAGTCGGTGATGCTCCTGATGAGCCTCGGTCTGGGGCAGGGCCGGACGATCACCGTCGAGGCCAGCGGCCCCGACGCGCAGGCGGCCGTGGACTTCGTCGGCCAGGCGGTCGAGTCGGGGTTCGGCGAACCGGCCTGATCCGTCGGGCGTCCTCCGCCGTCCCGCAGCCTCCTGGCCGGGCGGCCTCCTAGCCGGGCAGCCGGAGGCCCGCCTCGGTCTCCTCGGCGAGGCCGTCCGCCAGCAGCCCGGCGAGGGCGCGTTCGAGCTGCTCGGTGGGCGCCTGCAGGCCGTGCAGGGTGGCGAGCGGGCCCGCGTGTCCGGCGAGGGCCGGGACATTGACGGGTACCCCGATGCCGGGGTCGGCGGGGGTCCGCATCAGGATCGGTCGTGCCACGGGGCTGTCGGCGTGCCGCAGCACGGCGACGATGGCGCCGCGGACCTGCCGGTCGGTGCCCGCCCATGACTGGCCCTTGGGCACGTACTCGGGAGCGGGACGCCCGGCGGCGACCCAGGCACAGGCGTCGATGACCGGGCATGCGGCGCAGAGCGGTGCCCGCGCAGTGCAGACCACGGCCCCCAGCTCCATCACCGCGGCGTTCCACTGCACGGACAGCGCGTCGTCGACGGGCAGGAGGGCCACCGCCCGCCTCGTCTCCGCCGCCGTCAGCACCGGCGCGGGGAGGGCGGTTCCGCCGACGAGGCGCGCATGCACGCGACGGATGTTCGTGTCGACGACGGTCTCGCGGCGGCCGAAGGCGAAGGCGGCCACGGCGGCGGCGGTGTAGGTGCCGACGCCGGGCAGGGAGAGGAGCTCGTCGTACGTGGCGGGTACCTCGCCGGCGTGAGAGGCGACGATCGCCGTGGCCGCGGCATGGAGGCGCAGCGCCCGGCGCGGATAGCCGAGGCGGCCCCAGTGGCGCACGGCCGCACCCGATGGCTCGGCGGCGAGGTGGGCCGGCGTGGGCCAGCGCTCCAGCCACTCCCGCCATACGGGGAGTACGCGTACCACCGGTGTCTGCTGCAGCATGACCTCGCTGACGAGGATGCCCCAGGCCGAGCATCCGGGATCCCGCCAGGGCAGGTCCCGGGCATTCTCCCGGAACCAGTCCGTCACCCGCAGGTGGAGGTCCGGGGGTACCGCGTCGGCCCGTCCCGCAGCGCTCGACGTGTCTCCGGGTCCGGGAGGTGTTCCGTTGCCGGGGTTCATGGGATGCTCCTGGGTCATTGTCGTGAATACTCTAGCCACCGGCGTGGTGCCGGGAAGAATGCGAGCGGCCGTCCCTAGCCTTGATGGATGGCATCTACGGGCGGGCACGGCACGGGCAGGCGAACAGGCGGCAGGCGGGGACCCAGCCCCGCCATGTACCGCCGACGGCGGCTGGCGGTGGTCCTCCTGGCGTTCCTGGTGGTCGCAGTGCTCGCCGTCGGAGCGATCGCGCTGGTCGGCGTGCTCGGCCGCGGTGCCGATGCAGCGGGTGGCGGGACACCCGCGCCCGCCACGGCGTCGGCCGTTCCCCCGACGGCGTCGACCGCACCGTCGAGTCCGCCGTCGAGCGCGGCCCCGTCGAGCGCGGCCCCGCCGAGTGCGGCTCCGACCCCGACCGCTTCGCCCACCCCATCTGCTCCCACGCCGAGTGCAACGACCGCCCGACCCTCTGCCGGCGCTGCTGCCGCCGGCTGTGCAGCCGACGTGACGGTCGCGGCGGAGACCGACGAGAAGGCCTACGGCCCGGACGAGGACCCGGTGCTGTCCCTGGTGGTCCGCAACGAGGGGACGGAGCCCTGCACGGTCAACGTCGGGACCTCGCAGATGGAGTTCGTCCTGACCCGCGCGGACGAGCGCGTGTTCTCCTCGATCGACTGCCAGCAGTCCTCCCAGGACCTCCAGCGCACCATCGCACCGGGCGGCGAGGAGCGCGCCACCTTCGAGTGGTCACGCAAGCGCAGTGTCCCGGGATGCACCCCTGTCGATCAGGACCCTGCGGCCGGAGGCTACACCCTGACCACGAGGCTCGGGGCGAGGAGCAGCGATCCCGTGGAGTTCACACTCCAGTAGGTCCTCCGCGGCGCTGCGGGCAGACCCGAGTCCTGCGCACCGTCCAACCGCACCCGGCATCGGCCGTCACATGAAGCGGTCGAGGAGGCTCGTCTCGGCGATCCGCGAGAGGCCCTCACGGACGGTGCGCGCCCGCTGCTCGCCGATGCCGTCCACCGCCATGAGGTCCTCGATGTTCGCGGCCATGAGGTTCTGCAGTCCGTCGAAGTGCTCCACCAGGCGGTTGGCGACGGCCGGCGGAACGGCTTTGATGCCCGACAGCAGCCGGAAGCCCTTCGGCTGGATGACGGCCTCGAGGGAGTCGACCGACGGATTGAAGCCGAGCACGCTGGCGATGGTGCCGAGGTCGATGAGATCCGTGGAGCTGAAGCCCTGCAGGGTGGCCACGCGCTCGTCGAGCGGAGCGGTGCTGGAGCCGAGGTCCATGTAGTCGCGCAGCACCATCTCGCTGCCGGGTCCGAGGCCGGTCGTGAGTTCCTCCACCTGCAGGGACAGCAGGCGGCCGTCGACCCCGAGTTCCAGCACGTACTGGGAGATCTCCTCCGAGATCCTGCGGACCATCTCCTGGCGCTGCAGCGTCACGGCGACGTCCCGGACGGTCACCATGGCCTCGATCTCGAGGGCCGAGAGCGAGTTCGTGACCTGGTCGAGGCGAGCACGATAGCGCTCGAGCGTGGCGAGGGCCTGGTTGGCACGTGCGAGGACCGGTTCGGAACCCTCCAGCACGTGACGGAGCCCGTCGATGTAGAGGGCGATGATCTGCATGGACTGGCTGACGCTGATCACGGGCAGGCCCGTCTGCTTCGCCACGCGCTCGGCCGTACGGTGCCGGGTGCCGGATTCCTGGGTCTCGATGGTGTGGTCCGCTACGAGCTGCACCGCAGCCCGCAGGATACGGCTCGCGTCCTTGTCGCACACGATCGCACCGTCCATCTTCGCCAGTTCGCGCAGGCGGGTCGGTGAGAACTCGATGCCGATGTCGAAGCCGCCCGAGCAGATCGAATCCACCGTGCGGTCGAAGCCGAGCACGATCAGCGCACCCGTGCGTCCCCTCAGGATTCGCTCAAGACCGTCCCGCAACTGGGTCCCCGGGGCTACTCTGGCGAGGGTGGCTTTGAGCGAGTCCTCCGGACTGCGAACCATGGGCCTATCCTTTCACCGCCCGCGCTGTTGAAGGCCCGGCGCAGTCGGGCGGCTGCCGTCGAGCCTCGGACGGCAGTCAACGGCCGCGGGTCTAGCCGCGCAGCCGATCATAATACTACTGGCGCGCGGGAAATCCTCCGTACCGGCCGTCGTCGCAGATGGGTAACACTCCGCCGGGCCGTCCCGTCCGGCTCGCAGCGGCCCGGGCCTCGCTGCCTAGAACAGGAGGGCCAGGGCCTCGGCGAGTGTCGATACCTCCCGCACGGAGAAGCCCTTCGGTACGGGTCCCGTCCCGCCGGGCGACGCCGGGACGATCGCGTGCGTGAAACCGAGCCGCTCCGCCTCCTGGATGCGTCGGCCGATGCCGGGCACCGGGCGCACCTCCCCGGCCAGTCCCACCTCGCCGAACGCGATGAGCCGGGCGGGCAGGGGGTGGTCGGTCTTCGCGGATGCGATGGCCAGGGCGACGGCGAGGTCCGTCGCGGGCTCGGTCAGGCGGACGCCGCCGACCGTCGCGACGTAGCTGTCGTCCTTGGAGAGGCTGACCGATGCGCGACTCTGCAGCACGGCCAGCAGCATGGCGACACGCGAGCTGTCCAGGCCGCTCGTCGCCCGCCGCGGCTGGGAGTTGGCCGACTCCGCCAGCAGCGCCTGGACCTCCGCCAGCAGGGGGCGCCTGCCCTCGAGGGTGACGGTGATGCATGTCCCGGACACCGGGTCCTTGGTCCGCGACACGAAGAGCCCGCTGGGGTCGGCGAGGCCCTCGATCCCGCCGTCCGTCAGGTCGAAGCAACCCACTTCGTCCGTGGGGCCGTACCGGTTCTTGACCGCGCGCAGGAGGCGCAGCCGGGAGTGACGCTCGCCTTCGAACTGGCAGACGACGTCCACGAGGTGTTCGAGCAGCCTCGGACCGGCGATGGAGCCGTCCTTGGTCACGTGCCCGACGAGCAGTGTGGTCATCCCCCGAGCCTTCGCGGCCCCGATGAGTGATGCAGCGACCTCCCGGACCTGGGTGACGCCCCCGGCGCTCCCGTCCACCGCCGCACTGCTGAGCGTCTGGACGGAGTCGACGATCAGCAGCGCGGGATCGAGCGTCTCCACCTGGCCGAGGGCCTGGCCGAGATCGGTCTCCGCGCTGAGGTAGAGGGAATCGGCGACGGCGTCGATACGGTCGGCGCGGAGCTTCACCTGGGCTGCGGACTCCTCGCCCGTGACGTAGAGGACGTCCTTGCCGAGCCGTGCCACGCGCGCCGCGACGTCGAGCAGCAGGGTGGACTTCCCGACGCCGGGTTCCCCGGCGAGCAGGATCACGGCGCCGGGCACCAGCCCGCCGCCGAGCACACGATCCAGCTCGTCGATCTTCGTCGGCTGGAATCCGGACAGGGTGGCGTCGACCTCGGCGATGCGCCGCGCCGGCGTCGTCACGGCCGTGGCCGCGGTGGTGCGGGCTGCCACCTGGCCGGTCTCCTCCACGGTCCCCCAGGCCTGGCACTCACCACACCGGCCCACCCACTTCGCCGTCGTCCAGCCACACTCCGCGCAGCGGTAGTTGGGTGCGTTGCTGCGGCTCGCGCGGGTGGCAGGGGAGGTCTTCGTGGCCATTGCTTCAGGCTACCTGCGGGCACCGACAGAGCCGGCCCTGCGCCGGCCTTCCGACCGTGCCCGTCAGAGCCGGGGCAGGTAGTCGGCCGCGTCCTCGTGCGAGAGTCCTGTCGCCTCGAGCAGATCCACGACGAGCGGGCGGAGGAGGAGTACGAGGCCCTCGCCCTCGAGGCGGCTGATGCCGAGCGTCTCGGGGTGGAGGTCGGTGGCGACGGCCGCCAGGTCGTTGCGTGCCTGCCGCAGGTTGAGGCGGCGCTCGGCGGAGTCCCGGGCGGACAGGGCGCGGGACAGCACGTCGACGGCGTCCGCCGTGTCCTCCAGTGATTGGCCGAGGGCTTCGATGGCCTCGTCGGTCAGCGCGGCATGATTGATGGCGGAGGTCAGTCGGCGGGAGAAGACACGGCTGTTGCGGATGGCGAGGTCGATCGATTCCACGGCGCTCCGCAGGGACCCGAGCTCATCGCGGTGCCGCCGGTAGGCGGGGGAGATGCGGGCGACCTCCTGCGCCGCCTTCATGCTGCCGGTCAGGCTGTCGAGCTGCGCCTGGCAGCTCCGGGCCCGGACCAGCGCATGCCAGGCCAGGGTCGAATCGCTCGTGCGGAGTGCGGCGGCACTGTCGCGGAGCACCCCGGACAGTTCACCCAGGAGGCCGCGGACGTTCGTCTTCGGCTCGCGGCGGGGATCACGTGGCAGCAGCATGGTGATCGCCAGCGCGAAGAGACCACCCACGATCGCGTCGACGCTGCGGGTGAACGGTCCGCCCTGCGGCGCCGGCAGCAGCACCACGAGCAGGGACTGCAGGCCGAGCTGGGTGGTGAAGATGGTGCCGCTGTCCAGGAAGCGGGCCAGCAGGATCGAGATGAACAGGACGACGGCGGCCTGCCAGAGGCCGGTGCCGAAGAGGGTGAGCAGGAGGTCGCCCACCGAGATGCCGAGCGTGCAGCCGATCGCCACCTCGAGCACCCGGCGGACGCGGGGATCACGCGAGAAACCCAGGGAGATCATCGACGATGTCGCGGCGAACAGCGGACCGTTGTGCCCGAGGACCTCTTCCGCGAAGGCGTAGGCCCCGACCGCGCACACTGTCATCTGCACGGCGGCCACCACCGAGCCGGAACTGCGCTTGAGTCCCGTGCGGGAGCGCTTGCGCAGGAAGCCGAGGGCGGCGGAGACTCCCTGGCGCGGCGGCATGGCTCCAGTCTAGGAGGTGCTGCGGAGGGAGGCTCTCGTCTCCTGCTCCGGTCCCGGACCGCCCTGCGGGGCAATGGACCCGCGCTGTTCACTTTCCGTTCATGTCGCCCGGTCAGTCTCTTTACCTGCACTGCCTAGCTTCGAGGATGTACAAGAACGCGTACATCTCTACCGAGTGCCATTCGTGCACCGATGAACACATCCCTGGAAGGGGCAAGAAAACGTGAAGGCTCTTCGCTTTGGCCGCGCTGCGGCAGTTATCTCGGTAGCTGCGCTGGCGCTCACCGCCTGTGGTTCCGACAACGCCACCGGCGAGCCGGCAGCAGCCGCCGGGGAATCGTCCTCGGCCGCAGGCACGGCCGTGACCGGCACCCTCACCGGGATCGGCGCCTCGTCGCAGAACTCCGCGATGGAAGCCTGGAAGACCGGCTTCGAATCCGCCAACGAGGGTGCCATGGTGCAGTACTCGCCGGACGGATCCGGCGCGGGCCGCAAGGCGTTCCTGAGCGGCGGCGCGCAGTTCGCCGGCTCGGACGCCTACCTGAAGGACGAGGAGATGACCGAGGCCGTCGAGGTCTGCGGACCGGACGGTGCGCTGAACATCCCCGCGTACATCTCCCCGATCGCGATCGCCTTCAACCTCGGGGACGTCACCGACCTGAACCTCGACGCCCCCACCATCGCGAAGATCTTCAAGAAGGAGATCACCACCTGGAACGATCCCGCGATCGCCTCCCAGAACGAGGGCGTCGAACTGCCCGACACCCCGATCACCGTGGTGCACCGCTCGGACGAGTCCGGCACCACCGAGAACTTCGTCGACTACCTCGCCGCTGCGGCTCCGGCCGACTGGACCTACGAGGTGGAGGGCGCCTGGCCTGCCGACCTGCAGTCCGAGAACGCCAAGGGCACTTCGGGCGTCGTCCAGACGGTCACCTCGACCGATGGCGCCATCACCTACGCCGACGCCTCCGCCGTCGGGGACCTCGGCACGGCCAAGGTCAAGGTCGGCGAGGAGTACACCGAGATCAGCTCCGACGCCGCGGCCAAGGCCGTCGAGGTCGCGGTACCCGTCGAAGGCCGCTCCGAGCTGGACATGTCGCTCCAGCTCGAGCGGGACACCACCGAGTCCGGCGCCTACCCCGTCGTCCTCGTCAGCTACCACGTCTACTGCACGTCCTACGACAGCCAGGAGACCGTCGACCTCGTGAAGGCCTTCGGTTCCTACGTCATCAGCGAGGACGGCCAGGCGGAGGCCGAGGCTTCCGCCGGCAACGCCCCGCTGTCGGAGTCGCTGCGCGAGAAGGCGCAGACGGCCATCGACTCCATCAAGGTCGCCTCCTGATCAAGGCTCCCGGGTCCCGTCTGGTCTAATGGAGACCGGACGGGACCGTCCGCCGTTCACGGCTGGAATCAGCAGGAACCTTCCACCTCGGTCCGGCAACCGGGCCGTTCCTGCACCTGAAATCGACCGCCTGGAAGGCAAAGACGTGTCAACCAACTCGCTGAAAGCGTCGACGGATCGAGGTCGCGCAGGCGACAAGATCTTCTCCGGCATCTCCCTCACCGCCGGCGTCCTGATCCTGGCAGTGCTCTTCAGCGTCGCAGTGTTCCTGCTCGTGCAGGCCGCACCGACCTTCACCGCCGACCCCGCCGAGGTCACCGGCGGCAACGGCTTCGCCGCCTACATCCTGCCGATCGTCATCGGGACCATCGTGGCGGCGGCGATCGCCCTGCTGATCGCGACGCCCGTGGGCATCGCCGTCGCCCTCTTCATCTCGCATTACGCCCCGCGCAGGCTTGCACGGGCCTTCGGGTACGTCGTCGACCTGCTCGCGGCCATCCCGTCGGTGATCTACGGCGCTTGGGGCTACATCGTCCTCGCGCCGCAGCTCGCCAGGGTCTACACCTGGCTCGCCGAGAACCTCGGCTGGATCCCGATCTTCGCGGGACCAGCCAGCCAGACGGGCAAGACCATGCTGACGGCCGGGATCGTGCTGGCGGTCATGGTCATCCCGATCATCACCTCGCTCAGCCGGGAGATCTTCCTCCAGACCCCCAACCTCCACGAGGAGGCCGCGCTCGCGATGGGAGCCACGCGCTGGGAGATGGTCCGCATGGCCGTCCTGCCCTTCGCCCGGCCGGGGATCATCAGCGCCACGATGCTCGGTCTCGGCCGCGCGCTCGGGGAGACGATGGCCGTGGCCCTGGTCCTCTCACCCGGTGCGCTCGTGGCGAGCCTCGTGAAGTCGGGCAACCAGACCATCGCCGCCGAGATCGCCCTGAACTTCCCCGAGGCCTTCGGGCTCCGGCTCAACGAACTGATCGCCGCGGGCCTCGTGCTCTTCGTCATCACGCTGATCGTCAACATGATCGCCCGGTTCATCATCACCCGGCACAAAGAATTCTCGGGAGCTAACTGATATGGCAGCGAACCAGACGCTTCAGCGTCGCCAGTCCCAGCTCACGCGCGGGCACCTGCCCTCGTACGCCGTGTGGGTCGTCCTGGCGGCCTCGGTGGTCCTCGGCGCCGCACTGGCCTCCCTGATCGGCTTCAGCGTGGTCGGCTGGGCGATCATCTCGGCGA
This sequence comes from Arthrobacter sp. MN05-02, assembly GCA_004001285.1. Lineage (NCBI taxonomy): Bacteria > Bacillati > Actinomycetota > Actinomycetes > Micrococcales > Micrococcaceae > Arthrobacter > Arthrobacter sp. MN05-02. Next base: position 119,073 of record AP018697.1, read on the forward strand.
TCGTCTTCGTCCTCGCGGCCACCCCTCGTCACCGCCGTCGCGGAGGGCGAGCGCAAGGCCAAGGACCGGTTCGTCACCTTCCTCGTGTACGGCGCCTTTTTGGTCGCGCTTCTCCCGCTGATCTCGGTGATCTGGACGGTGCTCGAACGGGGCGTGCCGGGGCTCAGCTACAACTTCCTCTTCACGTCGATGAACGGCGTGACCGGCGCCGTGGACAACGACGCCGTGGAGGGTGGGACGCCCGTGCTGGGCGGTGCCTACCACGCAGTGCTCGGCACGCTCCAAATCACGCTCTGGGCCACGCTGATCTCGGTGCCGATCGGCCTGCTCACCGCCGTGTACCTCGTGGAATACGGCTCCGGGAAGACCCTCACCAAGGCCATCACCTTCTTCGTGGACGTCATGACCGGCATCCCGTCGATCGTCGCGGGCCTCTTCGCCGCGGCCCTCTTCACCCTGCTGTTCGGACCCGGGACGCGGACGGGCTTCGTCGCCGCCGTCGCCCTGTCCGTCCTCATGATCCCCGTGGTGGTGCGCTCCACCGAGGAGATGCTCAAGATCGTGCCCAACGAGCTCCGCGAGGCGTCCTACGCCCTCGGCGTGCGGAAGTGGCGCACCATCACGAAGGTGGTCATCCCGACGGCGATCTCCGGTATCGCCTCCGGCGTAACCCTCTCGATCGCGCGCGCGTGATCGGCGAGACCGCACCTATCCTTGTAACGGCGGGCTTCGCGAGCTCCATCAACTGGAACGTCTTCAGCGGATGGATGAGCACCTTCCCCACCTTCATCTACTACCAGATCCTGACGCCGACCTCCCCGACCTCGCCGGATCCGAGTACCCAGCGAGCCTGGGCCGCCGCCCTCCTGCTGATCCTCATGGTGATGCTGCTGAACCTGGTCGCCCGCCTCGTCGCCCGCATCTTCGCCCCCAAGACCAGCCGCTGACCACGCGCGGTAACAACCGATAAGGAAGCAATGTCCAAGCGAATCGACGTCAAGGACCTGAACGTCTACTACAGCAAGTTCCTTGCCGTGGAGGACGTCAACATCAACATCGAAGCCCGTTCGGTGACGGCGTTCATCGGTCCGTCGGGCTGCGGCAAGTCGACGTTCCTCCGCACCCTGAACCGCATGCACGAGGTCATCCCGGGCGCCCGCGTGGAGGGCGAGGTGCTGCTCGACGGCGACAACCTGTACGACACCGCGGTGGACCCCGTGACCGTACGCGGACAGATCGGCATGGTCTTCCAGCGCCCCAACCCGTTCCCGACCATGTCCATCCGCGACAACGTGCTGGCAGGCGTCAAGCTCAACAACAAGCGCATGAGCAAGTCCGACGGCGACGACCTCGTCGAGAAGTCGCTGCGCGGCGCGAACCTCTGGAACGAGGTCAAGGACCGCCTGGACCGCCCCGGGTCCGGGCTGTCCGGCGGCCAGCAGCAGCGCCTGTGCATCGCCCGGGCCATCGCGGTCTCGCCGCAGGTGATCCTGATGGACGAGCCCTGCTCGGCCCTGGATCCCATCTCCACGCTGGCCATCGAGGACCTCATCAACGAGCTCAAGGCCGACTACACCGTGGTGATCGTGACCCACAACATGCAGCAGGCGGCCCGTGTCTCGGACAAGACGGCGTTCTTCAACATCGCCGGCACGGGCAAGCCCGGCAAGCTCATCGAGTACGGCGACACCACCACGATCTTCAACAAGCCCGCCGTGAAGGCCACCGAGGACTACGTCTCGGGTCGCTTCGGATAGCAGGAACCGCCCGGGCGGCGGTTCGACGGCGGCGACGGCGGCTCCCACGGGGCCGCCGTCGTCGTTCCCCCTCCGGACGCGTCGGCGGACCACCCGGGAGCGGGGCCTGCCGCACGGCGCGGGCGGCGCCGGTTACAGCAGCGGGCTGAGCGCCAGGAAGAAGACGGCCCCCAGCAGCGCGGTGACGGGTGCAGTCCAGAGCCAGACCGCGAGGATGCGCACCACGCGGGGCCGCTGGACGGACGCGAAGCGCTGGTTGGCGCCGGCTCCGACGATCGCGGACGTCATCGTGTGCGTGCTCGAGAGCGGGAAGTGCAGCGAGATGGCGCCGATGAACAGCATCGCCGAGCTCACGCCCTGTGCCGTCATACCGCGCAGCGGGTCGATGTGGACCAGCCGGTTGCCGAGGGTGTGCGTGATGCGCCAGCCGCCGAACAGGGAGCCGCAGGCCAGCAGCCCGGCGGCGAAGAGCTGGACCCACAGGGGCATGTCGGATCCGGTCGCGTACCCCGAGCCCACGAGTGCCAGCAGGATGACGGCCATGGTCCGCTGGCCGTCCTGCAGCCCGTGCCCGAGGGCGAAGGCCGCGGCCAGCACCGACTGCGCCATGCGGTTGCCGCGGTTCACCTTCGCGGGGGAGCCGTGCCGCAGCAGCCAGGTCGCCGGGAACACCGCGGCGTACGCCAGGAGGTAGGCGACGACCGGCGACAGGACGAGGGGCAGCACGATCTGCAGCAGCAGCGTCTCTCCGGCCCCGCTCATCGCCGGGCCCCTCGCCAGCTGCGATGCCGCACCCGCGCCGATGATCCCGCCGAGCAACGCGTGGGTCGACGACGACGGTTTGCCCCGGTACCAGGTGAAGACACCCCAGATGCCGGCCGCGAGCAGGGCGGCGACGAGGATGCCGAGGCCCGTCGGGCCCGGCGGGAGGCCGATGCCCGCATCCGTGAAGAAGAGCGCGAGAGAGGTGCTGAGCAGCGCGCCCACCAGGTTGAAGGAAGCGGCGAGCAGGACGGCGACGGTCGGGGTGAGCGCCCGGGTCCGCACGGCGGTCGCCACGGAGTTCGAGACGTCGTGGAAGCCGTTGAGGAAGGCGAAGCCGCCTGCGGCGACGACCACCACACCGAGGAGGAGGGGCTCCACCTACGATTCCTTGACGAGGATGGTGCCCACCTGGGTGGCGACCCTCCGGATGTCCTTGGTGACGTCGACGAGCTGGTTCGCCACGTCGCGGTGCCGCGCATAGACGAGGGGCTTGTGGTCGTTCAGGAGTTCGGCGCACCAGCTGCGATGCGTGCGCTCGGCGCGCCGGGCCAGCCGGAGGATCTCGATCCAGTACTCCTCGAGGTCCTCCATGGAATTCAGGCGCTGCATGGCGACGGCGGTGAGTTCGGCCTGCCGGTTGATGACCTCGAGCTGGTCGGCGGCCCGCTGGCTCAGCTTGCTCAGCTTGTACAGGGCGATCAGCTCACCGGCGCCGTCGAGCTTCTCGATGGCCTCGTTGAGGAGCCGGGACAGCGCGTAGAGGTCCTCGCGGGGTAGCGGGTTGATGAAGGACGTCCGCATGGACGTCAGGAGGGCGAAGTGCAGGTCCGTCGATGCCGATTCGTGCTGGTGCAGCTCCTCCGACAGGCGGTCGTACTCGGAGGTGGAGGCGCCGAGGATGGCGGACATCGTCCCGACGCCGAGCACGAGCTGCCGGGCCATGCGGGAGAGGAGTTCGAGGCCAGCGTTCTCCTCGGGGAAGAGGCGTAGTTTCACGGAGTCTTCCTCGGAGGATATGAAGGAGTCAGCGGTCCGGTCGGGGCCGCGCTGCGTAATGGCGGGCAAAGTAGTGGCGCCGAACCGGGTACGCCTCTCGGCGGAAGGCCGCTCGAAGCGGCTGAGTGTTGAAGCCCGGGGGTTCCACGGTCCGACGCCGTGTTAAGTCTTGCCTTCCCCGGAGCCGCTGTCAACATCGCCGGCGGCAGGAGGTTCAGTCGAGCTCTCCGCGCCGCCAGGATGCCGCCGCGTGCTCGAGATCCTCCGCGGTCTTGATGAGCTGGTGCGAATTGCGCGTCAGTTTCGACGCGTGGGGACCGTTGGCGAGTTCGGCGTCGTCCGCGTGGTTCGCCTGACCGAGGGCGACGACGCGGCAGAACGCGGCGAACCGTTCGAGCGCGACGTCGAAGTCACCCTCGAACGCTCCGGAGAGGATGGTGTTCGCCATGGTGGTCATCTCCGTGGCGCCGGGCGGCTCGGCGACCCCGGCGACGACCTTGGACACCTGGGCCACCTCCTTGCCCGATGCGAAGTAGGCGGCGATGCGCTCCGGGTTCTGCTGCGTGGCTGCGCGGAGCGCGTACAGGCGCCAGAGCGCTCCCGGGAGGAAGCGGGCGGGGCTCTCCGCCCACATCTCCGCGATGGCCTCGAGGCCCTGCTGGTCGGCGAGTTCGACGAGGCGGCGCGTCACGTCGGGATCCTCGGCGTCGCGCCCGTGGTGCACCAGTGCATGGGCCGCCATGTGCGCCGCCTCGGACACGCGCGAGGGATCGACGCCACCCGCGAAGACCTCGAAGTCCGCGGGAGCGAAGGGCTTCGGCTTGTGGGGCCGCGGGCTGTTGTTGGTGTATTCGCCGTCCATGGAACGAGGATACTCCTGCGGAATTTCGGGCCGGAAGGCAGGGCTGCCGCGCTGTCCCCGGGGCAGGAGCGATTGCGATAAAGTTAGCGGGTCATCGCGCCTGCACGGCGGCATCCTCGGATCCGTCGGTCGGGCAGGTGTGGCGGGCCCTTAGCTCAGTTGGCTAGAGCAACGGACTTTTAATCCGTGGGTCGTGGGTTCGAGCCCCACAGGGCCCACCTCTGCACGACGGAAGGACTTCGGGAACGCATCCCGGGGTCCTTCCGTCGTCTATCCGGCGAGCTCGTGGACCACGAACGCCGTGAGGAAGCCGAGCGCTGCGATGAGTCCCGTAAGCATATGCTGCCGCTCGAACGCTTCGGGGATCATGGTGTCGGCCACCATCGCGAGGATCGCCCCGGCGGCGATGGCCGTGATGAAGGCGACCGTCACGCCCGAGGCGCCCGCCAGCAGCGAGTACCCGGCGAGGGCCGAGAGGCCCGAGGCCAGCGCGATGCCGCCCCACAGCCCGAAGACATAGCGGGGGCCGCGCCCCGCGTTCTTCATCCCGGCGGTGCTCGAGAGCCCCTCGGGCACGTTCGAGATGAAGATCGCGACCAGCACGGCGGGGTTCACGGCGCCGCCCGCCACGAGTCCGAGCCCGAGGACCACGGATTCCGGGATGCCGTCGAGCAGCGCCCCGAGCGCGATGGCGTTGCCGCTGCCGGCGGCCTCGCTCTCGGAGGGCTGCCGGCCGCCCGAACGCTTGCGGTGCTGGGCGCCCCGCCGGGCCAGGAGGGCGTTCGCTCCGACGTACACCACTGACCCCACGAGGAAGCCGAGCGCCGTGGGTACCAACCCGCCCGTCTCCTGCGCCTCGCCGACGAGTTCGAAGGCGAGGGCCGAGATCAGCACTCCCGCGCCGAAGGCCATCACGAAGGACACGACCCGCGGCGGCACGTTCCATCTCCAGGCGATGGCCGACCCCACGAGCAGGGCTCCACCGGCGACGGCACCCCAGCCGAAGGCCTGCAGCTCCAGCGGCACGGGTGCCTCCTTCCGGTGCACACGGCACGACGACGAAAAACCTGGCCCAGCCTGACACAGGACGCGGACGGGTGCACGGACGGCCCGGACCGAAGAGGGCATTGACGCGTCGGCTCCGCTCGTCTGCACTGGTAGGAGGAGCAACCCGACGACGGGCCGAATGACCGACGCGGGTCAGCTGCACGAGAGCAGGAGGAATCCCGTGGACGTCGCTGCCATGACCGGAAGCCTGGCCGCCTGCGCCGTCATGGCGGCCGCCGCCGCCGTGACCGGCTGGCGGATCGACGCGGCCTCCCGCCGTGACGCGGGAGCGGACGACTATTTCTGGATAGCCTTCGGCGGCATCGTCGTGATCGCGGGTGGGGGCGTCGCGGCGGCGACGATGAGCGGCGCGGGAGCCCTGCTGGCCGTCCTGACCGGGGTCGGTGCCTGCGCTGCGGCCGCGGCCTGGGCCTGGCGCCGGCACGCGCAGCGGGCCCGGGCCGCACGGGAATCGGCGCACTCGGCTGCCTGGGGTGAGCTGCGCCGCCACGACGCGATCATCCGGCAGTGGGCCGACTACGACGTCGACCCCGCGAAGGCGATCCGGTACCCCGCGATGCACGATCCGGGCCACCCCGCCGCGCGGCCGGTCGTCCGCGCCCTGCGGGCGGCGGGCGACGAAGGGAACCCGGAGTCGGGCGGCCGGAGGGACGGCCGGGACCTGCAGCGCTATGCGGATGCGGTGGCGCGGCTGGAGCGCACCTTCGACGCCGCCGAACGGGAACTGGGTGAGCTGGGGACGCGGCGCCCGGCACGCCATCGGGAGGCCTCAGGTCGGTTTTGAATCGTTACATCCCGACCGGTCGCGGACGGCGCTGCGCCACTAGGCTTGAGTTCCAGGGATGAACCACCGGGGTTGCTGTCCATTCGACGGCATGGCCCACGAGTGAGGAAGGGGGGAGACGTGCGGGTGCTGTCGCGATTCTCAGCGGGCCTGATGGCCGTTTCCCTGCTCGTCGCCGTCGCCCCTGCCGCCCTCGCGGGTCCTGCGGACGACACCCGGAGCATGATCCCGGACGCCGGCCAGGGTGCAGGGCAGAGCGTCCGCTTCGCCACCTACAACGCAAGCCTCAACCGTTCGACGCCCGGCGGGCTCGTCCAGGACCTGAGTACGCCCGGCGACACCCAGGCGCGCGCCATCGCCGAGGTGGTGCAGATCAACCGGCCCGACGTGGTCCTCATCAATGAGTTCGACTACGCACCGGGCAACAGGGCCGCCGACCTCTTCGACCGGAACTACCTCCGCGTGGGCCAGAACGGCAAGGCTCCCGTGGACTACCCCTACATGTACACGGCGCCATCCAACACGGGCGTACCCAGCGGTTACGACCTCAATGACGACGGCACGGTCGGCGGACCCGATGACGCCCTCGGCTTCGGAGCGTTCGAGGGCCAGTACGGCATGGTGATCTACTCGAAGTACCCCATCCAGACCGGAGCGGTGCGGACGTTCCAGGACTTCCTCTGGAAGGACATGCCCGGAGCCCTGCTCCCCGACAACCCGGCCACCGATGCCCCCGGCGACTGGTACTCCGCGGAGGAACTCGCCGTCCTCCCCCTCTCCAGCAAGTCGCACTGGGACGTCCCGGTGAGCGTCGGCGGCAGGACGGTGCACGTCCTCGCCAGCCATCCCACGCCTCCCGTCTTCGACGGACAGGAGGACCGCAACGGCCGGCGCAACAGCGACGAGATCCGATTCTGGTCCGACTACGTGACCTCCGGCTCCGGCGCCGCCTACATCTACGACGACGACGGGACCACCGGCGGGCTCAAGCGCGGAGAACGCTTCGTGATCCTGGGCGACCAGAACAGCGACCCGCTCGACGGCGACTCACGGACCGGTTCGATCGACCAGCTCCTCGGGAACAAGCTGGTGCAGGACCCGCTTCCGTCCTCAGAGGGTGCCATCGAGGCGGCGGCGCTCCAGGGCGGCGCGAACGCCGAGCACCGCGGCGACCCCCGGTTCGACACGGCGGACTTCGAGGACCGCGATGCCGGCAACATCCGGGCCGACTACGTCCTGCCGTCGCGGAACCTGCGGGTCTCGGCGTCGGGGGTGTTCTGGCCGCGGGCGGGCATGCCCGGTTCGGAGCTGACGGGGATCTTCCCCTTCCCCACGAGCGACCACCGACTGGTCTACGCCGACGTCACCGTGAGCGGGGCACGGCGGAGCTAGGACCCGGTGCCGGGCCGTGAGACCCTTGTCCGGGCGCCACGGCCGGGTGTACCGTCGATGGCATGAGGACGATTCTCTTCCAGTAATCGAACCGGCTCCTGCCGAGTTCAGCGCCACTTGTCGATGACACCACTCCAAGGGCGCCCACTGAATCCGTCCGGATCACCAGCACATTCCGCGCACTCCGATGCATGCGCCGTGCCGTCCCGTTCCGACTGTTCCGCGGGCGCGTGAAACCCAGAAAGGAACACCATGACCAGCACGCCCCAGAACGATCGATCCCGCACGGACGAAGCACCAGCGGCCGGCACCGACGAGGCCGCCGGTGCCAGGAGCGCCTCCGGGAAGCTGCAGGACGACCCGCGTGCCCGCCTCGCGCTGGCGAGGAAGAACCACGCCGCGAATCCGACGGCGTCCTCCGGCGCGGGCCATCTGAAGGCGGCCCATGAGAGCAGCAAGCAGGGGAAGAAGGAGAAGAAGGTGCGCTGGTAGGCACCCTGATCCGCCGACCCGGCGGGGGTCCGGGCCGTTAAAGTGGAGCTGGCTCCGAGTTCTGCGTATGGGGGAATCGCAGAAATCGGAGCCAGCGATCTCAGTATACTTCGACTCCAGACCGAAATGTCCAATCGAAAGGTGATGATGGCCGTCACAGCCAAGGCGTTCCAGCTGTGGCGTTCCCAGATCGCTCCGCACGACAACGTATCGGACGTCTGCCGGGTCGCCGGCATCAAACGCTCCACGCTCGCCCAGCAGGTCGTCCGGGGGAAGGTGTCCGTGACGACCGTCGTCGCGATCGCCCGCGGGTACGGGATCCCGCCCGTGGATGCGCTGGCCGTCTTCGAGGGCTACGAAGACCTGCCCGCCGGCATCCGGCAACCCACCGATGCGGAACTCGTCAGCCAGGTCAGCCACATCGACATCCTCCGACTGCTCATCGCGCGCAGCGAGGACCGGGGCGGCGCCGGAACGGACCTCGAACTGAACCTCGCACCGTTGCCGCACCGCAACTCCGTCCGTGCCTGGGTCGAGGCGGTGGACCCGGGTGACCTCCGCCAGCAGCTGGCGGCGAGCACCGGCGTCGCCCGCCAGAATCTCTCGGCCCAGCTCACCGCGGGCCGGCTCACCCCCGAGATCGCCGTGCAGGCGGCGCGCATCGCGAACGTGTCGCTGGCCAGCGGTCTGGTGGTGACCGGGCTGCTCACGCCGCAGGAGGGCGGCTGGCCCGAGGAGGGCCGTGCGCGCGCCCTCTGCGCGATGTCCGACCTCGACCTGGTCTTCCTTGCACGCGACCGCCTCGACGTGCTGGGCAAGCAGATCCGGCGGGCAGAGCTCGACGACGGCAAGGACCGCGCGATGTGGGAGAACCTGGGATGACCGCGACCATCCAGTGGATCGCCCTCTGCCTCTGTGTCCTGGGGGCCGCCGTCCGGGTCCCCGGCGTGCGGAACGGCCAGGGACGGACCGTGTTCACCGCGCTCGTGCTGCTGACGGTCGCCGTCGGACTCTCGATCGTTCCCATCTACGAAGCCGCGGACGGCGTCCTGGGCGGGGTGAACATCGCGAACCTCCTGCTGCGGCTGACCCTCTACGCGGTCTTCGTGCTCCTCGGCGTCCGCACCGCGGCAGCGTTCGGATCGTCTCTCGCCCGGCGCCTGGTCGTGGGCCCGTTCGGGTTGGCGATCCTCGGCCTGACCGTCGCCGCAACCCTGTACTTCTTCGTCGCCAGTGAACTGCCCGGCACCTCCACGGGGCTGCACGCCTTCGAGGACCAGGACACGGTCCAGCAGTACGCGGCCGTGGGACGGCTCTATCCCGGCTATGTGGCGGGGTGCCTGGTCATCCCGGCGGTCGCATCGATGGCGGACCGCCATGCGCGGATCGCCCACCGGATCGCCTGTGCGTTCCTGGCCTGCGGCTTCTCGCTGGTGGTGGTGTTCGTGCTGCTGAGGCTGACTCCGCTCGAGCTGGGGCCCTGGGACATCGTCCTGCCGTTCTCGGCGATCATGTCGACCGTCGTGGGGCTGTTCCTCGTGTGGCTGAGCCACACCCTCAATCGGCGGCGCAGCCAACGGGCGAACAAGCTCGCCTGAGCCGGCGGGCTCCCGATATTCGTGCCCACCGTGCAGGAAAGTGACCTGATTGTGTCCTTCCCCCATTCACGTTTTCATGATGGTGTGCAAAAATAATGATTATGTAACTGCCGCTGTCCGTGGGGGGTCAGCGGATCGTTATCCGGCAGGTAGGTGCGTCCATTAGAACGGGTGGACCCACCTACCCGTCGGGAGAGCTGGGGACGCCGCGAGGGCACCATCCGCCATGTATCGACGGCGGATGGTGCCCTTCGTGGTCGTGGGTCCTGCTTCGTCCTACTCGGCGTCGTGGTCCGTCTCGATGATCCGGGCCAGGCTCTCGAGTGCGTCCTCGGCGCCGTCGCCCTCGGCACGCAGCACGATCACGTCGCCGTGCGATGCGCCGAGGCTCATGAGCGAGAGGATGCTCGAGGCGTCCATCGCCTCCTCGGCCGGTTCACCGTCCATGGCGATGGTGACCTCGAGCGGGAGTTCGCCCGCGGCCTCCGCGAAGATGGAGGCCGGGCGGGCATGCAGTCCCACACGACTCGCCACGGTTGCCTTGCGTTCTGCCATGATGTGCTCCTTTTTCGTGGATGGGTTCCCTGTACAGCCAACCGGACCGGGGGTCAGGCCGCAACCGGCTCGGCGACGGCGGTGTTCTTCTTGCCCGAGGCATAGCGCTTGAGCGCGATCACGGCGAGTGCCGAGACGAGCGTGCCGACGACGACGGCGAGGACGAACATCACGACGTTCCCGATGGCGAAGAAGACGAAGATGCCTCCGTGCGGGGCCTGCGAGGTGACTCCGGTACCCATCACGATCGCCCCGGTGACGGCCGATCCGAGCAGGGACGCGGGGATGACACGCAGCGGGTCCGCTGCCGCGAACGGGATGGCCCCCTCCGAGATGAACGCGGCCCCCAGCAGCCAGGCCGCCTTGCCGTTCTCACGTTCCGCGAGGGTGAACCGACGGCGGTCGAGGGTAGTGGCGAGTGCCATGGCCAGCGGCGGGACCATGCCGGCCGCCATCACTGCGGCCATGATCTGCCATGGCGCCTGGTTGTCGATGGAGCCGGCGCCCAGGCCGGCGACAGCGAAGGAGTAGGCCACCTTGTTCACGGGACCGCCGAGGTCCACGGCCATCATGAGTCCGAGGATGACGCCGAGACCCACGGCCGCGGTGCCGGTGAGACCGGAGAGCCAGTTGTTCAGGCCTACCGTGATCGCAGCGATGGGTCCGCCGAGCACGAGGAACATCAGGCCCGAGGCCACGATCGACGCCAAGAGCGGGATGATGACCACGGGCATGAGGCTCCGCAGCCAGCGGGGCACGGAGAGGCGGCCGATCATCATGGCGACGTAGCCGGCGAGCAGGCCGCCGACGATACCGCCGAGGAAGCCCGCTCCCATGAAGCCTGCGACGGCACCGGCGACGAACCCGGGCGCGATGCCGGGACGGTCGGCGAGGGCGTACGCGATGTATCCGGCGAGGGCTGGCACCAGGAATCCGAGGGACAGCTGGCCGATCTTGAACGCCACCGCACCGAGGTATTCGGCGAGCCCGCCGGCCGGGAGGTTCGCGAGGCTGTTCTCGAGAACCACGGTGTCGGCCGTCTCGGTGATGAGGTAGCCGCCGAGCAGGAAGCCCAGGGCGATCAGCAGTCCGCCGCCGGCGACGAAGGGGATCATGTAGCTGACGCCGGTGAGCAGCGCGCGTTTGAGGGTGCTGCCGATGCTGTCCCGGCCGCCCTCGTCGTCGGTCGGGTCGTCGCCGCCGGCGGTGCCGGCGACCCTGCGGGCATTCGGGTTGCCGGCGGCCGCGAGGGCTTCCTCGACCATCTCGCCCGGTTCGTCGATGCCCCGCTTGACGGGTGCACTGATGACCGGGAGACCGGCGAAGCGCTGCTTGTCGCGGACGTCGACGTCGACGGCGAAGATGACCGCGTCGGCTGCTGCGATGACCGAGGGATCCAGGGGGGTGGCGCCCGAGGAGCCCTGCGTCTCGACCTGGAGGTCGACGCCGCGCTCCTTGGCTGCGGCGACGAGGGAGTCGGCGGCCATGTAGGTGTGCGCGATCCCCGTGGGGCACGCGGTGACCGCGACCAGCCGGCGGGCCCTGGTGTCCGTGGACCGGCCGGCGTCGACGGCGGGACCGGTGGCGTCCACCCCGGCAGGCGTGGTGCCCAGGGTGGCTGCCGCCTCGTTCGTGCGGGCGCTGTCCGCGGCGGACGGTCCGCCCGGACCGGCGGCACCTGCCGCATGGGCTCCCGCCCCGGCGGTCGCCGTATCCCCGATGCCGAGGGCTCCGTTGACGAGCGCGACGACGTCGGCGGGTGTCCGGGCGGCTCGGAGGGATGCGGTGAAGTCCTTCTTGATGAGCGAGCGTGCCAGCTTGGACAGGAGCTTGAGGTGTTCCTGGTCCGCTCCGTCCGGCGCGGCGATGAAGAAGACGAGGTCCGCGGGACCGTCCTTGGCCCCGAAGTCCACCGCCGGCGCCAGGCGCGCCATGGCGAGCGTCGCCTCCGAGACCGCCGTGGAACGGCAGTGCGGGATGGCGATGCCGCCCGGCACTCCGGTGGAGGTCTTCTCCTCCCGGGCGAGGGCGTCGGCATACAGGCCGTCCACTTCCGTGGACCGCCCCTGTGCGGCGACCTGCTCCGCGAGGTGGCGGATCACCGAGGACCGTTCGGTCCCCAGGTCCTTGTCCAGAGTGACGAGCTCCGGTGTGATGAGATCGGACATCAGAATTCCTCCTGTGCTTCCGGACCGGCATTGGAGCCGACGGCGCTTGGTTCGATCACGGGCAGCGTGACCATGAGTGGAGTGACCGCGACGGCGGCCGGCGTTGTCTGGTCGAGCGATGGAACGGTGGAGCCCGGTAGGGATGCGGCCGCCGATCCGTGGGCAACGGCCTGGCGCAGGCAGTTCTCCGGGAGTTCGCCTGCGCTGTGCGCCAGCAGGTATCCGGCCAGGGCGGAATCTCCCGCGCCGACCGTGGAACGCGCCGTGACCGGCGGGTGCACGGCGTGCCAGGCCCCCGCGTTCGTCACGAGCAGGGCGCCCTTGGAACCAAGGGTCGCCAGTACCGCTCCAACCCCCGCGGTGATGAGCACCGCGCAGGCCTTCGCGGCCAATTCATGATCCAGTTCCAGCTCGTCACCCGAGCCGATGCCCGTCAGCTCGCTGAGCTCCTCGGCGTTGGGCTTGAGCAGGTCCGGTGCCGGAACCCCCGCGGCGGCCTCGATCAGGGGTTCGCCCGACGAGTCGATCGCGACTCGGGGTGCCGACGGCCCGTACGCCTCCCGCACCGCGGCGGTGAGCCGCGTGTAGAAGGTCGGCGGTACGCCCGGCGGCAGGGATCCGGCGAGGACCAGCCAGTCCGCTCCGTCGCTCTCGGCCACGACGACCGCGAGCAGCTCCTCGATCTGTGCCGGGGTGAGCTCGGGGCCGGGCTCGTTGATCTTCGTCGTCGTGCCGTCGGGTTCGGTGATCGCCGTGTTGGTGCGGAGGCCCGCACCGATCGGCAGATTGCGGAAGGGGACGGAGACACCGCGCAGGCCGGCCAGGACGGCGTCGTCGTCGTCGCCCGGAAGGACGGCCAGCGTGGTGACGCCGGACATGGCCAGGGCGCGGCTGACGTTCACGCCCTTGCCGCCGGCCTCCTGCACCACGTGGGTGGCGCGCTGGACGGCTCCGCGGGTCAGGGGTGCGCCGAGTTCCACGGTGCGGTCGATGCTGGGATTCGCGGTGAGGGTCAGGATCACGCGACGATCACCTCCACATCGGAATCGGCGAGTGCATCCGCCAGGGTTCCCCGGGGTGCGCGGTCGGTGATGAGTGCATCGATATCCTCCAGGTAGGCGAAGCTGATCAGGGATTCCTCGCTGAACTTCGACGAATCGGCCAGGAGCACTACGCGGCGTGCCGAGCGCACGATCGAGGTCTTCACCGCCGCTTCGTCGACATCGGGCGTGCTGAGGCCGAAGCCCGCCGTGATGCCGTTCGCCCCGATGAAGGCGACGTCGGACCGCAGGCGGGCGAAGTGTGCGACGGTGCTGCTTCCCACGGCTGCGCTGGTCAGGGCTCGTACGCGTCCGCCCACGAGTTCGACGCTCAGACCCGCGCTGGAGACCAGTGCGGCGATGGGGACGGAATGGGTGACAACCGCCAGCCCGGGCCGCGCCTCGTCGACGAGCAGTTCCGCCAGGGCACCCGTGGTGCTGCCGGCGTCGAGCACGACGGCCCCCGTCGCAGGAGCCATGGCGAGCGCGGCCTCGGCGATGCGTCTCTTCTCGGGGGAGTGCTGGGCGGCCCGGCTCGACAGGCTCGGCTCGTTGGTGGTGGCGCCGCCGCCGGCGATCGCGCCGCCGTGGACCCGCCGGAGCACGCCGTCGTTCTCCAGGAGTGCGAGGTCCCTGCGGACCGTCTCCTTGGTGATGCCGAACCGCGAGGACAGACCCGCCACGGTGACGCGGCCGTCGGCGGAGACGAGGTTGCTGATCTGGCGATAGCGCTCTTCCGCGAACATGAGGACTCCGTCGTCTTCCGCTGGGACCTCGTCCCGGCGTGTGGCTTTGTGTTGGTTTGAGTGACTCTATCTTTGGTTGGGTGAGGAGGTCAAGGGTTTCTCGAGCCGCCCAAAAGCAAACACAGATTAGGGGCCGATCGGCGGTCCGTGCGAGCCGTGTGTCATACGGTGCTGCGCTGATGGCGGTGACCATCGCCCCACCCGGAAGCGACCAACGGGGCCGGCGTTCCGCCGCCGAGGCGGGAGCCGCCGGCGACACCGTCCTGAATGGCGAAAGCAGGAATTGCACTCGGTGCAATAAAAGAAATCAGAAACCGATTCGCATTTGAAACTCCACCGGATCGGCTTCGCCGACAGGGGCCGGAATTTCCCGGCCGTTTCCCTCCGACCGGTGGTCGACGGGGTGCTCCGATCGTCATCGTTCTGCGCCTGGAAGCCCGGAATGCCGGGGATCTCGCCAGCGCGGACCCTGCTCGCGGACTCGGCATCGGTTTCGCAAAGATTCACGCGGGGGTCTTGATAAGCCGGATTAATGAGGTGCTAGGATTGCACCCTAAGCATGCTGATGAAGTACAGTTGGAAAAAGTTGCACCCCGGTGCATCGGAACATTGGCCAGTCGCGCCGTCCTCGGACGGACGGCTGAAATCACTCAAGGAGCATCTTATGAGTTTCATCGGTTTTCTTATTCTCGGCCTCATCGCAGGCGCCCTCGCCAAGCTGATCATGCCCGGCAAGCAGGGCGGCGGCATCATCATGACGCTGATCCTCGGCGTGATCGGTGCCTTCCTCGGCGGCTGGATCGGTGGCAGCCTCCTCGGCGTGGACCTCGGCGGCACGTTCTCGCTGATGTCCATCCTCTTCGCCGTCATCGGTGCGCTGATCGTGCTCGTCATCTACGGCCTCGTCACCGGACGCCGCGGCTCGCGCGTCTAGCAGGCAGCATCAGCTGAACCTCGGGGGAACGGCTGCCGAAGGGCGTCACCGTACAGCGGTGGCGCCCTTCGCCTGTCTGATCCTGTCGGCGTGGCACTGCCGGACGGAGCGATGCCAGGAGCAGAAAGTCCACCGACAGTGCCTGTGCCCACCTACACTCGACTCGCATCCACCCAGCCGCGGAAGGACCATCATGTTTGGCCGGAACAAGGAGAACCCAGCCGTCAAGGCTGCCAACGGGACGCTGTTCGACAAGGACGGCAACCCGAAGCCCGCGATCCTGCGCGGGATCGAACGCGCCCTGGACGTCCAGCGGCCTCTGATCCTCTCCAACCTCGACCGGCTCCGCCGTCGTCACCCCGACGCCGCACCGACGGAACTGGCCCGCCTGCTCGAGCGCGACTACCTGAGGGCGACGACGGCCGCGGGCGCTGCCGTCGGGGCGACAGCGGCCGTCCCCGCCGTCGGGACCCTGGCCTCCCTCGGACTCTCGGCAGCCGCGACCGTCGGCTTCCTCGAGGCCACGGCACTGTATGCCGAGTCCATCGCCGAACTGCACGGGGTCAAGACCGACGATCCGGAGCGCTCGCGCGCGATGGTCATGGCGATCCTGATGGGCGAGGAGGGCACGGCGCTGATGCGTTCCATCCTCGGTGCGTCCGCGGGACAGGGGGCCCCCCAGTACTGGGGGCAGCTGGTCAACAAGTCCGCACCGACCTCGCTCGTCAAGACGGTTACCGGGTCCATCCGTCGGCGCTTCCTCAAGAAGTTCCTCGCCAAGCAGGGCGGATTCATGCTCGGACGCGCCCTGCCCTTCGGCGCTGGGGCCGTGATCGGCGGTACCGGCAACCACCTCATGGGCAAGGCCGTCATCCGCACCACCCGCGAGGCCTTCGGTCCGTTGCCGCAGACCATCCCGGGCGAGCTGGCCGATGTGCTGCAGTTGCCCCGGCAGGGAGGCGACCAGAAGCGGGCCTGATCGCGGCATCCCGTCGCGGTGCATTCCGGGGGGTGCGGGCCGGCAGCCGGATGGGCCTACCCGAAGATCGCGTGGGCGATGGCGAAGATGAGCAGGCCCGCCAGCGAACCGACCACCGTGCCGTTGATGCGGATGAACTGCAGGTCCTTCCCGACCTGCAGTTCGATCTTCCGCGAGGTCTCCTCCGCGTCCCAGCGCCCCACCGTCTCCGAGATGACACCGGCGATCTCGCTGCGGTAGGTGCGCACGGCATAGGAGGCGCCGTCCGCGACCCAGCGGTTCACCTTCCCCGCCAGTTCGGCGTCGTTCGCCAGGCGCGAGCCGAAGTCGCGCACTGCCGCCTTGAAGTTCGACGTCAGCTCGCTGTCCGGGTCGTTCACGGCCTCGAGGAGGGCGTTCTTGATGGTCGCCCAGGTGCGGGCCGTCAGGTCGCGGACGCGGGGGTCGTCGAGCAGCTGGCCCTTGATCTCCTCGGCCTTGGCGATCGTCTCGGGTTTGTGCTGCAGATCCTGTGCGAGGTCGCGGAGGTACTTGTCGATCGCGAGGCGGACGTCGTGCTGCTGGTCGTCCTGCACCGCCCGGATGAACTTGGAGAGTTCCGCGTGCACGCGGTCCCCGACGACGCCGTCGACCAGGCGCGGCACCCAGGTGGGGGAACGCTGCGCGACCACCCGCGTCACCACGGCGTAGTTCGCGTCCACCCAGTCGCCGGCGCGGTCCACCAGCAGGTCCACGAGGCGGTGGTGGTGTCCCTCGGCGAAGATGCGTTCCGCGATGCTGCCGATGGGCGGTCCCCATGGTGGCTCGAGCAGATGCCTGCGGACCATGGACTCGATCACGCCCTGGACGGCGTCGTCGTCGAGGACGGTGAACATCCCCCGGATGAGGGCCGCGCCCTCGACGGCCACGCGGTCGGCGCTTTCGGGCTTCTCCAGCCAGGTGCCGGCCTTCTGGGCTATCCGGGCGGAATCGAGCTTGGCGCGCACCACGTCCTCGGAGAGGAAGTTCTCCTCGACGAACTGGCCGAGTGACTCGCCGATCTGGTCCTTCTTCCGCGGGATGATCGCGGTATGGGGGATCTTCAGCCCCAGCGGGTGCTTGAACAGGGCCGTGACGGCGAACCAGTCGGCCAGGGCACCCACCATGCCGCCCTCGGCCGCGGCCCGGACGTACTGGAGCCAGGGATAGGCGTCCTGCAGGGCGAAGGCCACCACGAAGATGACGGCCATGACCGCCAGCAACCCGGTCGCCAGGAGCTTCATGCGTCGGAGGGCGGCCGCCCGCTCCGTGTCGGTGCCGGTCATCTGAGCATTCACGCTCCCGAGTCTATCGAGGCCGTCCCGGCGGGCACCGCGGTCCCCGCATCCGTGGTGCACCGATCCGGTGGTCCCGTACCGTGTTAGGGACACCACCGACGACTCGAAGGGACGGTCCGTGCCTCCTGTGATCTTCGCCCACCGCGGCAGTAGCGGCACCTACGCGGAGCACACGAGAGCCGCCTATCTGCAGGCTCTCGCGGACGGCGCCGACGGCGTGGAGTGCGATGTGCACCTGAGCCAGGACGGCCAGCTGGTGTGCATCCACGACACCACGCTGGATCGCACCACGAGCGGCTCGGGCGACGTCGCCGACTTCACCCTCGAGGAACTGCGCCGGCTCGATGCCTTCTCCTGGAAGGGGGCGAGCGTCCCTGCGGAGTTCGGTGACGAGACCGACCAGTTCCTCTCCTTCGCGGACCTGCTGCTCCTGCTGCGCCGTGCGGGCCGCCCGATCCGGCTCGCCGTCGAACTGAAGCATCCGAGTCCGTTCGGACTGCGGCTGGAGGAAGCTCTGATCGCCTTCCTCATGGACGAGGGCTGGGACCCGGAATCCTCGATGCTCGGCAGCATCGAGGTCAGCTTCATGAGCTTCAATCCCGACTCCATGCGGCAGCTGGCGGAATCGGTGCCCCATCACCTGTTGTGCCAGCTCGTCTCCGACATCCGGCCGAAGGAGGTCCGTGACGCGTTGCGTCTCGGTTCGATCGCCGAGGGGGCCCTGATCAACCTGCTGCACAGGGCACTGAAGGAGGGCGAGGCGCTGATCGACCACCAGGAGGTCGGGATGGCCGGCCCGGGCATGAGATACATCCGTGCCCACACCGAGCGGGTGCGCCGCTGGATCCAGGAGGGTGTGATCGTGAGGGCATGGACGGTCAACAGGGTCGAGGATGCCCTGTTCCTCGCCGAGCTGGGCGTGCAGGAGATGACCACCGACTACCCGGCGCGGATACGCTCCGCTTTCCGGAGCAACGGCGAGTAATAACCCCACCCCGGGGCGCTGTGGTTGAGTGGGGGGATGCAATCACCGATCGAGGATTACGCACTCGTCTCCGACCTCCACACCGGTGCGCTCATCTCCCGCGACGGCAGCGTGGACTGGCTCTGCCTGCCCCGGTTCGACTCCGAATCGGTGTTCGCCGCGATGCTCGGCACCCCGGAGCACGGCCGCTGGCTCGTGGCACCCTCGTCCGCCGGGGCGGAGGTGGTGGAGCGCAGCTACATCTCCTCGACCTTCGTCCTCCAGACCCACTGGAAGACGCCCGAGGGTGAGGTGCTGGTCACCGATTTCATGCCGGTCACGGACCGCCGGGCCAACCTCGTGCGGCGCGTCCAGGGCCTCCGCGGCACGGTGACGATGCGCCAGGAACTGGAGATCCGCTTCGGGTACGGCGATATCGTCCCGTGGGTCAGCCAGGGGACGGACGACGGCGTCCCGGTGCTCCTGGCCATCGCCGGGCCCGACGCACTGCTGCTGCGGGGACCGCGGCTCCGGGCCTCGGACCATCGCCATGAGGGCACGTTCGACGTGGCCGAGGGCGACGTCGTCGACCTCGAACTCGTCTGGTACCCTTCCCACCGCGACAAGCCGCCCGCCCGCGATGTCGATGACGCCCTCGACAGCACCATCAGCTACTGGCGCGCGTGGGGCGCGAGCTACCCGAACGACGGCGAGTACGCCGACGCCGTGCAGCGCTCGCTCCTCGTGCTGCGCGCGCTCACGCACGAGGACACCGGCGGCATCGTTGCCGCTCCGACGACGTCGCTGCCCGAGCAGTTCGGCGGCTCCCGCAACTGGGACTACCGCTTCTGCTGGCTCCGCGATGCGGCGCTCACCCTCGAGGCCATGATGACGCACGGCTACGCGGAGGAGGCCCTGGGCTGGCGCAACTGGCTGCTGAGGGCGGTGGCGGGAGACCCCGAGGACCTGCAGATCATGTACGGGCTGGCCGGTGAACGGTACCTGCCGGAACGCGAGCTCGACCACCTGCCGGGCTACGCCGACTCGGCTCCCGTGCGCGTGGGAAACGGCGCGGTGAAGCAGTACCAGGCCGACGTGGTCGGCGAGGTCATGGTGGCGCTGGAGAAACTGCGCGGGCACGGCACCACGGAGGACAGCTTCTCCTGGCCGCTGCAGCGCGCACTCCTGGGTTTCGCCGAGAAGCACCTCCACGACCGCGACCACGGCATCTGGGAGATGCGCGGAGATCAGCAGTACTTCACGCATTCACGCGTGATGATGTGGGCGGCGTTCGACTGCGCCGTGCGCGCCGTGCGTGACCACGGGCTGAGCGGACCGCAGGAGAGGTGGACGGCGATCCGGGACGAACTGCGCGCGGAGATCCTGGAGCGGGGCTTCCGCGCCGACCTGAACTCCTTCACCCAGGTGTACGGCGGCACGGAGGTGGACGCCTCGCTGCTGCAGTTGCCGCAGGTGGGGTTCCTCGAGTACGACGATCCGGCCATGCTCGGTACCGTGGCGCGCATCGAACAGGACCTGCTGAACGGGCAGGGCCTGCTGCTGCGCTACCGGACGCACAACTCCGACGACGGCCTGGAACCGGGCGAGCACCCGTTCCTCGCCTGCTCCTTCTGGCTCGTCGAGCAGTACGCGCACAGCGGCAGGCTGGGCGAGGCGAAGCAGCTCATGGACCAGCTGGTCGGCTACTCGAACGAGCTCGGCCTGCTGTCCGAGGAGTACGACGCCGTGCACGACCGCATGGCCGGCAACTTCCCGCAGGCCTTCTCGCACCTCGCCCTCGTACGGGCGGCCGACGCCCTGCAGATGGCCGGCGGCGAGGCCGGGTCCCACGAGTCGATGGCCCGGGAGTAGCCCAGACCATCGACCGCGGTTCGTCGTCGTCCCGGATCAGACCGAGACGCCCTGCGGCTTCAGGACCACCTTGATGGCCCCGTCGGTCTTCTTCTGGAAGTTCCGGTAGGCGGCCGGCGCCTCGTCGATCGAGACCTCGTGCGTCATGAGGTCGGTGACGCCCAGCGGATCCGAGGACTCCTCGACGATGGGCAGGAGCTCGTCCGTCCAGCGGCGCACGTTGCACTGGCCCATGCGGAACTGGATCTGCTTGTCGAACATGCTTAGCATCGGCATGGGTGTGGCCGACCCGCCGTAGACACCGCTGAGAGACACCGTGCCACCGCGCCGGACGGCGTCGATCGCCGAGTGCAGGACGGCCACGCGGTCACTGCCCCCGGTCTCCATGACCTTCTGCGCCAGCTTGTCGGGGAGGATCCCGACGGCGTTCTGAGCGAAGGCCCCGACGGGTGAGCCGTGGGCCTCCATGCCCACGGCGTCCACGATGGCGTCCGGGCCGCGACCGTTGGTCATGCTGCGCAGCTCCTCCGCCGTGTCCTTCGTGAAGTCGACGGTCTCGATGCCGTGGCGCTTGGCCATCGCACGGCGTTCGGGGACCGGTTCGACGGCGATCACGCGGTGGCCGAGGTACTTGCCGATGCGGCCGGCGAACTGCCCCACGGGACCGAGTCCGTACACGGCGAGCACGCCGTCCTTCGGGACGTCCGCGTACTGCACGCCCTGCCAGGCGGTGGGGAGGATGTCCGAGAGGTAGAGGTAGCGCTCGTCGGGCAGGTCTTGTCCGACCTTGACGGGTCCGTAGTCGGCGAACGGCACGCGCAGGTATTCGGCCTGCCCGCCCGGGACCGACCCGTAGAGTTCCGAGAACCCGAACAGTGCGGCTCCCGAACCCGCCGAGTGCACCTGCGTGGTCTCGCACTGCGACTGCAGGCCCCGCGTGCACATGAAGCAGTAGCCGCAGGAGATGTTGAACGGCACCACCACGCGGTCACCGACCTTGAGGTTGGTGACGCCCGCGCCGACCTCCTCGACGATGCCCATGGGCTCGTGCCCGAGGACGTCCCCCTTGTGCATGTACGGGCCGAGGACCTCGTAGAGGTGGAGGTCCGAGCCGCAGATCGCCGTCGAGGTGATCCTGATGATCGCGTCCGTGGGCTCCTGGATCGTGGGGTCGGGGACGTTCTCCACGCTGACGTTGCGCTTGCCCTGCCATGTCACTGCCTTCATAGCGCTCCTCCTGGGTAGTAAGTAGGCTTTCCTTTCCTACTCTGCACCCGTTCGACACGAATGGGAAGCCGGTCCGCCCGTCACCTAGCCTTGACGAGTGGTGCTCTTCCAATCCCCCGCGGTGCGCGTCGCCCTGTCCGTGGCCATCGCGACCGGGCTCTACGGACTCTCGTTCGGCGCCTTGTCCGTGGCCGCGGGTCTCGATCTCCTGCAGACCATGGCGCTGAGCCTGCTGCTGTTCAGCGGCGGCTCCCAGTTCGCCTTCATCGGCGTGATCGCCGGCGGGGGGAGCGGGATCTCGGCGATGTCCGCGGCGGCCCTGCTCGGGATCCGCAACGGGGTGTACGGGATGCAGGTCAACGTGCTGCTGCGTCCCTCGCGCTGGCGGAGACTGGCGGCGGCACACGTCACCATCGACGAGTCCGTGGCCACGGCCACGGGCCAGACCGATCCGGCCGAGCAGCGCCGCGGCTTCTGGGCGGCGGGTATCGGCGTCTTCGTGCTGTGGAACCTGTTCACCCTCGGGGGTGCGCTCGCGGGCAACGCCATGGGTGATCCTGCCCGGTGGGGGCTCGACGGCGCGGCGGTCGCCGCCTTCCTCGGCCTGCTCTGGCCCCGGATCCGGGCCCGGGAGCCGGCGGCGATCGCCGTCGTCTGCGCCGTGGTGACGCTCCTCGCCGTCCCGTTCGTTCCACCCGGCGTCCCGATCCTGATCGCGGCCGTCATGGCTGCGGTCCTGGGACTCGCGGGTCTCGGACCGGCGACCGAGGGCCTGGGGCCCGACGTCGAGCCCTACCCCTCCGGGTCGGGCGGCGACGCGACGGCCCCGGGGTCGGGGGCCCCGGGGAGACGCACCCGTGGCCGCGGAGCCGGCGCATGAGCCTCTGGGGGTGGATCCTGCTGGCGTGCGCGATCTCGATCGCCACGAAGTTCGTGGGGTTCCTGGTACCGGCGAAGCTGCTCGACGATCCGCGGATGCTGCGGGTCGCGGGGTCGCTGACGATCGGCCTGCTCGCCGCCCTGACGGCCGTGAACACCTTCGCATCGGGGCAGGCGCTCGTGGTCGATGCGCGGATCGCTGCGCTGGCCGCCGCTGCGCTCGCACTCTGGTTGCGCGCGCCGTTCCTCGTGGTGGTGGCGGTCGGGGCGCTGGCCGCCGGGCTCGCACGGCTGCTGGGGGCGGCGTAGGGCCCGGAGCGCCGGCCCGGTCGTCGTCCGCCCACCGAAGAGCCCCGTTCAATGGGCAGGGCTCGATCATGCCCACTGATCGAGCCCCTTCAGTGGGCTCGACGCGGGAGCGCGCGGCTTCGTCCTCCGCCCGAGCCCGGGTCAGGCCGCCGGGCGCGGCACGAACATGATCAGCGCGACACCGACGAGGCAGACCGCCGAACCGAGGAGGTCCCAGCGGTCGGGCCGGAATCCGTCGACGAGCACGCCCCACGCCAGCGATCCCGCCACGAAGACGCCGCCGTAGGCCGCGAGGATCCGCCCGAAGTTCGGATCCGGCTGCAGTGTCGCCACGAACCCGTACGCGCCGAGCGCCAGCATGCCGAGCCCGGCCCACCACAGCGGCCTGCCTTCACGGACGGCCTGCCAGATGAGCCACGCCCCGCCGATCTCGGCCGCCGCGGCCAGCACGAACAGGAGGGTGATGCGCAGGATGGTCATGGCTCCAGTGTGCCGGAGAGCCGTGGCGGGCGCCCGTCGGCAGGTGGGACCCGATGACCACGCGTGCCCGCCATCGGCCCGACGTCCGACGACGGGTTCGGCCGCGGGTTCGGCCGCGGGCGGGAACGCTAGGACCCGCCGACGACGCCGGCGGTCGCCTCCGCGATCGCTGCTTCCTCGTTCGTCGGCACCACGAGGACGGGGAAGGCCGACGACGCCGTGCTGATGACGCGGGCCTGCCTGCTGCGCTCGCCGTTCCTGGCCTCGTCCAGCTCGAGGCCGAGGGCCCCGAGCTTCGAGACGACGGCGCTGCGGAAGGCTCCGGCGTTCTCGCCGATGCCCGCCGTGAAGACGAGTGCCTGGGCGCCGCCGACCGCCACGTGGTAGCCGCCGACGTACTTCGCGAGGCGGTAGGAGGCCACCTCGATCGCGAGCTGCGCCCGATGCTCGCCCGCGTCCGCCGCATCCGCCACCGAGCGCATGTCATTGGTGCCCGCCAGCCCCTTCAGGCCGCTGTTGCGGTTCAGGAGGGTGTCGAGGTCCTGCTCGGTGTACCCCTCCCGCAGGAGGAACAGCAGGATGGACGGGTCGATGTCGCCGGACCGCGTCCCCATCACCAGGCCCTCGAGGGGCGTGAAGCCCATGGAGGTGTCGATGCTCTCGCCGTCGCGCACGGCCGTGACGGAGGCACCGTTGCCGAGGTGGGCGATCACGCCGGTGAAGGCGTCGGTGCCGAGGAGTTCCGCCGCACCACGCGCGACGTAGGCGTGCGACGTCCCGTGGAAGCCGTAGCGGCGGATGCCGAACCGCCGGTACAGCTCGTCGGGGACGGCGTAGCGCCAGGCGTGCTCGGGCAGGGTGCGGTGGAACGCCGTGTCGAAGACGGCCACCTGCGGCATGTCCGGCCACTTCTCGGTGATGGCCCGGATGCCGGTGACGGCCGCGGGATTGTGCAGGGGGGCCAGCGGGTTGAGGCGCTCGATCGCGCGCGTGATCTCGTTGTCGATGAGCACCGGCTCGCTGAAGCGTTCACCGCCGTGCACCACGCGGTGTCCTACGGCGTCGATCCCGCGATCGCCGAGTGCGGCCGCCACCTCGCCGTCCACGCGGTCGAGGGCGGCTGCGTGGTCGGGCACCTCGGCCTCGCCGATGCGCTCCACCAGGCCTTCCGCCAGGACGTCGTCGCCCTCGCGCACCTGGTACTTGAGCGAGGACGAGCCGGAATTGATGACGAGGATGATCATGGTGTCCTGTCTGGGAGGCGGGGATTCGGGAGGCGGCGGATCAGGGGGCGGCGGGCTGCTGGGCCTGCACGGCGGTGATGGCGACCGTGTTCACGATGTCCTCCACGGTGCAGCCGCGCGAGAGGTCGTTGACGGGTTTGCGCAGGCCCTGCAGGACGGGCCCGACGGCGACGGCGCCCGCGGACTGCTGGACGGCCTTGTAGGTGTTGTTGCCGGTATTGAGGTCCGGGAAGATGAACACCGTCGCCTGCCCGGCGACCGTGGATCCGGGCAGTTTCGAGGCCGCGACGGAGGCGTCGACCGCGGCGTCGTACTGGATGGGGCCTTCCACGGCGAGGTCGGGCCGCTGCTGCCGCACGAGTTCGGTGGCGCGCCGCACCTCGTCCACGGCGCCGCCGCTGCCGGATTCGCCCGTCGAGTAGGAGAGCATCGCGACCCGGGGCTCCACGCCGAACTGGGCCGCCGTCTCGGCGGAGGCGACCGCGATGTCCGCGAGCTGCTCCTCGTCGGGGTCCGGGTTCACCGCGCAGTCCCCGTATACGAGCACGCGGTCCTGCAGCAGCATGAGGAACACGGAGGAGACGATCTTCACGCCGTCCTTCGTCTTGACGAATTCGAGGGCCGGCCGGATGGTGTTCGCCGTCGTATGCGCGGCGCCGGAGACCATGCCGTCCACCCGCCCCAGCTGGACCATCATCGTCCCGAAATATGCCCCTTCGAGCATGCGTTCGCGGGCCTGGTCGACGGAGACGTTCTTGTGGGCGCGGAGCCGGGCGTATTCGGTGGCGAATTCCTCGCGCAGCGGCGAGGTCGCCGGGTCGACCAGGGTGAGGCCGGTCAGGTCGATGCCCTGGCCCGACGCCAGTTCGCGGATGCGCGCCTCCGGGCCGAGGATCGTGAGGTCGCAGACGTCCCGGCGCCGGAGGATCTCGGCGGCCTTGAGCACGCGTACGTCCTCGCCCTCGGGGAGCACGATATGCCTCCGCTCGGACCGGGCGCGCTGGATGAGCTCGTGCAGGAAGCGCAGCGGCGTCATGCTGACGGGCCGGGGGAGTTCGAGCCGCTCCAGCAGTTCGTTCTCGTCCACCTGCCGCGCCCACGCGCCGAGCGCGGCGGCCGCCTTGCGGCGCAGTCCGCTCGCGATCTCGCCCCGGACCTCGCTGACGCGCCGGGCGGCGGTGTAGGTGTCGTCGTCGAGCGCGAAGACGGGGAACGGTGCCTGTGCGAGGAGGGCGAGGATATTGGGATCCGGTGCGAGCCCGCCGGTCAGGAACAGGGCGGAGGGCACCGGGAACTCGGGGGAGAACGACGACGCCAGGGTCGCCACGAGCACGTCCGCGCGGTCGCCGGGCACGATCACCAGGGCGCCGTCCCGGAGGAGGTGCAGGAAGTTGCCGACGTTCATGGCCGCCACCCGGATGCTCGTGACGTCGCGCTCGAGGTTCGAGTTGCCGGCGATCTGCCGGGCGCCCAGCTCCGCGGAGACCTCGGAGACCGTGGGCTGGGAGATCTCGGCGAGCTCTGGGACCACGTAGACGGGGGCGGCCCGAGCGGCCGGGCCGCACCTGCTCGCTGATGGCGGTGACGGCGTCGTCGGCGGCGCGGTTGACCATCATCGCGAGGAGCGACACCTTGGCCGCGTCGAGTTCGCGGCGGGCGACGTCGACGGCGTCGGCAGCCTCCTCGACGGACATGCCCTTGGCGCTGACGACGGCGAGCACCATGGCGCCGAGGTTGTTGGCCAGGCGCGCGTTGAGGTCGAACTCGACGGCCGCGTCGTTGCCGGAGAGGTCCGTACCCTCGACGATCACGACATCGCACTCCGCGGCGATCTCGCTGTAGATCGCGACGCAGCGGGCATCGATCTCGGCGCGGTCTCCCGCGACCAGCAGGGCGCGGGCCTCCGCCCGGGTGAGGCCGCCGCGGGCACGGCTGTCCGGGAGGTCGAAGGCCCTCTGCATGAGCCGTACCATCGGGTCCGCGGCGGGGTCGCCGCCCTCCACGATGGGCCGGAAGAACCCGACGCGGTCAGCGTGCCGGTGCAGCATGTCGGCCAGGCCCAGGGAGATCAGGGATTTGCCGGAGCCGTTGGTCATGGCGCTCACATATATTCCGCGGGTCATGGGCCCAGTCTTGCAGGGTCCCCGAACACCCGCCATAACGGGTGTCACGTCGCCGGGGTGTGCTTCCGCCGTCGGACGCCAGGATGGCGGCGACGGGTGGTCGGCGTCGGGGCCCGTTCCCGCGCAGGAGTCCCGTCGGCCCTTGACCTGCGGGGGAGACCGGACGTAACGTACAACCACATGGTTGTAGAAAGCATCAGCGAGGACGAGGTGGACCGCCTGTTCCAGGCGCTCGCCGACGCGACCCGGCGGAACATCGTGGCGCGCGCGTCCTGGTCGCCGAGTATTCGGTATCCGGCCTGGCCGAGCTGTACGACATGAGTTTCGCGGCAGTGCAGAAACACGTGGCCGTCCTCGAGCGGGCCTCCCTCGTCACCAAGGAGAAACGCGGACGGGAGCAGATCGTGCGGGGAGAGATGGGCGGCGTGCAGAACGCGCGGCGCCTGCTCGACGACTACGAGAGGATCTGGCGTCGACGCGTCGACCGGATCACGGACATCCTCGCCGAGGATGCCGAGGATGAGCACTAGGAAGGCAGCATCATGACCGTCATCAGTACCGAGAAGGACACCGAGGCGCTCCACTTCCGCCTCGTCGCCGAGTTCGACGCCGGCGTCGAACGCGTGTGGCGGATCTGGGCGGATCCGACGCAGCTGCAGCGCTGGTGGGGCCCGCCCACCTGGCCGGCCACCTTCGACACCTACGAGTTCGAAGCAGGCGGGCGTGCCGCCTATTTCATGACCGGACCCGACGGCGAGAAGGCGCGGGGGTGGTGGCGGATCACCGCCGTCGAGCCTCCCCGCCTGCTCACCTTCGTGGATGGGTTCGCGGACGAGAACGGCGACCCCGTGCCGGATCTGGGCGAGACGACGGCGACCGTCACGCTGGAGGATCTCGGCGGACGCACGCGCATGACCATGACCACTGCGTTCGAGTCCGTGGAGCAGCTCGAACAAATGGTCGAGATGGGCATGGAGGACGACGGGCTCCGCGAGGCACTCGGCCAGGTCGACGCGCTCCTCGCGGAGGACGTCCGGGTCTGACGGCCTTCCGGCTGCCGACACCCGGGACGCCATCCGCCAGCAGCGCGGAGGGTGCGGAGACACCGAGGCGCCGCCGTTCCCCCTCAGGGGGCGACGGCGCTTCCGTGCGCTCTAGGCCGTGGCGGTCTTCGGCTTCCGGTTGGGCAGGGCGAGCCGGAAGATCTTCGCCCAGGTGGAACCGACCTGCTTGGGCAGGGGGCCCGTGGTGTAGGGCAGGCCGTAGCGGGTGCAGATCTCCCGGACCTTGACCGCGACCTCGGCGTACCGGTTGGACGGCAGGTCGGGGAAGCAGTGGTGCTCGATCTGGTGGGACAGGTTGCCCGACATGAGGTGCATGAATCTGGAGCCGGAGATGTTCGCCGAGCCGATCATCTGGCGGACGTACCAGTCGCCGCGCGTCTCGCCGTCGACCTCCTCCTCCGTGAAGGTGTCCGTGCCGTCGGGGAAGTGGCCGCAGAAGATGATCGCGTGAGCCCAGAAGTTGCGGATGGCGTTGGCGGCGAGCGTCCCGTACAGGGCCTGCTTGCCGGATCCGGTCAGCATGGCGACGGCGGGAGTGGCGGCGTAGTCCTTGGAGAACTGCTTGAGGACCTTGACGCCCACGGCCTTGAGGTCGCGGTTCATGGCCTCCTTGGACTTCAGGCCCTCCTTGTACTCGGGGATCTCCAGGTCGTAGAGGGCGATGCCCCATTCGAAGACCGGTGCCAGGACGGCGTTGTAGAGGGGATTGCCGAGGTTGAAGGGGCGCCACGGCTGGTCGGGGTCCATGCGGAGGAGGTTGTATCCGATGTCCCGGTCCTTGCCGATGACGTTGGTCCAGCGGTGGTGCAGGTCGTTGTGCGTGTGCTGCCAGGAGCGTGCCGGGGTGACGAAGTCCCACTCCCACGTGGTCGAGTGGATGTCGGGATCGCGCATCCAGTCCCACTGGCCGTGCAGCACGTTGTGGCCGATCTCCATGTTCTCGAGGATCTTGGCGATGCTCAGCATCGCCGTGCCCGCGAACCAGGCGGGCTTGTACTTGCCGAACAGGAGGGCGCCGCGGCCGGCGAACTCCAGGCTCCGCTGCACCTTGATGACGCGGCGGATGTAGGCGGCGTCGGTCGCGCCGCGCTTGGCGAGGATCTCGTCGCGGACGGCGTCGAGTTCGCGCCCGAGGGCCTCGACCTGCTCGTCGGAGAGGTGCTTGGCGGCGTCGGGGCGGACCAGGGGGTGGCCCGAGGCGGCAAGGGCGCCGGGGCGGGTGAGCGTGGTGGTCATGGGGACTCCTCTGGTGGGGATTAAAGGTCGAGGTTCACGGGCCCGGCGGCTGCCGAGACGCAGGTCTGGATGAGCTGGCCGGGGGCGTTGTGCAGTTCACCGGTGCGCAGGTCCCGGACCTGTCCGGCCCGCAGCGGGATGAGGCAGCTGTGGCAGATGCCCATGCGGCAGCCGCTCGGCATGAGGATGCCGGCATCCTCGCCGATGTCGAGCAGCGGGGTGTCGCCGTCGGCCTGGACCTCGCGGTCCGACTGCTCGAAGGTGACGAGCCCGCCGTCGTGCCCAGCACCCGCCGTGAGGTTGGTGCTGAAGCGCTCGATGGTCAGGGTGGCGGTGCCGGCGGCCGCCGCTTCGGCCCCCGCCGTGACGCTCGGCACCGTCCGGGCCTGTTCGAGCGCCGCTTCGCGCTGCCACAGGTCCTCGGCGTCGTTCAGGAAGCCTTCGGGGCCGCAGGCGTAGGCGGCACGTGAGCGCCAGTCGGGGCAGAGCTCGGCGATGGTCCTGGCGGTGAATTCGAGCCTTCCGCGGGCGCTCGTGAACCAGTGCCGGACGGAGAGGTTGGGGAACTGGTCCGCCAGTTCGTCCAGCTCCTCGCGGAACACGCTCTTCTCCGGGGTGCTGTTGGAGTTGATGAGCACGACGTCGGCGTCCGGCCGGCGCGGGATCAGTGTCCGGATCATGGACATCACCGGAGTGATGCCGCTGCCCGCCGTGAGCATGAGCAGGGACCGGGGATGCTCGGGAAGGACGAAGTCCCCCTGGGGTGGGGCGAGGAACAGGACATCGCCCGGCTTGGTGTCGCGGACCAGCACGTGGGACACCGAGCCCGCATCCTTCACCGTGATGGCGGGATCGTGCCCGGCGGCATTGCTCAGCGAGTAGGAGCGCCACTGACGGACGCCGTCGAGTTCCACGCCGATGCGCGCCCACTGGCCGGCCTGGTGGGCATGCCAGCCGTTGCCGGGGCGGAAGTGGATGGTGGCCGAATCCTCGGTCTCGCGCACCACCCGGGTGACGACACCGCGGAGCTGGCGGGACGAGTACACCGGGTTGAACAACGCCAGGAAGTCTTCCGGTGTGAGGGGGGTGGTCAGCGCGGATGCAGCACGCGCCAGCTTCTTGAGCCGGATCATCTCACTAACGATATAGCCTCTCCCGCTAAAAATCTTCACCCTTGGCATACAGTTGAGCGAGAAGATTTATCGCTGTGCAATAGATGGGGGTCGTTCACGTGGGTTCTGACGAGGTCTCGGTCGCTCCGCCCGAACCGCCGTGGCTGGCTCTTCCCCCCGATGTGAGCGACCGGCTGCGTCCCCTGACACCCGATCTGGTGGAGGCCATCATCCAGGCGGTGCCCCAGCTGGTCCCGGCCTACGCTCGGCCGATCGAGGGCGGCTTCGGGCGCGGACTGCGCCTGGGTGTGGCGGTCGCCCTGGAGCGGTTCCTCGAGTTGCCCGGCACGAGGCTGCCCGCCCTGTCCGACCAGAGCCGCCAGCTGGTGGCGGGCCTCGGCCGCGGCGAATTCCGGCAGGGACGCAGCATGGATTCGTTGCTGGGCGCGTATCGGATGGGGGCGCGCGTGACGTTCCGGGAGATGTCGCGCCGATCCATGGAGGAGGGCCTGGGCTCCGCCGTCGTGGTGGACCTCGGTGAATCGATCATGGCGTACATCGACGAGCTCTCCGCCGTGAGTGCCGAGGCCTACGCCTTCGAGCAGTCCGAACGGGCCGGCGCGGTCGACCGGCGTCGTGCCGAGCTGCTGGAACTGCTGCTGCTGGGGCAGGCGGACGAGACGGCGCTGCGGCAGGCGGCATCGCTCGCCGACTGGGCGGTACCCGCTCAGCTCGCCGTCGTCACCCTGCCCCTCGAGCGGGCGCAGGGACTGCGCCAGCGGCTGGGCCCGGGGGCGATCGTCATCGAACGCGAGACCGACGCCGTCGCCCTGGTCCCCGAGCGGGGGCCGGCCAGCCGCGCCGAACTCGAGCGTGTGCTGGCGGGCAGGAGCGCGGCGGTCGGGCCGGCGGGCGGGATCCTGCAGGTCGCGGAATCACTGCGCCTGGCGGTCCTCGCCGCGTCCATGCTGCCGCCCCGTGAGGGCGAGGGCGATCCGCCGGTCTGGGCCGACGAGCACCTGACGGAGGTGGTGCTCGCCGCGGAGCCCTCGGCGATCGGCGAACTGGCCCGGCGGCGGCTCGCGCCACTGGCCGGACTGCCCGCGAACCAGCGGGAGAAGCTGGAGGAGACGCTGCTGGCCTGGCTGCGGCACTGGGGGCAGCGCGCCCCGATCGCCGACGAGCTCGGGATCCATGCCCAGACCGTCGGCTACCGCGTGCTGCAACTGCGCGAGCTGTTCGGCGATGACCTCAGGGACCCGAAGGCGCGCTTCGAGCTCGAGATCGCGCTGCGCAGCGACCGGAAGGTGCCCGTCTAGTCCTCGCTGTAGGTGGCGGACGTCCAGAGGTGGAACAGGGCGTAGGCGCGGTAGGGGCGCCATGCTTCGGAGCGGCGTCCGGCGTCCCGGATGCCCGGGATGCCCATCGCGCGCCGTGCCACGAGGTCGCCCGGCGTGAAGGCGTCCGGGTCGCGGAGGACGCGCACGGCGAGGTAGTCGGCGGACCAGGGGCCGATGCCCGGGATGGCGAGCAGCTCCCTGCGCAGGGCGGCGTGATCGCCGTCGGCGTCGAGGGACAGGCCGTCGGCGACGGCGCGTGCCACGTTCTGCAGGGTCGCGGCCCGCGTGCGGGTCACCCCGACGGCGGCCCGCAGTTCCCCGGCGGGTGCCCCGGCGAGGGCCCGCGGGGACGGAAAGAGCGTGAGCCCTGCGGACGACGCCGTGCCGTAGGCTGCCGCCAGCCTTCCCCCGAACGTCGCACCCGCGGCGACGGACACCTGCTGCCCGAGGACCGTCATGATCGCCGCCTCGAACGCCTCCGGATAACCGACCGCCCGGAGGCCCGGGCGCCTGCGCACGAGCGGGCCGAGCAGCGGATCGCTGTCGAGGGCCCGGACGACGGCGTCCGTGTCCGTGTCGAGGTCCAGCCACCTGCGGGTGGTGCGCACGAGGTGTGCGAACTCGACGTCGTCGTCGGTGTCCGCGGTGAGCTCGACGTCGTCGGGCCGCACGGTGACCGTCACGCTGCGCGGGCCGCCGGGTGTGGCGAGCAGGCGGGTGTGCGACCGGCCCGCCCGGTCCGTGACCTCGCAGCCGGGGATGGCGTGGTTGGCGAGGATCGCGGCCATCGGCCCGGCGTCGAGGGCGCCGTTCGGGGTGAGGACCGCGGTGCGGCTCACGGGAGGATGGCGTCCACGTAGCCGCCGTCCACGCGGACCGCGGCACCCGTGGTGGCCGAGGCGAGCGGCGACGCGAGGTAGGCGACCAGGTTGGCGATCTCCTGCGGCTCGATGAGGCGCTCCAGCAGCGACTGCGGGCGGTGGTCCTTCATGAACTGCCGCTGGGCGTCCTCCCACCCGAGGTCCTTGTCCACGAGCTGGTACACGAAGTCCTCGACGCCGCCGGTGTGCGTGGGGCCCGCGACGACCGAGTTCACCGTGACGCCCGTCCCGCTCGCCTCCTTCGCGAACCCGCGCGAGACGCCCAGCAGCGCCGTCTTCGAGACGCCGTAGTGGATCATCTCCGCGGGGATGGCGACGGCGGAATCGCTGGCGATGTACTGGATGCGACCCCAGCCGGCCGCTGTCATCCCCGGCAGGTAGGACCGCGTGAGGCGGACGGCGGTGAGCACGTTGACCTCGAAGTAGCGGCGCCATTCGGCGTCGTCGATCTCCAGTGCCGGCCGGGCACCGAAGATGCCGAGGTTGTTGATCAGGATGTCCACGGCGGGGAGGACGCCGAGCACCGCCGTGACGCCGTCATTCGTGGTGACGTCCGCGGCGACGGCGACGAGATCCGCCTCGGGCACGTCCCGGCGGATCCCCTCGATGGCGCGGGCGACGCTGCGGTTGCTGCGGCCGTTGACGCCCACCCGGGCGCCGGCTGCGGCGAGGGTGGCGGCGATCGCCAGGCCGATCCCCTGCGTGGATCCGGTGACGAGGGCGGTCTTTCCGCTGAGGTCGAGTGCCAATGCCATGGAAGCTCCTGGGGCGTTCGGGACGGGGGCCGGTCCCACCCTACGACGGGTGCGCGGACGGCAGCCGCACCGCGTCCCGTCCACGTATCACGTCCGGGTCGCCACGTCACATCGGGATCCGATTCGACGTGCCGTCGACGGATGGAGAAAACTACCAGTCGCAGCCGGTATATTGCACCCGGTATATGGAATACTTCCGCCTCCTCCGAGGTTGAGAGTGGCATCTGGGCGTACTTCCCGCCCACAGAAGGAGATCTACCCCCATGGCAACCGATTACGACGAACCACGCGTTCGCCCGGAAGACCAGCCCGCCAACGAGTCCCTCGAGGCGATCCAGGCACAGCGCAGCGCGACAACGCAGACGGCGTTGATCGATGTCGAGGACGGCGAGACCGCCGAAGGCATCGACCTCCCCGGGGCCGACCTCTCGCACGAGGAACTCCTCATCCAGGTCATCCCGCAGCAGGAGGACGAGTTCACCTGCATGTCCTGCTTCCTGGTGCACCACCGCAGCCAGCTTGCGCGCGAGAAGAACGGCGACAAGTTCTGCACGGAGTGCGAGGGCTGACAGCACCTCCGGACGTACGGAAGCCCCCGGCCACCCGGCCGGGGGCTTTCCTCGTTCCTGCGGGTCCGTACTCGTCCGGCCGTCCGGCCACAGTACGGTGGTGGCATGAATCCCACGCACGTCCTGGTCCTGCCCGGAGGCGGCTACACCATGCTGTCCGACAACGAGGGTGAGGTGGTCGCCGAGCGGCTCCGCTCCTTCGGCCTGTCCGCCGGCGTCTTCGACTATCCCGTCGGGACCCGCCATCCCGCGCCGCTCGACGCCGTCCGCGCCGAGATCCGACGCCTGCGGGCAGCGGGCGTCGATCGGCTGGCGCTCCTCGGGTTCTCCGCCGGCGGACACCTCGCGGGACTTGCCGCCCTCACACCTGCCGGAGCCGACGAGCGTGTCGATGCCGCCGTGCTCTGCTACCCGGTGGTGTCCATGGAGCTCGCCACGCATCGCGGCTCCCAGGACGAGCTGCTCGGGCCCGACGCGGGGGCCGAGGTGCGGCGGGCCACGTCCCTCGACCGCCTCGTCACGCCCGATGCCCCGCCCTTCTTCGTCTGGCACACCGCCGAGGACGAGGCCGTCCCCGTGCAGCATGCCTACCTGCTGGCCCAGGCGCTCGCCGCCCACGCCGTCCCCCATGCCCTGCACGTCTTCGCCGAGGGGGAACACGGCCTCGGGCTGGCCGAGGGATGTGGCGCCACGGAACAGTGGAGCCGGCTGGCGGGCGACTGGCTCCTGGCCCGGGGCTGGTGACGGTCCGGCCCCTGCCGGCGGGCGCGATCGGGTGATCGCGCAGACCGTCGTGGCGCTCGGTCCGGTGATCGGCCTGATCGCCCTCGGCTACGTTCTTCGTTCCCGCGCCTTCTTGGCGCAGGCGTTCTGGCCTCCGGCCGAGCGCCTGTGCTACTTCATCCTGCTGCCGGCACTGTTCATCAGCGGTACGGCGACCGCGGACCTCGCGGGCCTGCCGATCGCCCTGATGGCGCCGGTCCTCGCCGGGCCGGTGGTCCTGACGGCCCTGGGGCTCGTCGTCGCCCAGCGCCGGCTGGACCTCGACGGACCGGCCTTCACCTCCGTGCTGCAGGGCAGCATCCGTTTCAACAACTACCTCGGTCTCTCGATCGCCCTCGCCCTGTTCGGATCCGATGGCGTCGCGCTCGCCGCCATCGCGAACACCATCCTCGTCCCGCTCGTCAACATCCTCTGCACGCTCGCCTTCGCGCGCTACGGGGCGGAGCGGCTGACCGTGGGCGGCACCGTCAGGAGCATCGCCACCAATCCGCTGATCCTCGGCTGCGGCATCGGCATCCTGCTGAACGCCGCGGGCATCGGCCTGCCGCCGGGCGTCGGCGGGTTCCTGCGGACCCTGGGGAGTGCATCCCTGCCGCTGGGACTCCTGTGCGTGGGAGCGGCGCTCGAACTCCGGAGCATGGGCCGGAACCTCCGGGCCGTGGCCCTGGCCACCGTGGTGAAGTTCACGGTACTGCCGGGGCTCGGGATCGCCGGGTGCCTGCTGCTGGGACTGACCGGTCAGCCCGCGGCGACGGTGATCCTCTTCCTCTCCCTGCCCACGGCGTCCTCCGCCTACGTCATGGCGCGGGCCCTGGGCGGTGACGCACGCCTGATGGCTTCCACCATCACGCTGCAGACGGTGGCCGGGGTGCTCTACCTGCCGGTGGTGTTCCTGGTCATCCGGGTGCTGACCGGCTGAGGGCGCGCGCCGAACTGCTCCTCGAGCTCCTGGAGGTCGGGGTCGCAGTCCCTGTCCGAAACCCCGGAACGTCCTGCGGTAGGCCGCCGGGCTCACCCAGAGGGCTTTCTGGACGTGGTGCCGCAGCAGGCCCGGCACCCGGTGGGAACGGGCCGCTCGATGAAACGTGTTGCTACCGGGCGCGGACCCGGCTGCGTGTCTCGGCGTACAGGGAGCTCTCCACCGCGACGAGCACGGCGGCCACTCCGACCGCCAGCGCCAGCGCTGCCAGGGGGGCGAGCTGCGCGGCGACCGGCAGCAGCAGGAGCAGCGCGCCGGCGCCGCCGAGCCGCCATTTCTTCCAGCCGCCGCCCACGCGGCGCCAGAAGGAGGCGCTGCCCAGCAGGTAGAGAGCCGTGCCGCCGAAGAGCGCGAACGCGCCGAGGACACCGAATCCCTCCGTCTCCTCGACGTGCGCGAGGACGTCCTCGACGCCGAGCGCCGACAGCACGATGCCCGCGACGAGCGGCAGGTGCAGGTAGGTGTAGGCGTCGACGGCGGCAGCGGCGCGTGCACCGCCGCGCAGCGCTGCGAAGCGGTGTTCGGCCGCGATGGCGGTGACATCGAAGTGGAGCCACCACAGGCAGATGGACAGGCCGACGCCGGCGAGGGCTCCGAGCAGGATGGGCACACTGACGGGCTCCGCCGAGGCGCCTACGCCGATGGCCACGATGGACTCGCCGAGGGCCAGGATCACCACGAGACCGTAGCGTTCCGTCCAGTGCGCCGCCGAGTGCACCCGCCAGTTGCCGCGCGTGGAGGTGAGATAGGTCAGGGCGACGTCGAGGCCCAGCCCCGCGAGCCAGAACCACGTCTGGGCCGGCCCGCCGATCAGTGCGCCCATGACGATGAGCGTGGACCCCGACGCCATCGCGACCGACGTCTTGGCGACCTGCCGCTGGAGCGGCTTGTCCTCCATGGCCGCGTATGCGTACAGCACCAGGTGCAGGACGCGCACGACGACGTAGGAGAGGGCCAGGACGAGGGGCCCGCTGAGGCCGCCCTCGAGGTCGGTGAAGGCCTCCGGGATGGCGAGGGACGCGATGAACATGGCCACCATGACGGCGGACAGGCCGAGGCGCATGATGCCCTCGTCCACGTGCGTCTGGTTCGCGAGCCACGAGTAGCAGACCCAGGACCACCACAGCATGCCGAGGATGATCATGCCCTGCAGGATTCCGGGGAAGGAGTGCTCATGCGCCATGAAGCCGGTGACCTGCGTGAAGGCGAACACGAAGACGAGGTCGAAGAACAGCTCGAAGGTGGTGACGCGGTGCGATTCGTCGGAGACGCGCGCCGCGCGGAAGGTCCTCGGCAGGAGTGGCATGGGGAAAGGATAGAACCGTATCGGCCGATTCCGGAGCGGCCGGCGCGGCGGGGTTCCCGGCGCACGGGTAGTAAGCCTGCTTGCTATCGCCCCGGGTGAGACCTACGGTGAAGGGGACCAAACCTCCTCGAAAGGGCCGTCATGATCTCGCTTGAACAGATGAAGGACTCGATGAACGCCGGCGCCAACGTGCTGAGCGAGGACGGCGCCGTACTCGGCCCCATGGGCCAGCTCTACGTCGACGACGTCACGGGGGAGCCCAGCTGGGTCACCATCGCCACGCACACGACGGGCAACCCCGAGTCCTTCGCGCCGCTGCAGGGCGCGACCCTCGACGGCCGCGACGTCCGCCTCCCCTATCCGCATGCCAAGGTCTACGACTCCCCGAAGATGTCCCAGGACGGCCATCTCAGCCCCGAGGAGGAGCAGCATCTGCTCCGGTACTACGGGCTGATGGCCGCGAAGGACGACGACGTCGTGGCGGACCCGGCTCCGGGTGACGCCGCTCCGGCCCGCACGCAGTCCTCGCGCCCCGAGGGCGACTACGTCATGACGCGCTCGGAGGAACAGCTCCGCGTCGGCACGGAGATCCGCGAGACGGAGCGTGTGCGGCTCGTCAAGCGCGTGGTCACCGAGGAGGTGACCATGACGGTGCAGATCCGCCGCGAGGAACTCGTCGTCGAGCGCGTGCCCGTCCGGGACGGGAAGCCGTTCTACGACGACGGCGAGGGCTCCTTCACCGACGCCGAACGGGAGCGCCTCTATTCCGCCGTCGAGACCGCCTTCAACGGTGACACCACCGAAGTGGTCCTGTACGAGGAGCGGCCGCGTGTCGAGGTCGACGTCGTGCCGATCGAGCGCGTCCGGGTCCGTCGCGACGTGCACACGCACGACGAGGCCGTCAGCGGCCAGGTGCGCCGGGAGGTCATCGAGACCGAGCGGGTCGAGCTCTAGCCTCAGTACTCCCGCGACGACAGGATGCAGAACTCGTTGCCGTCGGGGTCGGCGAGGACTTCCCAGCTCACGTCCGGACCCTGCCCGACGTCGGTGCGCCGCGCTCCGAGGCTGAGCAGCCGCTCGATCTCGGCGGCGCGGTCCTGGCTGGTGTGCGGCGCGAAGTCGAGGTGCAGCCGGTTCTTCCCCTGCTTCTCGTGCGTCACGGGTACGAACACGAGGCCCGGCGGCACCTGCTCGAACGACAGCTTCGGACCGAGTTCCCGGGCCCACGGCGGTACGAGCACGGCTTCGTCGTCGGTCTCGATCAGGACCTCCCACCCGAGGGCTCCTGCCCACCAGTGCGCGAGGGCGCGGTGGTCGGTGGACTCGAGGACGGTGGAGTACCAGCGCAGTGTCATGCGCTGATTCTGCTCCGTCGGGGATCCGGCAGCACGGATTTCCGGACAGGGAGAGTCCGCATCGGGTGCGGTTCCTACCCGCCGGAACGGCTCCGGAACAGCAGGTGGACGAAGTACGGCGCCCCGAGCAGCGCGGTGAGGAGACCCGCCGGCAGCTGTGCCGGGGCGATCGCGGTGCGTCCGATGAGGTCGCCCAGGCACACGAGGACCGCCCCGAGGAGCATCGCCGTCGGGATGATCAGCCGGTGGGACGCGCCCACGAGGGCGCGCGCGGCATGCGGCGCCACGAGGCCCACGAAACCGATCACGCCGATCCCCGCCACGGACGACGCCGTGAGCAGCACCGCCACTGCCAGCAGGATCACCCGGGCCCGCGGCACCCTCAGGCCGAGCAGGCGCGGCGTGTCCTCGTCGAGTGCCAGCAGATCCTGCGTGCGGTGGTTGGCGGCGAGGACGGGCAGGCCGATCAGCAGGGCCACGACAAGGGGGACGAGGTGCTGCAGCGACCGGCCGTAGGTGGACCCCGACAGCCAGGTCAGTGCCTTCGACTCGTTCCACGGATCGGTGAGGACGATCAGCAGCGTGATGACGGCGGTGGCCGCGGCGGAGACGCCGATGCCGATGAGCACCAGCCGGTCCGCCTGCATGCCGCCGCGGAAGGACAGCCCGAACACGATCAGGGAGACGACGGCGGCACCGACGCCGGCCGCCGCACCGATGGTCCAGAAGCCGGCCAGCGGCACGAACGTGAGAACGAGGACGGCACCCACGCCGGCGCCGCCCGAGACGCCGATGATGGCGGGTTCCGCGAGCGGATTCCGGGTCACGGCCTGGATGGCGGTGCCGGCGAGTGCCAGGGATGCGCCGGCGAGCAGGGCTGCACCGACACGGGGCGCCCTGGTGTCCAGCACGCTGGACACCACCGGGCCGGCCCGGCCGGTTCCCCAGTTGATGATGTCGCCGAGGAGCAGTTTGGCGTCGCCCAGCAGCAGGCCGGCGACGGCGACGGCGACGAACAGGACCGCGAGGACCACGAGGACGGCCGTGCTGCGTGCCGTCCCGATGGTGCGCAGGGAGACGGAGCGGGCGTCCCGCGTGGGGCCGTCGGAGCGCATCCGGTGGGCGAGGGCGACGAGGAAGAGGGCCCCGAAGATCGTCGTGACGACGCCCGTGGGGACTTCGACGGCGCTCTCGGGCCCCACGGCGGCGCGCAGCAGCACGTCGGCGCCGAGGACGAGGAAGACGCCCAGGGCCGCCGCCGCAGGGATCAGCGCGATGTGCCGGTGGAGGCCGGGGACGTGCGGGGCGGCGAGCCGCACGACGGCGGGGGCCGCGAGTCCCACGAAGCCGATGGGTCCGGCGACGGTCACGGCCGCTGCCGAGAGGAGGACGGCGAGGACGACCGCGAGGACCTGCGTCCCGCGCACGTTGATGCCCAGCACGCGGGCCTGGTCGTCGCCGAGGGTCAGCAGGTCCAGGGACCGGGACTTCAGGAGCAGGACGAGGAGGGCGGCCCCGGCCAGCGGGGCGAGCAGGGTGAACTTCTCGAGGCCGCTCTGGCCGAGCGATCCGGCGCCCCAGGCGAAGAGGCCGCGCGTCTCCTGCGAGAAGAGCAGCAGGAGGGTGCTGGTCAGGGCATGGAACGCGAGGGCGATGGCGGAACCGGCCAGGACCAGGCGGACGCTGGAGGACTGCCCGGCGCCGGAGAGCGCCAGGACCAGGGCGGCCGCACCGAGGCCGCCGAGGAACGCGACGCCGACGGACCCGAGCAGCGGCACCTGCAGGCCGAGGGCGGCGACCGAGACGATCGCGAGGTGCGCACCCGCGTTCACCGCCAGGGTGTCGGGGGAGGCGAGCGCGTTGCGCGAGACGGACTGCAGGACGGCTCCGGCCGCGCCGAGGGCCGCTCCGACGAGCAGGCCCGCAGCCAGGCGGGGGATGCGGATCGCGGCGACGACGGCACCGGTGGTGCCGTCGTCGTCCCCCAGGAGCAGGCCGAGGATGTCCGCGGCATCGACGCTCGAGGTGCCCT
The DNA here is from genome assembly GCA_004001285.1 of Arthrobacter sp. MN05-02. Classification (NCBI taxonomy): domain Bacteria; kingdom Bacillati; phylum Actinomycetota; class Actinomycetes; order Micrococcales; family Micrococcaceae; genus Arthrobacter; species Arthrobacter sp. MN05-02. Next base: position 159,035 of record AP018697.1, read on the forward strand.
GCGTGAGGTGCACGAGGGCGAGGAGCACGGTGGCCGCCGCGAGGAGGCCGCCGGCGAGGACCAGGCGCACTCCGGGACGCGGACCGTCGGCCCGGCTCGGGAGCGGCGCGGGCCTGGTCAGGATCGCCGGCGGCACGGGGGCTACTCCGCGGCCTGGGCGGTGGCGGCCTCGACCGCTGCGTCCACGAACTGCTCCATGGAGCTGGGACCGCCGAAGGTCCACAGGGCGTCGGGGAAGCGCGTCACGTTCCCGGCCTCGACGAACGGCAGGGACTTCCACACCGCGTTGTCCGCGAGCTCGTCCTGGTAGGGGTCGCCGAAGGCGTCGTTGGCGATGTACCAGAAGGCGGTGTCCTCCGGTAGTGCGGTGAGGCCTTCGACGTCGGTCTGCGCCAGTCCGTAGGCGGGATCCCCCTCGAGGGTCCAGGCGCCGGCCAGTCCGAGCTGCTCGAACACGCTGCCCACGAGCGAGCTCTCCGTGAAGGGGCGGATCGAGACGCTGCCGGCGTCGGTGTAGGCATCGGAGAAGGCGACGGGGGTGCCTGCGGCACCGGCGTCCTCGATGGCGGCCCTGCCCTCGGCGACCTTGGCCTCGAACGAGGACCTCAGCTCGGCGGCCGAGTCCTCGGTCCCGGTGACCGTGGCGATCAGGTCGAGGTTCTCGAACATCTGGCCGATGTTGTCGGTGGCGTCGCCGCCGGGGATCACGACGACGGGGACGGTCTTCTCGATCTGTTCGATCGCGCCCTCGACGAGCTGGTCGGTGACGATGACGACGTCGGGCGTGAGGGACACGAGGGTGTCGATACTGGGCTCGCCGCGCACTCCGACGTCGGTCACGGTGTCGTCCAGCGCCTCGGCGCTGACCCACTGGGCGTAGCCTTCGACGTCCGCGGCGCCGACGGGCATGACGCCGAGGGCCACCAGGTTCTCCATGGCGTTCCACTCCGTCGCGACCACCCGCTCGGCCGGGCCGTCGAGGGTGATCTCCTTGCCGCGGGCGTCGGTGACCGTGATGGTGTCCCCTTCCGCGGCGTCCCCGGAGGGGGCGCTGCCGGCGGCCTCCTCGGTGGTGCCGCATGCGGTCAGGGAGAGCAGGGCCACCGCTGCGAGGGCAGCGAGGATCTTCGGTTGTGTCATCGGTTTCATTTCTCTCGGTGGCGCGAGCTGCGCCGTGGGGGATCAGGAAGCGGAGAGGGCGGCGGTGCTCGGTGTGTTGTGTCGTCCGACGGCGCGCGTGTGCACCGCGCCGTCGCGGACGGTGACGTCCACGCGGACGCCGTAGGCGCGGGACAGGTTCTCGGCGGTGAGGACGTCCACGGGGGTGCCCTGCGCCATCACGGCACCGTTCTCGAGCAGCACCACGTGGTCCGCGATGGCTGCGGCCTGATCGAGGTCGTGGAGGACGACGCCGACGGTCACGCCGTGGTCGGTCGCCAGGTCGCGGACCACATCGAGGATCTCCACCTGGTAGCGCAGGTCGAGGTAGGTGGTGGGTTCGTCGAGGAGCAGCACGCCGGTGTCCTGGGCGAGACAGCTGGCCAGCCAGACACGCTGGATCTGGCCGCCGGAGAGCGCGGCCACGGGGCGGTCGGCGAGTTCGGCGGTGCGGGTGAGGGCGAGGGCTTTCTCGACGGCCGCGGTGCCTTGGGGGTCCTGGCCGGTCCAGCGGCTGCGGTGCGGATGGCGGCCGAAGGCGACGACCTCCCGGACGGTGAGGCCGCCGGGGACGAGCCGGCTCTGGGCGAGCAGGGTGATGGTGCGCGCGAACGCCCTGGGGGAGAGGGCGAGGAGATCGGCGCCGTCGTCGAGCGTCACCGATCCGGTGTCGGGTGCGTGCAGGCGCGCGATGGTGCGCAGGAGGGTGGACTTGCCGCTGCCGTTGGGGCCGATGAGCGCGGTGACCGTGCCGGGCTCCAGGTCGAAGGAGACGGCCCCGATGACGCGCCGGCTCCCGTAGGAGATGGCAAGCTCCGAGACGGAGAGCAGTGGCGCGGCGGGGGGATCATCGAGGGGCACGACCTCAGGTTAGGTTCTCCTAACCAGGAGTGCAAGAAATAACGTCACACGGGCGTGTGCTAATTCGGCTGCTGCCGTTCCCGTCGGGGTCGTAGCGGCCTCAGGTGCTGCCCGGCTGGAGCGCGTCGACGGCGTCCAGGACAGCGAGCGCCGGCAGGTCGGCCACGGCGGCGACGACGGCCAGTGACTCCCCGCTGCTGATCGCCGACGCGACGGCGACCTGGAGCTCCGCCGGTGGGAACGGATCCACGACGGGATGCGCGCCGGTGGCGGGATTGCTGGATCGCACTGCTGCGACAACCCGTTCCAGGTGGTCCGAACCCATGATGTCTCCCGTCGCGTCGTTGCACTTCAGTCTCACCCTCGTGCACCAGCCTGGGAAATCGCAGCACAGCAGCTGGTAGCACTTGCGGGCAGGCACAGGAGTGTGCGGACGGCGCTCGCCTCCGCTCCGGCAGCCTTCGCGACTAGGGACGGATGTCCGGCGGCATGGCACAGGCCGCGTCACCCGGGAGGAGCCACGCATAGTGCCATTCCCCCTCCGCATCCGTTGCGCGTCCCGGCCGCTCTCCTCCGCCCGGCCGGCTCCGGAGTCGTGCCCACCAGCCGGTCGGAGTGTCCCGGTCGGCGGTGCCGCCCGTGCCGGGGAAGGCCGTGGTCATCGCTGCTTCGCCTCCACGTACCGGCCGCGGGAGAGACCCGCCACGAGGAAGCCGCGGAGGGCGCCGTGGCTCTGCCGCCCCGAGGTCTCCCGCTCCGGATCCGGCGGAGGAGGAGCCGTCACGGCGAGCCAGTCCCCGAAGGAGGTGATGTCCTCCCCCGCCCGCTGCGGCGACGGCGTCGCAGGCGAACCCGACGGCGGTCGCCCCGTCGGACAGGACGACGGACCCGAGCAGCATGGGTTCGGGCAGCGCCACCAGGAAACGGCCGAGGGCCGCTTCGGACAGGATCCAGCGTTCGGCCACGAGTTCGGCGCCGTCGTCCGACCGGTACACGCCGGGCTTCGGCGGCTGCGTGTCCAGCGCCACCATGCGGTAGCGCGCGGCCGTGCGCACCGGACCGTCCCAGAAGGCCCCGAGGTCCTCGAGCTGGGAGGCGAGCACCTGGCCGCGGCGGTGCGCTCCGACGACGACGAGCGGGACGCCGGCCGCTCCCGCCGCGAGCGGCCACGGCTGCCCGACGGCGTCCGGGCGGACGGCAGCCCCGTCCGCGAAGAGTGCCGGAGGGGCAGGAGGGAGTTCGATCCGGCGGGCGATGTCCGCGACGACGGCGTCGTCGAAGGTGCGCCCGACCACGGTCACACCGAACTGCGCCCCGTCCACCTCACCGGCCGGTACGGCCACGGCGCACATGTCGAACAGGTTGCAGAAGTTCGTGTACGTCCCCATGCGTGAGTTGACGCCCACCGGGTCCGCAGCGACCTCGGCGAGGAGGGGATGCAGCGGGGCGGTGGGCACGAGGAGGGCGTCGAATCCCCTCGAGCTGCGCGAGCGCCACCCGCTCGAGATCGGCCAGCCGGGCGGTGTCCGCGACGTACCGGTGGGCGGCGAGGGTACCCGCGCGGGTGATGATGCCGGCGACGGTGGGGTCGAGCTCGGCGGGATTGCCGTCCTGGCCGGCGCCGTCGACGAACGCACCCACGGCGGCATGGCGCTCCGCCACGAGGGCGCCGTCGTAGAGGAGGCGGGCTGCCTGGAGGAATGCGTCGATCGGAAGAGCCTGGACCTCGACGCCGGTTGCCTCGAGCCGGGCGACCTGGCGGCCGAATTCGGCAGCCCAGGCAGGGGACAGCTCGGGCAGGTCTGCGGGATAGGCGACGCGCGGCCGGTCCGGTGCCGCGAGGCGGACGTCGGCGGGCCACGCGCGGGCGTCCCCCGCCATCACGCCCATGGCCCGCTCCGCCGTCGGCAGGTCCCGCGCCAGGATGGTGACGGCATCCCAGGAACGGCAGGCGGGCACCACGCCGTCGGTGGGGACGACATGGAGCGTTGGCTTGATGCCCACGATGCCCTGCAGCCCGGCCGGGACGCGCCCCGAACCGGCGGTGTCGGTGCCGATGGCGATGTCGGCCAGCCCGAGGGCGACCGCGACGGCCGAGCCGGAGCTGGACCCGCCGGAGATGTACTCCGGGCGCCGGGAGTCGCGGACCGCGCCGTAGGGGCTGCGCGTTCCCACGAGCCCCGTGGCGAACTGGTCGAGGTTGGTGGAGCCGAGCACGACGGCGCCAGCGGCCCGCAGGCGGCGCACTGCTTCGGCGTCCTCCCCGGGGAGGTAGGCGAAGCCCGGGCAGGCCGCGGTGGTGGGGACACCCGCCACGTCCACGTTGTTCTTCACGGCGAGTACCAGTCCCGCCAGGGGGAGCTCCTCACCGCCGCTGACCCGCGCATCGACGTCCGCCGCTTCGGCGAGGAGGTCCTCCGCCGTCCGGACGGTCACCCAGATCTCGGGACGGTCGACCGCATCGATCGCCGCCAGGGCGGCGCGTACCCGATCCGTTGCCAGGGCGCTCATGCGGCCACCTCTTCTGTTGCGCGGGGTCCGGGATCCTGGCCCGGTTCGGGTTCCGGTGCGGGGGAGGCGCCCAGGACGACGAGTGCCTCGCCGGCGACGACCTGGGACCCCGCGAGGGGGAGGACCTGCAGCACCGTGCCGTCGCAGGGCGCGCTGAGGACGGTCTCCATCTTCATGGCCTCGAGCGAGACGAGGGGCTGCCCCTCCGAGACGGTGTCGCCGGGTGCCACATCCACCTTCCACACGCTGGCCGCGAAGGGCGCGGAGACCAGGGCGGCGCCGTCGGGCACCACGAGCTCCTCGGTGTCGGGAACGACGGCGGCCGCGGCGTCGGCGCGGTCGAACTCACCGGCGTCGGCCCACGCCTGGCGTTCGACGGCGAAGGCGGCGGACTGCCGGCTGCGGAACTCGGCGATGGACCCGCTGTTGTCGGCGAGGAAGCGCTCGTGCTCGGCGAGGGAGAACGTGCCCTCCTCGATCTCGACGCCGCGCCCCCGCCCTGCCGCCATGTCGGCGCGCAGGTCCAGCAGCTCCTCCGGGCTGACCGGGTACCAGGAGATGCGATCGAAGAACCGCAGCAGCCAGGGCGACCCCGACTCGAACGGTGCGGAGTCGGCGTAGCGTGACCAGACCTGCGTGGTGCGGCCCACGAACTGGTAGCCGCCCGGTCCCTCCATGCCGTAGATGCACAGATAGGCGCCACCGATCCCCACGGCGTTCTCCGGCGTCCACGTCCTCGCGGGGTTGTACTTGGTGGTGACGAGGCGGTGCCGCGGATCGAGCGGCGTCGCGACCGGCGCCCCGAGGTATACGTCGCCCAGGCCGAGGACCAGGTACTCGGCGTCGAACACGGTGTCGAAGACGTCGTTCACGGAGTCCAGCCCGTTGATGCGCCGGATGAACTCGATGTTCCACGGGCACCAGGGGGCGTCGTCGCGCACGCCCGCCATGTACCGCTCGATCGCCTCACGCGTGGCCGGGTCGTCCCAGGACAGCGGCAGGCGCACCGAGCGGCTGGGCACCACGAGGTCCGAACTGGCCGGCAGGGAACTCTCGATGTCCTGCGCCACCTGCAGCAGGCGGCGGGTGGACAGGACGGAGGGATCCACCTTGATCTGCAGGCTGCGGATGCCCGGGGTCAGGTCGACGACGCCGGGAAGGCGCAGGTGCTCGACGGCCTGGTGGAGGGCGTGCACGCGGGCCCGGAGGCCGAGGTCCAGGACCATGTCGCCGTACTCGACGAGGAGGTTGTCGTCACCGGAGCGCCGGTAGGTCACGGCGGGCCTGCCCGGTTCCTCGGCGCTGCGTGCCAGCACGCCGTCGTCGCCGTCCCCGCCGCGGAGCAGCTGCCGGTGCAGGGACGCACTCTCCGTCATCAGCGGTTCCGGGGCATCCGGCAGGATCAGCTGGCGGCCCGGGCCGAGATCCTGCAGGAACGGTGCCTGGGCGGCCCGGACGGGCACGAAGCGCACGGTGTCGCCCGGGCGGAGCTGCCCGAGCTTCCAGCGGTCGGCCGTCACGACGGTCACGGGGCACACGAACCCGCCGAGGCTGGGACCGTCCGGGCCGAGGAGGATCGGCGTGTCCCCGGTGAAATCCAGCGCACCGACGGAGTACGCGGTGTCGTGGATGTTGGACGGGTGCAGGCCCGCTTCGCCGCCGTCGTTCCGCGACCAGCGGGGCTTGGGCCCGATGAGCCGGACTCCGGTCCGGGCGGAGTTGAAGTGCACCTCGTAGTCGGTGGTGAAGAGCTCGTCGATGTCCTCCCGCTGGAAGAACTCGGGTGCGCCGTGCGGGCCCTCGACGACGGTGAGCTCCCATCGGGACGTGAGGGTGGGCCGCGCGTCGAGCGGTACCGGGGCGCCGGTGGGCTCACCGGTGCGCGTGTTCGTGTGCACGTCCGCCCGCACCGTCCGCAGCACGTCGCCGGTGCGGAGGACGCGCCCGGCATGTCCGCCGAACTGGCCGAGGGTGAACGTGGACGCGCTGCCGAGGTACAGCGGGATGTCGAGGCCGCCGGCGAACAGGACGTAGCCCCGCAGGCCCGCTCCCTCAGCCGTCCCGACGTCGAGCGTGCCGCCGGCGGGAACCGTGACCGGCTCCCAGGCCGGTGCCTCGACACCGTCCACCGTGACGCGGACGTCCGCGCCGGTGACGCAGAGGGTGGTGTCGTGCGAGAAGGTCAGGCTGGGCCCGGTCATGGTGAATTCGAGGCCGGGTGCACCCTCCGGGTTGCCGAGCGCCTGGTTGCCGAACCGGAAGGAGAGGTCATCCATCGGACCGCTCGGGGGGACACCCACCTGCCACAGCTCGGTGCGGCCCGGCCAGTCCTGCACGCTGGTCTGGAGGCCGGGACGCTCGACCGTGATGCGCGGCTCGGGGTCGCCCACCGAGTCGAGGGTGCTGGTGGAATGCCCTGCCGCGCGGACGACGTCGAGGGTGCTGACGGCGCGGAGCATGCCGAGATTGGTCTCGATGCCGTCGATCCGCGTGCCGGTGAGGGCGCCCGCGAGCCGGTCGAAGGCCTCGTCGCGGGTGGCGCCGGAGGTGATGATCTTGGCCAGGAGCGGATCGTAGTTCGTGGAGACCTCGCTGCCGGTCTCGGCCCAGGTGTCCACGCGGACGTGCTCCGCGTCGGGGTACGCGGCGTTCGTGATCGTGCCGGCACTGGGCTGGAAGCCCCGTGCGGGGTCCTCCGCGTAGACCCGGGCCTCGACGGCGGAGCCGGAGACCGGGAGGCTGTCGGGGACGCCGGCGAGGACGCCCGCGGCGTCGGGTCCGCCCTGTGCGAGGCGGAGCATCCACTCGACGAGGTCGACGCCGGTCACGGACTCCGTGACGGGGTGCTCGACCTGCAGGCGTGCGTTGACCTCGAGGAAGGAGGCCTCCTGGCGCGCGGGGTCGTAGACGAATTCCACGGTGCCGGCGGAGCGGTAGCCCAGCGACGCACAGAGCGCCCGCGAACTGCGGTGCAGTTCCTCGCGGAGGACGTCCGGCAGGTCCGGCGCGGGGGCTTCCTCGAGGACCTTCTGGTGGCGGCGCTGCAGCGAGCAGTCACGGTCGCCGAGGCTGACCACGCGACCCTCGCCGTCGCCGAAGACCTGGACCTCCACATGGCGGGCGTCCTCCACGTAGCGCTCGGCGAAGACACCGGCCGTGCCGAAGCTCGCCCCGGCGAGGCGGGCCACGCGCGGGAAGCTCTCCGCGAGCTCCTCCTCGGTGCGGCACACGGTCATCCCGATGCCGCCTCCGCCGCCGGTCGCCTTGAGCATGAGCGGATAGCCGATGGACGCCCCGGCCGCCAGGGCGTCGTCCACGTCGTCGAGGAGCCCCGAGCCGGCGATCATGGGGACGCCGGCGGCGGCTGCTGCGTCGCGGGCGGTGTGCTTGGTACCGAAGATCTGCAGCTGCTCGGGCGTGGGGCCGACGAAGACGAGCCCCGCCGCCTCGACGGCCGCCGCGAAGTCGGCGTCCTCGGAGAGGAACCCGTAGCCGGGGTGGATGGCGCCGGCACCCGTGGAGGCCGCGGCGGCGAGCAGGGCATCGACGCGGAGGTAGGAGTCCTTGGCCGGGGCGGGGCCGAGCAGGACCGCCTCGTCGGCCAGCCGGACGTGGCGGGCGCCGCGGTCCGCCTCGGAGAACACGGCGACGGTGCGCAGCCCCAGCGTCCGGGCGGACTCGATGATGCGGCAGGCGATCTCTCCGCGGTTGGCGACGAGCAGGGTGTCGAAGCGGTTCATGCGGCGTCCTCCGGGCGTGTGACGATCATGCGGACGGGCGTGGGGTCGAAGCCGTTGCAGGGGTTGTTGACCTGCGGGCAGTTCGAGACGAGCACCAGGGTGTCCACCTCGGCGCGGAGGGCCACGCGCTTGCCGGGAGCGGAGAGGCCGTCGACGATCCCGAGGGCGCCGTCGGGGTCGACGGGGACGTTCATGAACCAGTTGATGTTGGAGACGAGGTCGCGCTTGCCGAGCCCCAAGCGGGAGCCCTCGATCAGGAAGTTCTCCACGCAGGCGTGCTGCTCGCGGGTGTGCTGGCCATAGCGGAGCGTGTTGGACTCCTGCGAGCAGGCGCCGCCGATGGTGTCGTGGACGCCCACCTCGTCGGCGACGACGCTCATGAGGGCGAGGCCGGTGTCGGCGCGGAGCACCGATCCGGTGGTGAGGACGATGGAGCGCTGCTGCGCGATGGTGACGGGCGCCGAGTACCGGACGGCGGTGTCCTCGGCGGCGTAGAGCAGGCAGTCGACCGCCTGGTTGCCGTCGAGGTCCACGATGGTGAGGACGTCCCCCGCGGCGACGACGGCGGACCACGGCCCGCGTGCCTCGACGTGCTCGTCGAGGACGACGGCGCCGGGGACGAGTGCCGCGTCGGTGGCCGTGTCGGCGGCCGGCTGGATGGTGGTGGTCATCGGGTGCTCCTTGCGGCGAGGTCGTGCTCGGTGTTGTCCAGTGCCTGCAGGTGTTCGGGCGCCAGCGGTCCGACCAGGCTGCCTGCGGCCAGTGCGGCGAGGTCCTCGGGAGCCCGCCAGGCGGCGAGGTCGACGGCGGTGCCCGTGAACCCGGCGCGCGGGTCCAGGGGATGTGCGGTGTTGGCCAGCACGACGACGGCGTCCACCTGCAGCAGCAGGTCGATGTGGGCGCCGGCGCCGGCGCCGCCGGTGAAGCGGATGCCACCGTCGGCGTCGACGTGGATGCCCTTGAAGAGGGTGAGCGACGGGGCGACGTCCCGGGGACCGAGGCCGTTCTTCAGTGCCCCGAGGGTCAGCAGCTCGCGTGCTGCCGGTGAGGCGCTGTGCGCCGTCCCGGCTCCGTACCGAGTGGTGTTGCCCGCCAGGGTGGTGGCACCGGTCAGGGCGTCGTGGTGGCCCGAGGTGTCCTCGACGATCGTGGCCAGCACGCGCCCGGCGTCGGACAGGAGGGGGTGCCCGGTCCCGGGGTAGGCCTGCCACGGCACCTTGACGGTGTCGGCGGCATTGAAGCGTTCGTGCGGCGCTCCGGCCCGGTACAGGAGGGTGTGCACGCAGGCGTCGCCCGTGTCGGTGAGCCGCAGGCGGGTCCCGCGGGCCAGCTGCAGGGTGGTGTAGCGGCCGAAGGCCAGCGTCTCGGACCAGACCAGGCGGCCGGCGGCGCCGTCGGGCAGTGCGGCCGTCACCCGGGAGGGGGCGGTGGACACCGGGACGTGGCGCATGGTGTCCGCGGTGCGGCCGTGCTGGTCCCTTGCGTGCGCGCGGGCTCCGGCCGTGGTGGCCGTGGTGGCCGGGGCGTCGGTGGTCTGTGTCATGTCGATCCTTGTCGGTGCAGGTCGGCAGCCGCCGGGCGGCTGATGCGTGCGAACGGAGTGCTAGGAGGCCCTGGCTGCGATGCTCCGGCGGATCCACAGACCTCCGAGCAGCACGACGGCGACCATGAGCGGGGCGGAGTAGAGGAGGATCCCGTTCTCGCCGGCGGGGTCGTAGACCTCCGGGCGGGGCCAGGCGAGGTTGACCACCATGACGGCGCCGTAGAGGACGGCGAGCACGTTCACCGGCAGGCCCCAGCGGCCCAGGGAGAACAGGCCCGCGGGCATCGTCTGCCCGACGCGGTCCCAGTCGCCGCGCAGCCGGTTGATCAGCTGCGGGACGGTGACCAGCAGGTAGGCGATGTACACCATGACGATGCAGACGCTGGTGAGCGTGGTGAAGAGGGCCGCGTTGCCGACGTTGATGGCCAGGACGCCGACGGCGAGGGCGCCGATGAAGATGGACGGCCACATGGGCGTGCCACGGCGGGGGTGGACGGTGGAGAGCAGCGACGAGGCGGGGAGCGTGCCGTCGCGTGCCATCGAGAACACCAGGCGCGAGCCGGCGGTCTGGATGGCGAGGGTGCAGACGAAGATGGCGATGGCGACGTCGACGAGCAGGACCTTGCCCCAGAAGGTGCCGAGGACCGCCGTCAGGACGTAGGGGAGTCCCTCGGTGGCCAGCCGGCCGTCGTCGAGGCTCGGCGCCGCCATGAGGGCCGTGATGATCATGAGGGCCCCGCCGACCCCCGAGATCGCCAGTGCCGAGATGATGGTCCGGGGTGCGGTGCGCCGCGGGTCCCGGTTCTCCTCCGAGAGTTCGCCGGCGGAGTTGAAGCCCACCATGACGTACGCGGCCATGAGGCCGGAGACGAGGAACGCCCCCACGGCGCCGAGGTCCGAGCCCTGCAGCACCGTGGTGTCCATCACGACGTCGGGCCCGCGCTGCGCCGCGGTGATCAGGGCGAGGACGACGGCGATGACGCCGACGATCTCGCAGGTCACGCCGACCGAGTTGACGTGGGCCATGAGCCGGACGCCCATCGCGTTGATGACGGTGGTGGCCACCAGCAGGATGGCACCCAGGACGACGGCGTTCGCCGCGCCCGTGACGGTGTTGAGGGCGGGGTCGCCGCCGACGAGCTGGAATCCGCTCCAGAGCTGGGGCAGCACCACCTGCAGGGCGATGGCCGCGGCGGCTGCCGTGACCACCTGGGCGATCGCCATGAACCAGCCGGCGAACCAGCCCACCGTCTCACCGCCCACGCGCCGTGCCCACTGGTAGACCGCGCCGGACAGCGGATAGCGGGCGGCGAGTTCGGCGAAGTTCAGGGCGACGAGCAGCTGGCCTACGAGGACGATCGGCCAGGTCCAGAAGAACGCGGGGCCGGCGAACGAGTACCCGAAGGCGAAGAGCTGGAAGATCGTGGTGAGGATGGAGACGAAGGAGAAGCCTGCCGCGAAGGACGCGTAGCGGCCGAGCTTGCGGTGCAGGGAGGGCTCGTAGCCGAGGGCGGTGAGGTCTGCGTCGTCCGTGGGGGTCGCGGTGGGAATCGTCATCGGAGTCTCCGGTGTGGGAACGGGATGGATGCCGGCAGGTGGGGAGTCGCTGCGTAATACCGGTCACTTGATAGTTTTCCAATCCGAGGTCCCGCTCGGGTTTCAGCCCTGTAAAAGCCTGATGAGCGACGTGTTACCGGGATGTTTCAGGGTTCCGGGCAGGCGGAACGGCGCGGAAACCGGTCTCACCGGGTGCAAGAATGTGAGGCGTGACCCTCATCGGACCGGGACGTCCCCGCACGCGACAATCGACCCGACCAGGAGCCACGGCCCGCGAGGAGATCCTCGACGCGGCAGCCGAACTCTTCACCACCCAGGGCTACGCCACCACCTCCACGCGGGCCATCGCCGACGCCGTCGGGATCCGCCAGTCCTCGCTCTACCACCACTTCGCCACGAAGGACGACATCCTCGAGGACCTGCTGGCCGGGACGGTCGCGGACGGGCTGGCGTTCGCCCGGGCAGTGGCCGCCACGGACGACGCGACGGACGGAGTGCCTCCCGCCTCACGGCTCCACGCGGTGGCATTCTTCGACGGAACGCAGCTGTGCGGCGGACGCTGGAACATCGGGGTCCTCTACCACCTGCCGGAGGCGCGGGGCGAGCGCTTCCAGGCGTTCCTGGCGGATCGGGAGGAGCTGCGGCGCCTGTACCGGCGGCTGGGAGCGGCCGCCGTGCCAGCGCCCCTGTGGCCCGAGGATCCCGGGCACCACGGAGAGCTGGCCTTCCGCCTCGTCGAATCCCTCGTGAGCCTCCGGGCGGACGGTCAGGTGACCCCGGGGTCACCGCTGCAGGTAGCCGACGCCGCCATGGTGCTGTGCGGTGCCGGCAGCGATCTCGGGACGATCCGGGAGCAGAGCCTCGCCCTCATCGCGCGGCTCGGGCGCGTGGTGCCGGCGCCCTAGGATGCGAGCGCCTTTCCGTCCGTGTCGAGATAGTCGCGCCAGGACCGCTTCGGAATCCAGCCGAGCATCCTCTGCGCCTTCGCGCTGGAGATGCCCGAGGCGTCCTTCCGGTCCAGCTCGCGCAGCTCGATGGCGTCACCGTAGTACTTCGCGAGCGACTCGGCGAAGTCGTGCCCGCCGACGTTGTCCGGCGATGCGATGTAGAAGACCTCGTGGCCGGGAAGTTCGGATCCGGTCGCGAGCACGATGGCGTCGGCGAGGTCGTAGGCGTCGATGTAGCTCCACAGGTTGGGGCTCAGCACCGAGGTGTCGCGCACCTGCGGACCGAGGTTGGTCTCGTAGTTCCCCTCGTACTGCACCCAGCAGGGCCGGATGGAGATGCAGCGGATGTCCGACCGCGCGACGGCGGCGTCCATCAGCTGCTCGCCGAAGTGCTTGGAGAGGGCGTACGGGTCCTGCGGGTGGATCGGGTGCTCCTCGTCGACGGGAGCGTAGTCGGGCAGGAAGTCCCGCTCCGGGAAGAAGAATCCGGGCACGGTCTCGCTCGAGATGTAGACGAAGCGCTTGACGCCGAACCGGATGGCCGCCTCGAGCACGTTGAAGGTGGCCATGAGGTTGGTCTGGAAGACGACGTGCGGTGGGTGGCCGGTCGGCTCGGGGATCGCGGCGACGTGCACCACGGCCTCCGCCCCATGGACGACGGCGTACGCCTGGCCGGCGTCGGTGAGGTCCGCCATCGTGTACTTCGGCGTGCCTTCGGGCTTCCGTTCGTACCCGGGGCGCGTCAGGTCGGTGGTCCTGACCTCGTGGCCGGCGGCGATCATCGCCTGCGTCACGGCGCGGCCCACCTTTCCGTGGGCACCGGTGATGAGGACCTTCATGAGTGCTCTCCTTGGGGTAGGTCGCTGTCAGCCGATGTAGCGGACGTCCGGTCCTGCGCCGGGGCGGGCGGGACGCCCTGGCGGCGGCTCAGCAGTGAGAAGCCGAGATGCGGCACCTCGATCGGGATCATGTCGCTGCCGGCCGGCGTGGAGCGGATCCTCTCACCGACCAGGTACGCGCCCGAGTTCCCGACGACCACGCGGCCGCTCGCGTTGATCAGGGCGGCGTCTCCCGGGATGGCCCGGAGGACGGGCATGAAGATCTCCTCGAGGGTCCGGATCCTGATGTCGCAGCCGGCCACTCCTGCGAACGTCCCGCCGAGCTGGATGGGCGCCGAGTGGGTGAGGATGTATTCGTCCAGCCCCAGGTAGTCGACGTAGGGGCCCCACGAGGTCTGCTCCCCGGTACGGCTGGCCGAGGCGAAGAAGGGCATGTTCTGGTAGTCGTAGAACCGTTCTCCCCCCGGCGTCAGGTCGAACTCCAGTTTCTCGACGGTGTCCTGGCGTCGGATCCACCACTCGAGGCCGCCGTCGTTGCCCTGGATGGCCTCCGCCGAGAAGATCACGCCAGCTCCGACGACGAAGGGGTGGGCTGCCAGGAAGTCGCCGGCCAGACCCTCGAGGTGTGCGACGTCGCCGGGTGTCAAATTGAAGGGCCGTGTCCGGTCGGTCCACAGCGCCGCCGTCCGTGCGGCGAAGGCATGGACGTCCACGCCGAGCGCGTTCATCCACGCGGCGATCTCTGCTGCTGCCGTTCGGGCAGGGGCATTGGCGGTCATGGGCGCTCCTGCCGGCTCGTGGGATACCCGAGGGACAGTTTGGTGTCCACCAGATGATGGATGTCGTGCCGGATGTGCTCCAGCACCAGTCGCTGGGCGTGCTCGGATGCATCGTCCGCGATGGCCCGGGCCAGTGCGAGGTGCTCGGCCGCGACCCGCTCCGGATCGCGGGTCGACGGCAGGGGCGCCCACAGGGCCTGGACGATCTCGGCCTGCAGCCGGATCTCCGCGTTCGTCAGCCGCGGCGACTGCGCCAGGACCGCCAGCTCGATGTGGAACCGGCTGTCGGCACGTGCCCGCGCTTCCGGTGTGTCCGACAGGACGAGACCCCGGGCGAGTTCCAGGAGCCTGCCCACCTCGTGGGGTTCGGCACGTTCGCAGGCGAGTCTCACGGTCGCGGCGGCGATCGCCGCGTGCTCGTCGCCGACATCACGGATCTCGGCGATGGAGGTCTCCTGGAACCACGTCCTCATCGCCTCCTCGGAGGTGAAGGGCTGCCGGAGGATGAACGTCCCACCGCTGCGTCCCCGGCGGGTGGCGACGATGCCCTGCTGCCGGAGGTCGGACAGTGCTTCCCGGAGAGTGGACGGTGCCACGCCGAACATCTCCGACAGGGCGGTCTCCGGGGGAAGCCGTTCGCCGACCTTCAGCAGTCCCAGGGAGATCGCCTTGGAGATCCTGTTCACGATGGCTCCGGAGCGCTCGGTCTCCGGCAGCGATCGGTAGACATGGGCCTGGAAAGCGGTGGTGGGGGCCAAGAAGGGACTCCAAGCAGTGGAAGGACAGCACCAACTGTAGCGGGCGCGGACCGGAAGGATCGACGGGCGCACGAAATCCGACGGAAACATAGGTTATGCCATGGTGGTCCCTCCCTTGCTGCCGCGTAGGGCCTGCGGGACAGCTTCTTCTGCCGGCCGTTGCGGTTTAAAACATTTGAAACTATAGTTTTTGCGACGTGGCCCAGCTCACATGAGCTTCCGGTGGCCCGAAGAGAAGGAATCCGATGCGTGTAGAAAGTACGGAACCGCCCAGCGAGTCGATCGCCGACCAGGACGCTGAGCACCTCGCCAGCCTCGGCTACTCCTACGAGCGGCAGTTCAAGCGGGAGATGACGTTCTGGGGGAACGTCTCGCTGGGGTTCACCTACCTGTCGCCGGTCGTCGCCGTGTACTCGCTGTTCGCGGCGTCGCTGGGTGTCGCCGGACCGCCGATGTTCTGGTCCCTCGTGATCGTCGGCATCGGACAGCTCCTCGTCGCCACGGTCTTCGGGGAGGTCGTCGCGGCATACCCGGTGGCCGGCGGGGTCTACCCCTGGTCCCGGAGGCTGTGGGGCCGCAAATGGGGCTGGATGAACGGCTGGGTCTACCTGGTGGCGCTCCTGACCACCATCGCCAGCGTCGCCTACGGGGCAGGGCCCTTCCTCAGCACCCTCGTGGGGATGGCGAACACCGTCGATTCCGTCATCATCTCGGGCCTCGTGGTCATCGCGCTGGCCACCGTCCTGAACCTCGGTGGAACCAGGGTCCTGAACACCGTGGCGATGATCGGCCTCCTGGCGGAACTCGGCGGCGCACTGGCCGTGGGGAGCTGGCTGCTGCTGACGGCCCGCCACCATGACCTCGGCGTCCTGTTCCAGTCCTTCGGAGCAGGGGAGGGCAGCAACTACTTCGTGGCGTTCGCTGCCGCAGGCCTGATCGGCATCTTCCAGTACTACGGCTTCGAAGCCTGCGGCGACGTGGCGGAGGAAGTCCCCAACCCCGGCCGCACCATCCCCAAGGCCATGAGGATGACCATCTACATCGGTGGCTTCGCCGCGATGTTCGTCTGCCTGTCCCTGATCCTCGCCGTCCCCGACTTCGCCGCCGTGATCTCCGGCGCCGATACGGACCCCGTCGGCAACATCCTCCTCGCCGCCTTCGGGCCGATCGGTTTCAAGGTCGTCCTCGCCGTCGTCCTGGTCTCCTTCCTCTCCTGCGTGCTGAGCCTGCAGGCCGCCACCTCACGTCTTGCCTACTCGATGGCCCGCGACGGAATCCTCCCGGCCAGCAGGCTGCTGAGCACCTTCAGCGAGACGCGCCACGTCCCCCCGTACGCCCTGCTCCTCGCCGGACTGGTACCCGCCGTCATCGTCATCGGCTCGAAGGTCTCCAGCGACGCCCTGACCGTGATCATCTCCTTCGCGGCCATGGGCATGTACATGGGGTTCCAGATGGTGGTCCTCGCCTCGCTGCGGGCGCGCCTTCTCGGCTGGAAGCCCAACGGTGCCTTCCAGCTCGGCGCCTGGGGCATCCCCGTGAACATCGCGGCCCTCGTCTGGGGCGTGCTCGGCATGGTGAACATGGCCTGGCCCCGGACTCCCGAGGACGGCTGGTTCGCCAACTACGTGGTCCTGATCTCCGCGGTCACCGTCGTCGTGCTCGGCCTCATCTACATGGCGTGGAAGAAGCCGTACCTCAAGGGCGACGCTCCGGCAGCCGATGCCGTGCCGTCCGCCCCGTCCGCCCTGTCCGCCGACCGCGTCGCCGTCCCGGCGGCCGCGCCGAAAGGCCGGGGGTGACCGGGCCGTGCTGATCACCGGTATCAAGAGCCGTCCCGTCTACGACGAGCTGACGCCCATGGCGACAGGCTCGAACCACGTCGCCGCCGCCCAGGGCAGCGGCGGAGGACCGCTGGTCCGCCTGCTCGGGGAGATGGACCCGGCACAGCTGGCGGCGACCACCGTCCTGTACTCGATCGAGTCGTTCACGGGCAAGAACCACCTGGCGGACCTCCAGGCGTTCCCGGTGCGCGAGCTCCTGGTGTTCCCGAGCAACGCGGAGGCCGTGCGGGGCCTCGACGTCCTCCTCGCGACGGCGGGAATGGGAACCCGGCTGTACCTGGCCGGGTCGGAGGGGTTCATCGGCACGTCCATGCAGGTGGCCACCTCGTACGGCATGAACACGGACGAGGTGCTGCGTGAGCACGCGGGCTCGTTCGTGCGGCGGGTGTGGTGTGCACACTGCGGCCACTATTCCGAGAACGTGTCGCGACGGGTGTTCCGGTGCCCTGGCTGCGAGCGCGACCTGGTGGTCCGGGACCACTACTCCCGGAGGCTCGCCGCCTTCAAGGGAGTGAAAGCAGACGGTGAAGTACCCGGCGAACTGCCGGACGACGAGGAGCTGGACACATGAGCGAGGCACAGAACGGGGCCCTGCGGCTGAAGGTCGACCGCATCGAAGCGGTGACCCCGGAGATCAACCGGTACACCTTCTCGGCGGCGGACGGATCGTGGCTCCCGCCCTTCTCCGGGGGGAGCCACGTCAGGGTCCTCATCGAGTTCGACGGCGAGACACGGCGCAACGCCTACTCGCTCATGAGTTCGCCCTACGACACGAGCCGCTACCAGATTGCTGTCCGCCGCGTCGATGAGGGCAAGCTCGGCTCGGTCACGATGCATCGGAACGTCCGCGAGGGCGACATCCTGTCCGTCACCACGCCGGCCAACCTCTTCCCCCTGTCCAAGCACGCCCGGCACCATGTCTTCATCGCCGGTGGTGTCGGGGTCACCCCGATCTACTCGCAGCTCGACGAACTGAGCGTCAAGGGTGGCTCCTTCGAACTGCACCTGGCTGTGCGCGGCCCCGAGCACGCCGCCTTCGGCCACGAACTGCAGGAACTCTACGGAGACAGGGTCCGGCTGTACGGCGCAGGTGAGGGGTCCCGGCTGAATGCGTCCGAGATCCTCGCCGGCCGCCCGCTCGGCACCCACGCCTACGTCTGCGGGCCCTCCCGCATGGTCGACGACGTCATCGGGGCGGCCCACGCCCACGGCTGGACCGACTCGAACATCCACTTCGAGCGGTTCGAGGACCTCGGGTCCACCGGCGATCCCTTCTCCGTCACGCTGGCCCGGTCCGGAGCGGTGATCGACGTGTCCCCCGAGCAGTCGCTGCTGGAGGCGGTCGAGGAGGCCGGCCACAAGCTGCCCTACCTCTGCCGGGGCGGCGCCTGCGGCGAATGCGAGACCGAGGTCCTGGAGATCGAAGGGACTCTCGACCACCGGGACGACTGGCTCTCGGATTCGGACCGCTGCACGAACAAGCTCATCATGCCCTGCGTCTCGCGGGCCACCTGCACGAAACTCGTCATCAATGCTTAAGGAGCACTCCTGTGACTGCGATTCCTAGGACGGCCGGCTTCACCCCGGACGAGACCTACACCCCGGAGGGTGGCTACCGGTTCTCGAACTCCCGGGAGGGGGTCCGCAACCTCCCGTTCCCGTTCCCGGACGACGAGTACGCGTACTCGATGAACCTGGAACCGCACGTCCCGGCCGGGACGGGCGCCCTGCGGTCCGCGTTCGACATCGACGAGCACTACGTGTCCGAGTGCGCCCACCGCGACCAGATGCTGCGCGACATGCCGGGCGTCCACTACCTCGCGCTGCCGCACATGATGGAAGCGCAGTGGGATCTGCTGGAGCTCATCTTCGAGTCCTACGCCAAGGACTTCCCGGAGCATTTCACGCTCACCAAGAGCGGCAACGAGTGGCGGTGGCAGAACCGGCTCCTCGGGATCGACGACTCGTTCACCTTCGGTGATCCTGCCACCCTGCCCATGGACCCGATGGAGTACGCGACGCGGCAGGCGCAGGGCGAGTTCGTGGTCCTCGAGGAGAAGGACAACACGCTCGTCATCGGCGCCGGCATGACGACCCAGCGGGCCGACTACTCGCTGCAGTTCAACATGGGCATGAGCTTCTTCGAATTCCACGGACCCGTGCCCAAGCTGCACGAGATGGGCATTCTGGACCGCGCCCTGAAGTTCCTGCTCCGGATGAAGCCCGGACACCCCGTCCGACGCGTCAACTGGTCCCTGACCGTCAACCCTCGCCTCGAGACCTCCGTGGAGACGCTCCCGGACTGGGCTCCGGACCGGGCGACAGTCACGCCCGAGAATGCCGGGGGAGATGGTGTACCTGCGGATCGAACTGCAGCCACTGCACCGCCTGCCCCGGTCCAACGCCATCGTGTTCCCGGTCCGTACGTATCTGGTCAGCCTGGCCGAACTGGTGGAGCATGCTCCGGACTGGGCGAAGCGGATGCACCGGGCGCTCGCCTCGCTGGACCCCGAGCTCGTCGACTACAAGGGCTTCCACCGCTACCACGCGGCCGCCGTCGAGTGGCTCTCCCAGCACGACGACGGTGCCCCCCTCGCCACGGGCTACCCCTGGATCGAGGGCGGCATTCAGCCCGGCGACAGCTGAGCCCGGAGGCGATTCCTCCTCCCCACGACGACGGGGTGCCCGCTGCTGCGGGCACCCCGTCGTCGTCCCCGCTCCGCCCGGATAGGACCCTGCCCGGACGGTTCAGGCCTCGGGAAGCGCCGCGAGGGTCTTCTTCGTGTCGTCGTACCACCGTGGAATCGAACGCGACCCGTGGCTTGCCGAGGTGGTACCAGGCGGCGGGTGACTCGCCTCTTGGCAGGCGGTCAGCCGAGGATGGACAGGGCCCGGGGGACGCTCTCGATGGTGATGTCCGTGGCGGCGTCGACGGATTTGACCTCGCCGTCGAGCTGGTAGGGCATGGGCTTGAGGGTCGAGAACCGGTACTGGCTGTAGCTCGGCTGGTCGCCCAGCCCCCTTCGTCGTCGCCCGCAGCGCGGTGAGCAGGATCCGCCACTTGGCCATGTGCGGGAAGGTGATGACCTCGAACTTCCCGTCGGTGGGCTGGTCGCCGGCCTCGCTCAGGGTCGCGTACTTGGCCATCTGCGAGATGTTGGCGAACACCAGGCTGTCGAAGGCGCGACGCTTGCCGTCGCTCTGACGGATCTCGAAAGGTTTGAACTTGCGGAAGGTGCGCGCCACGGAGAACATCTCCTTGATGGCGCCCTTGCTGCCCTTCTCGAGGTCGATCGCCACGACGGGTGTCAGCCCGAAACCGATATAGGAGTGGGCGTACACCGCGTCCGTGCCCGCCGGGCCGATGCTGATGCGCAGCACGTCGATCCGGCGTACCCGGCCCTCGAGAATGGCTTCAGCCAGTGGCTTGCGCCCCGTGACGCGGCTGTGGTCGTTCGCGTTGCCGGCGGCCAGCACCGCGCAGACGGCGTCGTCGCTGCCACTGGACATCACTCCGTTGACGACCTCGTTGTAGCCGCCGTCACCGCTGACCGAGACGACCAGGGCGTTGCCGGCCGAGGCCGCGTCCCGCGCGAGGTCGATCGCGTGCCCGGCGTGTTCCGTGGGCTGCAGGACGACCTTCGTGTCCGGCAGGGCCGGCACGAGTTCGCCGGACAGCTCTTCGGCGAGCGCGGGGGCGTCTCCGGTGCTGTTCGGGTTGAAGATGATGGTGATCGTGTCGAACCTGCGCGGCGACTCCATGGTTCTGCCTTTCGAGAATTCGATGGGACGCCAGGGGCCCCGGGCTGCACGAGTCCGGGGCCCACTGACGTTCCTCCTGTCCTGCGGAATGCAGGTGGGAGGGATCAGGCGCGTGCGGTGGTCCGCTTGTGGTCGCGGGTGAGCAGCAGTGCCAGGGCGATCATGCCGACCCCGAGGAAGAAGTGGAGCCAGTTGTCCGCACCGTTGAGGGGTACGAAGTTGCCGGCGGAGTTCTGGTCGATGACCAGCCCGTAGATCCACAGCACGAGGTAGATGATGCCGCCGTACAGCAGGTAGGAGCGGGCGCCGCTGATGGTGCGGGCCATCGCGATCCCGGCCACGCCGAACAGCAGGTGGACGATGTTGTGCAGGATCGACACCTGGAACAGGCCGAGGAGCAGGGCCCCGGACTCGTGGCCCGCGAAGCTGAGCTCGTCGTACTGGCTGGTGATGCCCGGGATGAACCCGAGGAGCCCGACGAGCAGGAACACCGCGCCGACGGCGAGTGCTGCTTTCTGAACGTTGGTGCGGGTGCCCGCGCGGGGCGTGTCTGCGGTGGTCATGGTGTGTTCTCCCAGTTGGTGCGAGTGATGCCGCTGCGCTTCCGGTCGCTCCGGGTGGCGCGGCGGAGAGTCGTGGACGATGAGACCTGCCGGGACGACGGCGGGTCCCGTCCTGGAGGGACGCCGTCGCTGATCGGCCCCAGCACGGTAAGCCTACTTGGTATTTCCGGCGGCGTGAACTGCAGCACCGGGCGGCTTGCCGAATGTCCTCGGGGGCGGGGATGGCAACGACGACGGGACGCCCGCTGCTGCGGACGCCCCGTCGGTCGATCAGGTTGGTCAGGGAGTACTACTTCGTCAGGTCCACCCGGTAGGTGCTCGTCGCCGACCCGTCCTCGCTCGTCACCGTGACCACCGCGGTCCGGCTGGAGCCCGAGGGCTGCGTCACGGACACCGTCGCGTACGGGTCTGCCGGGACGGCGGACACGGACGGGACCTTGCCCCGCGACGACACCGAGTAGCTGGTGACCGCGGGATCGAAACCGGCCACCGGGGTGCCGCCCACGCTGATGGAGGCGAGGTTCGCATCCGACGACTCCGCGGGAACGGCGCCGAGGATCTCGATCTCGCTGACCACCATGTGGGTCTGCGAGCGGGCCGTCATCACCACGCGGATGGTCGACGCCGTGACGCCGTCCAGCGGCAGGGTCACCGCGGGGGCGGGCGAGCCGGCCGGGACGCCGACCGGACTGCCGGCGTCGGTCCACGCACCATTCGCGCCCTGAACCTGCAGTTGCAGGGTCTGCGCGTAGCTGTCCGAGGACCCGTCGCGGAAGAAGTGCACGACGACGCCGCCGAGGGTCTGCGCCTCGGGCAGCGTCACGGTGAGGGTGTCGGCGGCGTTCTTGGT
Organism: Arthrobacter sp. MN05-02; assembly: GCA_004001285.1. NCBI lineage: Bacteria > Bacillati > Actinomycetota > Actinomycetes > Micrococcales > Micrococcaceae > Arthrobacter > Arthrobacter sp. MN05-02. The sequence continues at coordinate 180,744 of AP018697.1, forward strand.
GCCGGAGCGCCAGTTGGACCACGCCTTGTCGCGGGTGTCGCCGTTGAACAGGCCGGCCGTGCCGTAGCCCGGCTCGGTGAACGTGGCGCTCGCGGTGGTGCCGCCGTCGTCGGCCACGTTGTCCAGCGTGCCCGCGGTGACCTGCATGCGGACAGTCGCCGGCAGCGTGCTGCCGTTCGCGGCGTCGGCCGATCCGGTCAGTTCGTAGACGCCGGGTGCGGTGTAGCCGACCGGGGCGTTCCACGTGACCGGACGCTCGGCCGTGCCGCCCTGGCTGCCGACGGCGGTCACGGTGGCGGGCAGCTCGGGCAGCCCGTTCACCACGGCCTTGGCGCGGGCGGGTTGCGTCGAGACGAGGGTGTCCACGGTGACCGTGAGTTCCACGGGGAACTGCGTGCCGGTGACGTCGGTCGCGGTGCCCTTGACCTTCACGGTGCCGGGCTTCTTCCAGCGGTTGTCGTTCGGGATCTTCCACTCGACGGGGATCGCACCGCGTGCGCCGTCGCGGTACACCGGCGTGACGGTCTCCGGCAGCACCGGTGCCGTGCCGGGGACGGTGAACGCCGTGGCGTCCTGGACGGAGAGCACGGTCTCGTCGATCAGCGTCCAGCGCTGGTTGGCGCCCGAGTTCGCGAGATAGAGGGTCACGGGTGCACCCTCGGCCGTCTTCCCGCCGCCCACTTCGAGCAGCAGGCCGGTCTCGGCGTTCACGAACGTGTACGTGCCGTCGCCGGTGGTCGAGGCGATCCATGCGGCGCGCGGGTCCGTTCCCGCGGGAGCGACGACGGCGGCGCCGCCCTCGTCGGCGAGCTGCGAGGCGCCGTCGAGTGTGGTGATCGAGTAGCGCTCGCGGTTGCTGTTGTCCTCGCCCAGGCTCGTGAAGCGGAACAGCTGGCTCGCGTCCGCGGAGTCGCTCGCGCTGATGACGGCGGTGGTACCCGTCGGCTCGATCGACTTGCCGCTCTGCACGCCCTGCAGCCGGTACACGTGGCCGTCCTGGAGGGCGGCCGCGTCCTCCGCGACGCCGGAGACGCCGTCGACCACGAAGGTGGTGACGGACTCGGCGGGTGCGGTGAGGACGGCGGAGCTGCCCTCGATCGCGACCGGTGCGCCCTCGACGAGTGCACCGTTGACGTCACTGACCACGGGGGTCACGGTGGCGCCGGGTGCGACGGACGCGAACTTCGAGAAGTCGAGGACCACGGGCTTCGCGTCGGTGGACTCGTTGATGTGGACCACGGTGGCGCCGGTCCCGGTGATGGCGGCGGTGGTGTCGTCGTCGTCCACCTGCACCAGGCGGTCGCCGGGCTGGATGTAGTGCGTGTAGTTCCGCACGGTGTTGAACTTAGTGTTCGTGTAGATGGGGCAGCTCTCGAGCGTGTCCGCGTCGGTGCAGTCGAAGGGCATCTGGATGCTGCCCCAGTTGGCGCCGGCGGCGCTCTCGCCGCCGGGCTTCATGTTGTCGTAGTCCTCGACGGGCTGCCAGAACACCCAGGCGCTGGGTTCGAGCTCGCGGAGGTCGTCCGTGATGCGCTTGGCCATGCCGAGGCCCGGTTCCATGCTGGTGAAGCTCTGGCCGTTGCCCCAGGAACCCTCGACCTCGCTCATCCACAGGGGCTTGTCCTCGCCCTTGGCGATGTCCCTCACCGTGGTGCGCTGGCCGGTGCCGTAGGTGTGCACGTTGAGCTGGTCCACGAGGTCGCGGACCTCCGCCGGGTAGCTGTTCCAGTTGGTGGCGAAGATGCCGGGGTTGGTCTCGTCCATCGCGGAGATCGTCGCGTCCGTGCTGGCGGCGTCGAGCTTCGGGGCAAGGTTCTTCAGGACCTGCTGCTGGAGCTGAGGGCCGATGTGCGCGCCCTCCTGGCGTCCGCCGACGGGCTGTCCGCTCGCGTCGAGGCGGGTGCTCCAGTAGTTGGTGTTCGGCTCGTTGAACGGGTCGAGCGTGTCCACGGTGATGCCGTGGGCGTCCTCGAGTTCCTCGACCACGCGGACCAAATAGGAGGTGAAGTCGTCGATGCTCTCGGTCTTCAGCTGGTCCTTGTTCGCGTCGAATCCGCCGGAGACGTAGCCGCTGACGGTCTGGAACCAGGGCGGCGAGTTGCTGAAAGCCTCCCAGTGAGTGATGTCCTGCTTGATGCGGTCGATCCACCAGCGCTGCGTGGCATCCGCCTCGAGGTTCCAGTCGGCGGGGTCCTCGGGGTCGAACCAGTCGGTGTCCTCCCGCGTGGTGCCCTCGGGTGCGTTCCACCAGCCCTCGACGGCGCCGCCCGGGCGCAGGTAGTCCTTCACATCGGGGGCGTTGCCGCCGCCGATGTTGTACCGGGCGATGTTGAGGTTCAGGCCCTCGGGGCCGAACACCAGCTCCGCGAGGCGGTTCCGGATCTCGTCGGGGTAGTCGCCGGTCGCGTTCGCAAACCAGACGAGGCTGGTGCCCCAACCCTCGAACTCCTCCCCCTGGTAGGAGGGGTCGGGGGTGAGGGTGAGGGCGCCCTCCGGTACCGCCGGCGGTGCGGGCGGAGCCGGGGGCGCGGCCTGCGCCGCACCCCCGATCAGGGAGGCGGATGCCAGGACGGCGGCCACCCCCGTGGCTGCGGCCTGGGTGGCGCGCCTGGATCGATTCGTCATTGAACGTGTTCCTTCCAGCAAGGGTGTGTACTGCGGTGATGGTCCTAGGTGGTGCGCGAGACCTTCCTCGTGAGGACGGCGACGGAGCGGGGAGCCAGCTTGGACTCCTCGCCCGTGAGGGTGTCGCCGTCGACGCCGGTGATGTCCACCGGCTCGTCGGTGCGGTTGATGAGGAAGACGTAGTCGGCGTCGTCACCGGCGCGCAGCACCTGCTCGACGGCGCCGCGCAGCTCGGCGGGCAGCTCGCTGGTGATCCCTGCGCGGGCGGCGAGGTCCGCGAGGACGGGCGCCAGTCCCGCGGCACCGAGGCGCGCACCGACGTAGGCGGCACTGCCGGAACCCGGTTCGGAGGAGACGGCGTTGCGCGTCACGGCCGCATCCCCGGCGTGCTCACCGGTCGTGTACCGGGTGAGGACCTCGACGCCGTCGGCGCGCGGCAGGACGCGGTCGGCCCAGAGCGTCGCGGTGGTGCCGTTGTCCAGGTGCACCTCGTCGCCGTCGAGCAGGGGGCCGAACTCGTCGATGCGCACGCCGAGCAGGTCCGCGAGGGCTCCGGGGTAGCCGCCGAGCCAGATGTGGTCGTTCTCGTCGGTGATGCCGCTGAAGTAGCTCGCCACGAGGTGCCCGCCGTTGCCCACGTACTCCTCGAGGCGTGCCTTCAGCGCGGCCGGGACGGTGTGCAGGATGGGCGCGACGACGAGGCCGTAGCCGGCGAGGTCGGTCGCGGCGGGGACGACGTCGGCGCGGATGCCGAGGGCCAGGAACGCCGAGTACCAGTCCAGGGCCTCCTGCTTGTAGCGCAGGCGGTCGGACGGGTGGGAGTCCTGCTCGCAGGCCCACCAGGAATCCCAGTCGAACAGGATGGCGGCGGGGGCTGCGCTGCGGCGGGACCCGACGACGTCCGAGAGTTCGCCGAGTTCGCGGCCGAGGGCGACGACGTCGCGGAAGATCGGGCTGTCCTCGCCGGCGTGGGGGACCATCGCGGAGTGGAACTTCTCGGCGCCGGCCTTGGACTGCCGCCACTGGAAGAAGCAGACGGCATCCGCGCCGTGGGCCACGTGGGTGAGGGAGTCCCGCCGCAGGGCGCCTGACTTCTTCGGGGTGTTGACGGGCTGCCAGTTCACCGCGCTCGTGGAGTGCTCCATGAGGAACCACGGCTTGCCGCCGGCGATGTTGCCGGTGAGGTTCGCGGAGAAGGAGAGCTCGTCGACGGCCTGCGGGCCGGGCACGAAGTAGTGGTCGTTGGCGACGAAGTCCAGCTCGGCGGCCCAGTCGGCGTAGTCCATGCCCTTGGTCTCGCCCATGACCATGAAGTTGGTGGTGATGGGGATCTCCGGGGTGATGCTGCGCAGGATGTCTCGCTCGGCGCGCAGGTACTGCTTGAGGGCGTCGGAGGAGAAGCGCTTGAAGTCCAGCTGCTGCGTGGGGTTGGGGTGCGAGGCGGCCTGGCGCGGGGGCAGGATCTGCTCGAAGCGCGTGTAGCGCTGGGACCAGAAGTCGGTGCCCCAGGCGTCGTTGAGGGCGTCGATGCTTTCGTAGCGGTCGGTGAGCCAGGTGCGGAAGGCGCGGGCGGCGTCGTCGGAGTAGTCGTAGATGTTGTGGCAGCCGAGCTCGTTGGAGATGTGCCAGGCGCACACGGCGGGGTGGTCCTTGTACCGCTCGGCCATCGCGGCGACGAGCTTCAGGGCGTGCTCGCGGAAGACGGGGCTGGTGGGGCGCCAGTGCTGGCGCGCACCGGGCCAGAGGGTGCCGCCGTCCTGGGTGACCGGGAGGATCTCGGGGTGCTCGGTGGCGAGCCACGGCGGCGGGGAGGCGGTCGCGGTGGCGAGGTCGACCGCGATGCCGTTGGCGTGCAGGAGGTCGATGACCTCGTCCAGCCACGCGAAGTTCCAGGTGTCCCGCTCGGGCTGCAGGCGCGCCCAGGAGAAGATCGCGAGCGACACCACGTTGACGCCGGCCTCGCGCATGAGGCGCACGTCCTCGTCCCACGTCTCGCGCGGCCACTGCTCGGGGTTGTAGTCGGCGCCGAAGGCCATGCGCCGGCGGTTCGGCTCGGACGGCCAGCGCAGCCAGCGGTGGGACGTGGGGTTGGACACGGGACAGCTCCTTGGGGTGTTTCTCGAGGCGTGTGGCGCGCGGGTGGTGCTCCCGCCGTCGTCGTGCCCGGTTCCGGACGGAAGGGGACGACGACGGCGGGTACAGCCGGAAGTGGAACGGACCGGGCGGATGCGCGCGAGCTCCCGCCCGGTCCGGGTTCGGTGGTACTACTCCGAGACGGTGAAGCCCTGCTCGGTGCCGTACTTGATGCTCGCGTCCTGCCAGCTCTTCAGCCCGTCCTTGAGGGGGGTGTCCGAGACGTAGGCCTGGCCCACGGTGTCGTTGAAGATGCTGTTCGCGTAGACCTGGAAGGGCAGGTAGGACCAGCCCTCGGGGACGTTTTGCGCGGACTCGGCGAAGATCTCGTTGGCCTTCTGGCCGCCGAAGTACTCGAACTCGGAGTTCAGGAACTCGTCGGACTCGAGGGCAGCCGACGTAGCGGGGAACGCGCCGCCGTCGATGCGGGTCTGGACGCCGTCGCCCACGTTGGCGTAGTCGAGGAAGGCGTACGCGAGGGCGCCCTGCTCGCTGGCGGCCGGGATGGTCAGCGAACTGCCACCGTTCTCGGCGCTCGCCGTGCCGCCCTCTTCCCACTGGGGGAGCGGTGCCGCACGCCACTTGCCGGCGGCCGCGGGGACGCCGGAGGTGAAGTTGCCGGGCATCCAGGCGCCGGTGGCGAGGGTGGCGATGGTGCCGGTGCCGAGGCCCTGGTACCACTCGTCGCTCCAGGAGCTGATGGGGGCCAGGAGGTCCTCGTCGAGGAGCTGCTGCCAGGTCTCGGCGAACTTGGTGGAGCCCTCGTCGGAGAAGTCGACCTTCACGTCGGTGCCGTCCACCGTGTACGGCTGCCCGCCGGCCTGCCAGATGAGGCTGGTGGCGAAGCCGGCGTCGCCCGTGTCATTGGCGATGTACACGTCGGGGTCCGCCTCGTGGAGCGTGCGGGCCGCCTCGACGTACTCCTCCCACGTGGTGGGGACCTCGACACCGTACTTCTCGAAGACCTCGGTGTTGTAGAACAGGGCCATGGGGCCGGAGTCCATGGGGAGGCCGTAGATGCCCTCGTTCGCCTGGACGGAACTCCACGGGCCGGGGCTGAAGGTGTCCTGCAGGTCACCGGCGCCGTAGCCGCTGAGATCTTGGACGGATTCGGCGAGGGCGAACTGGGGGAGCGCGTAGTACTCGATCTGGGCGACGTCGGGCACGCCCGAGCCGGCGGCGATCGCGTTCTGCAGCGCCGTGTACTGGTCGTTGCCGGTGCCGGCGTTCACGAGGTCGATGTTCACGTTCGGGTGCTCGGCCTCGAAGTCCTCGACGACCTTCTCCAGCGTGGGCTCCCAGGCCCAGACGGTGAGGTCGCCACCCTTGTCGAGGGCCGCCTGGACGTCGTCGGCGCTGACCTCTGCGGGTGCTGCGCCGCCGGCGTCGTTCCCGCCGCCACCGCAGGCGGTGAGGGCGAGGGCTGCCGCGAGGGCCAGTGCCGAACCGCGCAGCACCGCCGGGGAGATTTTGCTCTTCATGGGGTTCCTTTTCACTTCATCGTTCACAAAAGGGGTTTTCGGAAGGGTCTTACTCTTTGACGGCACCGGCGCTGAGGCCGGACTGCCAGTAGCGCTGCAGCAGCAGGAATGCTGCGATCAGCGGGAGGATGGTGAGGAGGGAGCCGGTGATGACGAGGTTGAAGATGGCCTCGCCGCCGGCTGTCGAGGCCTGCGCGTTCCAGGCGTTCAGGCCCAGGGTCAGCGGGTACCAGGCGGGGTCCTTGAGCATGATCAGCGGCAGGAAGTAGTTGTTCCACGTGGCCACCATGGTGAACAGCAGCACCGTGACGATGCCCGGGCCCAGTAGCGGCAGGCAGATCTGGAAGAACGTGCGGAACTCGCCGGCGCCGTCCATGCGGGCCGATTCCAGCAGCTCGGTGGGGATGGCCTCGGAGGCGAACGTCCACATCAGGTACAGGCCGAACGGCGAGATCAGCGACGGGATGATCACCGACCACGGGGTGTTGGTCAGGCCCATCTCGCTGAACATCAAAAAGGTGGGGACCGCCAGGGCGGTACCGGGGACGGCGACCGCGCCGATGACGACGGCGAACACGGCCTTCTTGCCCGGGAAGCTGAACTTCGCGAGGGCGTACCCGCCGAGGACGGCGAGGAACGTGGCCCCGCCGGCGCCCAGCACCACGTACAGCACGGTGTTCAGGAACCAGCGGCCGAAGATGCCGTCGTCGTAGGCGAGGGTGTCGCCGATGTTGCCGAAGAGGGCGAAGTCGCCCGAGAACCAGAGGCCGAACGAGGTGAAGAGGTCGGCCTGGGTCTTGGACGAGTTGATGAACAGCCAGACCAGCGGGATGAGGCTGTAGACCAGGACGATCCCGGTGAGGACGGTCAACAGGACGCTGCGCTTCGGATTGTCCACGCCGCGGCGCGTGCTCTTCATGCGCACGTAGCCGGGCTTCGTCCTCTGCCTGGTCCTGTGCTTGTCCGTGCGGGTGGGTTCGACGGCGACGCTCATGGTCAGCTTTCCTTCCGCATGCCGCGCAGCTGCACGGCGTAGGCGATGACCATGGTGATGACACCCATGATGATGGCCACGGTGGCGGAGTAGTTGTACTGCTGGCCGGAGAAGCTCAGCGAGTAGGCGTACAGGTTCGGGGTGAAGAACGTGGAGATGGAGTTCGGCGCGAGGCTCTGCAGGATGGCGGGCTCGTTGAAGAGCTGGAAGCTGCCGATCACGGAGAAGATGCCGGCCACCACGAGGGCTCCGCGGATGGCGGGAAGCTTGATGGCGGTGACGAGGCGGAACTGGCTGGCCCCCCCCGTCGATCTCCGCGGCCTCGTACAGGGACTTCGGGATCACGCGGAGGGCGGAGTAGAAGATCAGCATGTTGTAGCCGATGAACTCCCACGTGACGATGTTGCCGATGGAGGCGAGGATCAGCTCCGGGGAGAGCGGGTTCGGCAGGCTGATGCCGAGGGCGCTGTTGATGTTGCCCACCAGGCCGAACCGCGTGCCGTACATGAAGCCCCACATCAGGCTGGCGACGACGGCGGGCACCGCGTACGGCAGGAAGATCGAGATGCGGAAGAAGGACTTCCCGTAGAGTCGGCCGCTGTCCAGGGCCAGGGCCACCAGGAGGGCGATCAGCAGCATCACGGGTACCTGGACCGCGAGGAACAGCGTCACGCGGAGGAGCGAGGACCAGAACTGGGGATCCTGCAGGGCCTGGCTGTAGTTCGCGAGGCCCACGAAGCCGTTGCCGCCGACGAGCTGGTTGCGGAAGAAGCTGAGGAAGATCGAGTACGCGATCGGAGCCAGGAAGACGAGCGCGAAGACGGCCATGAACGGGCCGATGAAGAGCCAGCCGGACCAGGAGCGCTTCTGGGGGCGCTTCTGCGCTCGCTTGGCGGGCTTCGGCTGAGTGCCGAGCACGGCCGGTGGGGGGAGACGCCGTCGTCATGGGTGGATCCTTCTGACTCTGTCGATGATGTTTGCGTAAACATAGCAGGGCTTGAAGCTGGATGTTTACGTAAACATTGTTGTTACGATGGTCACATGTCCTCACCACCGCGTCAACACCTCGTCCGTGAGGACCGGCGCGTCTCGATGTCCGACGTCGCCCGCCTGGCCGGCGTCTCGGCGCAGACGGTCTCGAGGGTGTCCAACGGCAGCCCCGGCGTCATCGAGTCGACCCGGCAGCAGGTCATCGCCGCCATGGACGAGCTGGGCTACCGGCCCAACAGCGCCGCGCGTGCCCTGAAGCGGGGGAGCTTCCGGACGCTCGGCGTCATCCTGTTCACGCTCTCCACCACCGGGAACGTCCGCACGCTCGAGGCCATCGCGGCCCGCGCCGCGGAGGAGGATTACGCCATCACGCTCATCCCCGTCGCCGCGCCGACGCAGGCCGGCGTGCGGGGGGCGTTCTCGCGGCTGAACGAGCTGGCGGTGGACGCGATCATCGTGATCATGGAGGTCCACCTGCTCGACGCCGCCACGGTGTCCCTGCCGCCGGGCGTCCATGCCGTGGTGGTGGACTCCGATGCGAGCGACGGCTACAGCGTGATCGACACGGACCAGGCCGACGGCGCGCAGAAGGCCGTGGAGCACCTGCTGAACCTGGGACATTCGACGGTGTGGCATGTGGCAGGCCCGTCGGCGTCCTTCGCGTCCGAGCGACGGGTCAACGCGTGGCGTACCACCCTGGCTGCGCGGGGCTGCGCCGAGCCGCCGCTGCTGCGGGGGGACTGGTCGGCGGACTCGGGCTACCTCGCAGGGCTCACCCTGGCGTCCTCCGACTGCACGGCGGTGTTCGTCGGGAACGACCAGATGGCACTGGGGGTGCTGCGGGCTTTCCACGAGAAGGGCATCCGGGTGCCGCAGGACGTCTCCATCGTGGGCTTCGACGACATCCCGGACAGCACCTCCTTCAGTCCGCCCCTGACCACGGTGCACCAGGACTTCGCGGAGGTGGGCCGGCGCTGCGTGGACAAGGTGCTGAAGCAGATGCGGGAGAACTCGACGGAGCCGGGGCGTGAGCTCGTGCCGACGCGGCTGGTAGTGCGGGAGAGTACCGCGGCGGCAACCCAGTAGATCAACGTAGTGGGTCGCCCCACTCCGGCTGTTTCTGGCTGACTGCAGTTCCCCCATGGCTGAGACGCCCTCTGTGTCGTCGTGGTTTCCCCCGACCCGTTACTGCCAGGAACCCGAGTTATGGGACTGCTATCGGCAGGGGCGTGAAAGGGTTCCGGCCTGACCTGGCTCGTATCGCATGAGTACTCGCGGGAATCCGTTGATGACCGAGTCAGTTGCAGCGACCCTGGTGAATCCGGCTCGTTCGAAAAGCGCACGCGTACCGACGTAGGCCATGGTGAGGTCGACTTTCTGGCCTTGGTTGTCGACGGGGTATCCCTCGATCGTCGGAGCTCCGTGATCGAGAGCGAACTGTACGGCTCCGTGCAGTAGGTGATGTGAGATCCCTTGTCCGCGGTGTCCAGGACGGACCCTGATGCACCAGATCGACCACACATCACTGTCGTCCACGTGAGGGATCTTGCGGTTCCGGGCGAAGCTCGTGTCGGCCCGGGGATGCACGGCTGCCCATCCCACTACTTCGTCACCGTCGTATGCGAGCACTCCGGGTGGAGGATCCTGTGCTGCCAGTTCTTTGACGAGAGCGCCACGGTCAGGGCCGCGGAGTGCAAGATTCAGTTTCGATGGGATGCGGTAGCTCAGGCACCAGCACACGTTCGCGTCGGGCCGTCGAGGGCCGACCACCTTCCTGATGTCCTCGAACGCCGTCGCCGGCCGGACCTCGATCACCATGCCGACAGACTACCGATGCCAGACTGAGCACGTCCGGTCCGTCGTGATCTCTCCTGAAGGCCGGACGCCCTGCAGCGCCAACCGGAGGTAAGGCCTGGGGCTAGGGGAGTAATGGTGCCCGACCAGACAAGTGGAGGGCCTCATGCGTTTCGGTGACCAGATCATGGCCTAGGACGCATACTCCTCGAGGGGCGTGCGGGAACCGGCAGGAGTGGCTGCTGATTTACGCCCGTGGGGTCTCGCCGGCGGGGATCGCCACATGGTGCAGGGTCGATGTGCGCCGCGTGTACCGGTCATCGCCCGGCAGGCTGAGAGGCAGGCGGACTGGTCAGGATCAGCTCGAATGACGTGCCCTGAGAGCAGCTGAGCGGGTTCGCCGCATGCCGGAGGAGGAGGGTCAAATCGCCGGGGTGCCTCTGGTCATCAGGCAGATCCGGGCGGAAAATACTAGTGCTGAAAGGGCGGTGAGACCTGTTCCAGAGGATTCCTTCCCGGGCCGGCAGAACTGGGAACGGTGCTTGGCAGGGGTGTCGCTCTGGTGCTGTGGGCAGAATGTTGAGTGCTTCAGGGGGTAGTGGTGGCAACCTATCTGATTTGCAGTTCACCGATCTATGGGCACGTTGTGCCCCAGGTCGAGATCGGCCGGTACTTGGTAGGCCAAGGCCACACGGTGCGCATGCTCACGGGTGCACGCTTCCGCGACCTCGTCGAGGGTGCCGGTCTCGAGTTCATCAGACTGCCGGATGCATGTGACTTCGACGACCGGGACCTGGACGGATCCTTCCCAGACCGCGTCGGGAAGAAGGGGTTGAGCCGGTTGCGTTTCGATATGAGGGCGGTCTTCATCAACACACTGGCTCATCAGGCCCGGGCCGTGGAGGAACAACTCGGCCGGAGGCCCATTGACGCTGTCCTTGCGGAGACCGGTTTCGTGGGTGCTGTGGCTCCTCTGCTCATGGACGGGCTGCGGCCCCCGATCCTTTTCAGCGGGATCATTCCGCTTACGTTCTCCAGCAAGGACACGGCCCCCTTCGGACCAGGCCTGCCCCCGTCATCCACGAGGATGGGCGTGCTGCGGAACGTGGTGTTGAATGTCCTCCTGCAGAAGGTGGTCTTCGGGCCGGTTCACCGTGAGGCGAGCCGGCAGATGGAAGCCGTCGCGGGGGTGCCGCTTCCGGTGTATTTCCTCGACTCGCCCTCCCTGGCGGACCGGTACCTGCAGTTCACCTGCCCAGGGTTCGAATATCCCCGGCGTGACCTTCCTCCGAGTGTGCGTTTCGTCGGCCCAGTGCTTCCCACTACGCCGGACGACTTCGAACCGCCGGTGTGGTGGGGGGATCTGCGGGCGGGGCGTCCGGTCATCCATGTCACCCAGGGAACGATCGACAACACCGATCCCGGTCGGCTCATCCTGCCGACCCTGCGCGCTTTGGCTGACCTCGATGTCCTGGTCGTTGCCACGACCAGCGGCGTGCGCGTACCGCTCGAGGACATTCCGGCCAACGCACGCGTCGCGGATTTCGTGCCCTATGAGCGCCTACTGCCCGTGGTTGATGTGATGGTGACCAACGGTGGGTACGGCGGCACCCAGCGAGCCTTGGCGCAAGGGCTGCCGGTGATTGTCGCCGGGGACCGGGAAGACAAACCCGAAGTCGCTGCCCGGGTGGCGTGGACAGGTGCCGGCATCAACCTGCGCACGGGGACGCCCTCACCGGCAGACATACGCGCAGCGGTTGGAAAAGTCCTTACCGAGCCCTCCTACAAGAACGCTGCCGAACGCCTCGCGAAGGAATACGCCGCCTACGACGCGCTACCCATGATTGCTCAGGAACTGGCGACCACGCAGTCAGGACCACCGCAGGGCAGGGCCAACCAGCTTACCGGCTCCGGTAAGGACCATGACGGCGGCCACCGGGAGCGCCGGCAGCTGGCCCTTGCTGTGCTCTCGACAATCCAACTCACCTTGGGCGTTACTGGGTTACTCAGGGCCATGAAGCATCGCAGTGTGTGCGACATAGGAATCCTCCGAGGCTCACCCGCCACCCTCGAACGTGACCAATGGTTCATCGGCACCAACCTCTCAGCACCGGGACTGATGCTCGCGCTCCAGGCAGCATGTGCCACCATCCTGTTCCTGCGCCCCAGCAGCCGTGCCGCGAAAACCCTCGGGATCCTCGGGGCCATCATGACCGGCGGATATCCCGCCGAACGAACCGTACGCGCCAGCTGGAAAGGCACCAACGACGGCACCGCGCCCCTGACCGCCTCCGCCACCCTGCTCGCAGCGATCATGGCCGCCCTGGGCCTCACCCGACCAGGAAAGCGCCACCAATCATCATGCAGAGGAGACCACTGAGCACGGCAGCCCAAGCCACCACTTTCTTCACGCCTGTAGCGGAGTGAGCATGATTTTCCACCCGCGAGAACGAGCGCCTCATGGCCCCAGTACCGGCGAACACATCACGTTTGTGTCTGTCGGCAGCAACCAAGGCGTTGAATTGCGACGGAGCATCCTGGCTCAATGAGTTGACTCGGCTGCATTCAGGATGGCCAGTCCCGCTGCTTCGACTCACAAGATCCACCTGCAAGGAATTTCGAGGCGAGAACCGCTGGAACAACGTCGCGAGACACGAAGTGCCCTGTGATCCCTGATCACGTCAAGCATCAGTACATTCTCGAGTTCGGTGCCGTCGAAGTCCGCGGTAACGCCGGCCCCGGACAATGGGCGATCTGGAGCGGGATCGGGAGCAGGAGGTGGGCGGAGGATCAGGACCTCGCCGCTTGGGTGTACGGGTGGTGTCTAGAGGGCCCGGAACAGGTCAAGGAGGGCATGGGCGCGGGATTGGTGCTGATCCTGACGGGTGAGCTCGTGAGCGCGGTCGATGATTTCCTGGGCGATGACGACGACCTTGCGGTTGGTGCGCTGGCTGTACTGGCTGATGTGCTCGAACGCCTCCGCAGCGTTCAGCCCTGCCCGGCCCATGAGGATTCCTTTGGCTTGCTCGATGACGGATCGGCTGAGCGCGGATGCAGCGACGGCTTCATGGGCGAGCTGGTGGCGGTCGACGTGAATCGACTGGGTGAGGTCCACGACCAAACCCCACACACCGGCTGGTTCGCCGTCCTGGCTGATCGTGTCTGCATGAACGAGGACCTTGTGAAGTCGTCCCTTGAGGTCGCGGATCGAGGTATAGATCGACGCCGCTCCTTTGTTGGTGGAGACGTGATTCCAGAAGTGGCCGGCGGCGTCCCTCTCGACCGGCTCTACATGGGTCAGTCCCAGGTCCAGGTTGGGAACGACCTCACCGCGTTCATAGCCGTGGATGCGGAACATCTCATCCGACCAGTGGAAGGAGCCATCAGCGAAGTAGTGTTCGAACGTTCCTGTCGGGCAATCGACGAAGTACTCAACGCTGGACACAACATCGGTCAAGGGAACAAGTGAGTCAGGGAAGTGAGTCACGATACAGCCGTTCTACGTACTCAAGTCGGGCTAGCGCCTTAACCCGGACCTCAAAAAGAGCAGAATATCAAAGCCTGGAAAGCGGCTCTCTGTCCTGCCGTGGTCGGCCTGGTGGTCCGCGTCGACAGGATGCTTCAACCCGACCCTCTTACCTGACGCCGGGCACCGAGCACCAGGCACCGGGAATTCTTGAGGGGAACAAGACCACATCCCAAGCTTGCATTCGGGGTCCGGCATGCACACTGGAAGTAAGCAACACGACGATCCCGGACATGTCCGCGTTCGGACCGTTGACTACATTGATGCGCTAGCGCGAATGTGGGGCATTCCGCCTGGGATCAAGCAGCCGGTCCTGGGCGGAACTCTCACACATCACCTTCCCGCAGTTCCGGCGACACCTAGGGCCGAGAAACCGCTCCTGCGTCCAGCTTCCCGACGGCGTCCTCATGCTCGCGCCGACCTGCCGGTCGTCCTCTTGAACCAGTCGCCGACGCCGCGGAGGCGCCACAACCCCTTCTGTCGCACAAACCCATTTCACAACGCCGGCTCCGAGCGACAAATCCTTCACGAGCGGACGGTTGAGGGATTTTCGCCCTCAGGTGAGTCACCGGTACCCCTGACGGCACCACGGCCTTATCCGCACTGTCCTCGGCCGTCCCCGTCCCGCTCGTCCGACTCAGTCAGGGCCTCCGGGCTTCTCAAAACGCCGAAACCATCCAATTCCTTCCAATTATCAGCGTTGTCGGGGTTCGTGCTGTAGGGGGCGGCGGGCCTGGGTTGTTCATTGATGAGTTCATTGACGGCGTGGGCGACGAGGTCCCGGTCCAGGAGGGTCAGGTAGGTGAGCCCGTTGAGGTATGCATCGATGTCGAGTTCGTCGGCATCTCCGGAGAGCTGGAAGTACCGCATCCACACGATGGAAAGGTTCAGACCCGCGGCACGCATGGCCTGAAGTGTGCGCAGGCGTTGCAACTCGGGACTGAGACTGGACATCATCTCTCCGGGAAGAGATCGGTGCCATCCTGACGCTCGCTGATCGTGGCGGCCATGACGCCGATAGGGGTGTTCGCGTCGGTCGCGATCTGGAGCAGGTGACTCATGGCCGCCTGCCGGTCCAGATCCAGGCGTTCCATGAGGATTCCACGGGCGACGCCGATGGTGTCCCGTTCAGTCAGGGACGCCCTGACGTCGGCGCTGATGCGCTGCGGGGTGTCACTGGCCTGGACGTGGCCCAGCAGCGCAGCCGCAGACCGGGCAAGATTGACCAGCAGTTTTTCATCTTCGGCCGTGAATGCGTTGACGGTGTCGGAGTAGACCTTCATCGCTCCTAGATTCGCAGGTGACCCCAGCAGCGGCACGCTCAGGCAGGACCGCACCCCGAGGCTTGACACGGTAGGCGTCCATCGTGGGAACCGGGGGTCCGTGCGGGTGTCGGTGATGATGACAGGCTCACCCAGCGACCAGGCCGTGAGGCATGGTCCTTCCCCGTGCTCGTACTGCAAGTCATCGGCCTCCAGCACGCGCCCATCGGTCGCTCCGACGCTGACCCGGGTGCCATGGGTGTCGATGATGCTCACGCCGGCACCCGTCGCAGCCCCGATGATGTCCCGGGCGATCTCGGCCAGACCATCGACCGCCTCATGGGCTGTCTGCTCCGTCAGCAGATAACCAGCCGTGCGACCGAAGACCGTCAAGAGCTCCGACGGAGGAGACCCCGCACCGGACGGACCGCGAGGATTGGACGGATTGGGGGATGACAATGGAGTGTTCATTAGCGGCTTCTACCTATCCGTCGCAGGAGTGTTCCCCTTGCTGGTGGGAGGCCGTGTGCTCAACCCCGATACATTCCGCTCACACTCACGCTTGTGTGGAGTGGTGGGGCAGATCTACTCAGTACAATACCGCCGCGCCCGCACCTCGGGGGTTTTATCTGTGGTGGACGTCCGACGAGGGCGTCAAAGTCACCCTCAGGCCTGCTCGTACGCCGAAGACTTGTCCTGTGACGCTTCAGGTTTCGAGACACTGTCCATCGAGCTCTTGGCTTCTCGTATCAGAACTTGAGTGAGGGGTGGCTGCGGTATCGTCGATTCCGCCTCTAGAAGCGGGGCTTTTCAGTACGTGATTGAGGCAGTTCGTGAGCGATAGCAGCAGGTTGGACCCGGGCAAAGACTTCCCCGAGGACCTGACAGTGATTGACCGGGATGATCTGGACATCCTCAATAGCAGGAACCACCGCGCACGGGACCTGCAGTACATCCGCGACGGCGAAGTGGATGCCGAGACTGAGGGTCAGCACCACGAGCTACGAGAAGAGCTCGATCGCCGCCAAGCAATACGCGATGCATCAGCGTCCACCACCAGACCTGGTGTGGACGCCGGATCCGCACCCGAGGAAGACATCGAGTTTCGCGAAGCCTGAACGGGGTAGGGGCTTCGGACGCGGGCTGCAACCGCATCTTGCGTGGTGCAGTTTCCATCGATGAGCTCGAGCGTAGGGGAGCACTTGCGCAGCGTCACCGAAGGGATCAGCACTACCGGGCCGACGGGCCGGGCGATGCTCACTGTCATGTCGGCTTTCACGCAGCTCGAGCGGGACCAGCTCGCCGAGCGGACCAGGGCCGGTATGGCTGTGGTCGCGGAGCATGGGCGTCGGGCCGGCCGTCGGGAAGTGACGACCGATCACGCGAAGGTGTAGCGGACGAGGGACCTCGAAGCGCAGGGTCTCACCCCGGCCGATATCGGGAAGATCATCGGTGCCAGTCGGGCGACGGTGTATCGCTACCTCAGTTTGGGCAGCAACGAGGTCGCCTGAGGAAGGCGGTTCGTGATCACTGTGCTGGGGTATGAGGGGTTCGTAGCTCAGAAGTCCCTGTCGAGTGTGCCGGTTTCGATGGCAGGGGTGCTCGATGATCGTGTGCCGGTGGTGTTGGTGACAATGGTGCTGGGTGTCCAGATCATCGCGGCTGGCGTGCTGGTGGTGCGGAGATTGCCTGCCCCGCTGATGGTTGTTCCCAAGGTGACGGTCACGGTCGTCTGGGAGACCCCGTTGGTGGTAGTTGTGGTGGCTGTCATTGTCGCGTTGAAAGTGGCCGTCTTCCTGTTGCGGATGTAGCTCTGTCGTGTGTTGAGGGTTCCGAGGTTCACGGTGGCACCGGATCGTTGTACATCGATGGTGTCCTGTGTGCCGCCGATACCGAGAAGGTTCCCGTCTCGCAGGCGAACTGTGACGGGCAGCGCAGCTCCGTTCCACCCCGATGTCATGGTGCCGGGGTTGATCTGCTGGCTGTAGGTGAAGATAACGCTGTCACCACTTCCCACGGTGCCTGGTGTGCCTGTTCTGTTCGTGGTTTGCACGTCGAGGCCGCGTAGTGGGCTGTTGTCCACCCGGCGTTGAGTGATCAGTGCGGAGATGGTTTCCCGTCCGGTGGTGTCGGTGAGGATGGCGCGTAGGTCGTAGAGGCCGTCCGGGCTTGTTCGCGTGTCCCAGTCGCAGATGAAGGGGGAGGCGAGGAGGGTGCAGCGGGTGGTCCAGGTGGTGCTTCCGCTTGGGGCGGTCTGAATGCGTACCTGCCTGATGCCGGTTGGGGCGTTGGCGGATGCTGTGAGTCGGGTGGATCCGGTCAGGTATGGACCCGGGTCGTCGACCGAGACGGAGGCGATCGTGTTGTCGACGAGGCGGTTTGAGATGACGGCGGAGATGGAGCTGATCCCTGCGGCATCGGTGGCGATGGCGCGGAAGTTGTAGGACCCGTTGGGCAGGGTGAGTGTGTCGAACTTGCATGAGTACGGAGCTGTTTCCGCGTTGCACAGCACTGTCCAGGTGGTGGAGCCGGCGCGGGCGTACTGGATTTGTGTCTGGACGACGCCAGAGTGGGCATCGGTGGCAGTTGCAGTGAAGATCCTTGTCCCGGTGAGCGGCGTACCGGGGTCGTTCATGGTGACAGAGGGTGCCTGGTTGTCGACTAGGACATCGCTGATCGTCTCCGAGTACGTCACCGATGATCCCGAAACAGCCACAGCGCGGAGGTCGTAGTAGTCATTGGCGAACGTCGTGGTGTTCCAGGAGCAGGTGTAAGGGGCGGAGGCGTTCGTGCAAAGAGCACTCCAACGGTCGGTTCCGGCCAGGGCGTATTCCACCCGCACTGTGTAGGCACGGGTGCCCGTACCAGTGAGCGTCGTAGTGAGGTTGACGACGCCGCGTTGAATCTCCCCAGGATCGGTCAGAGCGACGGTGAAAGTGTTGGCCACTGTGGTGCCCACCTCAGCAGACGTGGCGCTGAGCCCGATGGTGTTGGTGGTTGTTGCCCGCAGTGCGTAGGGGCCGTCGGGGACGGCCTGGGTGTTCCACGCGCAGGTGTAGGGCGCCGTCACCGTTGTGCAGATCGCCGTCCAGGTGGTGCCTCCATCGGGCCGGTATTCGATCGTGACGCTGCGGATGGAGCTTTCCGCGTCCGATGCTTCAGCGGTGACACTGGTGGTGGCTTGGACCGAGGGTCCGGGACTGGTCATCGTCACCGACGGTGGTGTCCAGTCCGGCGCCGCACCGAACGTGTTAGCTGTGTTAGCAGTGCTGGCGGTGAACGCCGCGGCCGAGAACGCGGTGGCAGTAGCAATGACGAGACCGGCTAGTGCTGCCAGTAGCCCCAGAGCAGCACCGATACGTAGGTACCGCGACGTGATGATTGGCCGGCTGACCGGCGTGTCGATCTGTAGGTCGGTCTGCGGAGTGATCGGTGCAGTGATGCGTCCGGGTCGGGTGGCGTCGGCTTGGGCTTGGGCCCTGACGCCGTTGAGGACATCGAGTGTTGAGTACTCATTGACACGCCGAGTTCCACGATCACCGTGGTTCTCGGCTTCCACGTGTCCGTCGCCGTCGCCGGGGGTGTCGGGTTCATCGGGTGCGTCGGGGGTTCTTTTGGTGGGGCGATTACCGAAGAACGCGATGATGACGGCGGTGAGGGTCAGGGTGGACCACCATGCGAGCATCGGTAGATTCCCGGTTCCCAGCCAGAGACCTGGTAGACCGATCATCGGGACGAGGAGACGGGCTTGTCCGGTGATCTGTTCCGGGGTCAGGGGTGTGCTGTCCACGTCGGTGTTCGCATCACCGGCAGTGACATACGTGCCATCAGTGTTCTCGGCGACAACCCTGTGGAGCATGGTCTTCTCCACCCCACTGGGTTGCGCCGACGCGGGGCTGGTGTATTCCACTACTCCACCGACCGGGACCGGCGCCCCGGGGTTCGGGGTGACGGCGAGAACGACGTCACCAGCGCTGATATGGGGTTCCATAGACCCGCTCTGCACCACGGTGCCGTGCCAACCCAGCACGGCCGGGAGGGCAGCGATCAGGGCAAGGCTCAACAGCACACCGAGATACAGTCGCGACAGGACGGATGCGAGAAGGGGCACCCATCCCTCGGCGGAGAAAAGCGGTCCGAACCGGGAGGGTGCCGGGTCAGACCCGGAGCCCTCCCGAATCATGAACTACGCGTTGTCGATGTCGTCGACTCAGGGAGTGGGGGAATCGTCCGACCGAAGCTCCCATACGAGGTCGATCCCAACACGGGCGCCCTGCAGTGCATTGATCGCATCCTGGCTCATACCCGAGACGTCGAAACGGTACGTGACCCGGTAGCTCTGCTTCTCGCCAGGAGTCCCAGCCGTCTGCCAGACCGAGCCGCCGTTTGTGAAGCTGTTGTTCTGCGCCGCGAGGACGGAGAGCGGGTACTCGGGCACCGTGTTGGCGGTCGGGACGAAGCCTGTGCAGTCGTTGAAGGATCCGCCCGTGCCCTGCTCCAGGTCGACGAGGATCCTGTCCTCCAGTCCTCGGGACGTGATGAGGTTCTGGGTATAGGGGCCGCACTTCGCCGGCGACGTTCGACTGGGAGGTAACCACGAGGCACTTCTGGCCAGTCTGACCGGGAACCATGTTCTCGACGGTGAACGCGGCAGCGCCGAGGTCGTCATCGGTGAGGAATACGCTACCGGTACTCCAGGAATTACCGGCGTTGCGCGTTGAGGCGGTGAACGCGGCCTGCGAGCCCTGCCAGACCATGCTGCCGGCAACCAGAACAGCCAGCGGAGCGGCGCCGAGCGCCATGATGGCACGCGTACGTGCAGAAGGATTCTTCATGAGATGAGACCTTTGATGTGAGACCGGGCAACGCGGAACCTATCCTCAGCGCGGACCTTCGACAGGCTTCCTCCCAAGGGAGCCTGTCGACGTGCGGCGCTGACACCATCAGAGTACGGGTGCCTCACCGCATCATCCACGAAGTTGAGGGAATCTTCGGTGTATCCATGCGCATTCAATACTCCCGTCGATACACCGCAATTTTGACGCCGGTGTGTGACCGGTAGGTTGATGGTGTGGTCTCATGTTTTATCCGCCTGGTGATGGCGATGCTCTTGTTGTCCCTGTGTGCGTGCAATATCAATCCCAGGGCTGTGCCGTGTGATCCGATCGACGGGCGCAACCTCGCCCCGGAGGACGGCACGTTGATGGGCGTGAATCTGGAATGGGGCAGGGAAACCCTCGCCGAGTACTCCGACAAGCTCGGGGAACGCCCGGCTGTCGCGGTGACGTTCGCGGACTTCCCGTTCAACGAGGAAGACCCGGACCTGCTGGCGTCCGCGGCCGAGCAGCTGCGCCAGAACGGAGGCACCCTACTCCTGACCCTGGAACCGATGGAAGGACTCGAAGCGGTCACGTCCGAGCGCGCGGACGAGCTCGCAGCCCTCCTCGCACGGTTCAACACGAACGGCGTCCCGGTCATCGTGCGCTTCGCGCACGAGATGAACGGGTCCTGGTACCCCCTGGGGTCAGCAGCCGGCAGAGTACAAAGCTGCATACCGACGCGTCGCGGACGCCGTGCACCAGCACGCTCCGGGGTCGGCGATGATGTGGGCGCCGAACTACGCCGGCGGGTACCCCTTCGCGGGCGGCGAGTACGAGTCCCTCCCCGGCACACCCGGGTTCGCGGACCTGGACACCACCGGTGACGGGACCCTGACCTCCTTCGACGACCCGTATGCCCCCTACTACCCGGGGGACGATGTCGTGGACTGGGTGGGCATGTCCCTCTACCACTGGGGCAACACCTACCCCTGGGGTGAGAGTGAGATGCCAGAAGAGGGCAAGTTCATCGACCAGCTCACCGGAACCTATAACGGCAAGAACGGCAATGATTCGATTCTGCCGGACTTCTACACCCAGTACGGGGTCGATCACGGCAAGCCCGTCGCCATCCCGGAGACAGCGTCCCTGGTCCAGGCTGATATCGGGGATTTGCGGGACCTGAACATCAAGCGGGCGTGGTGGGAGCAGGTCTTCGACCCGGTGGTGCATGAACGGTTCCCGCAACTGAGAATGGTTAACTGGTTCGAGTGGAACAAGATGGAACCCGAAGTCGGTGCACCCGTTGACTGGACGGTCCTCGAGAACCCCACCACCAAGAACGAGTTCACCGCGGCCCTACCGGACTGGTACCAGTACGCCCCCGAACCCCAGACCTGCGGAGAACCCCTCTCCTAAGCCCTCAGCGGAGCCAGAAGCCGACCCTGGGCAGCGTCGGTGTCGGCAGCCCGTTGATCGTGCCATCGGCTGCGGCCGGCCTGCCCTCGGGTAAGTCATACTTCCAGGCATGACCACTCCGGTTCACCAGCCGACTTCAGCGGACCCCCACGATGTCATCGACGCTGTTCAAAATCCTGTCCGGAAAGCCGACGCGAACGTGCTCCTGGACATGATGGAAGAGGTGACAGGGCAAGTTCCGCGTGTGTGGAACCCGTCGATCATCGGGTTCGGGCAGTACCACTACAGATACGCGACTGGCCGCGAAGGAGACGCCGCTGCCGTAGGCTTTTCCCCGCGGACCGCTCACCTCGTCCTCTACGGCCTCACCTACGGGGATCACGTTGAACCGCTCCTGGCCGCTCTCGGGAAGCACAGGCGCGGAGCTGGGTGCCTGTACGTGAACAAGCTCGAGGACATCGACGTATCAGTGCTGCAGCGCTTGGTCCGTCAGGGGTATGAGTACACGATGAGCACCCTGCACAGCCCATAGCCTCGCTGGACGCGCCTGGGCGGACGGCATTGAGTTTCGCCCTTCGGGCTCCAGCCGCCTACATGTGGGTCACCAGCCAGCAACTACAGCAGATCGCACCGTACTCCCGATTGCGCGCCAGCCGTTCGCTTGGGATGCCAGCAGGGCTGCTGGCGGTCGCTACCACACACGTAGTGCTATTCCTCTCGCGACCGAGCTGCGGGTCAGAACATGGGAGGCGACATGTCAGGGCGTCGACGTTGGCGAAGCGGCGGTCAAGGGTAGCCGTGACAAGCCAAGGTCATAGGTAACGGCATTATGGGGTGGTCTTATGCGATGTCGAAGAATCAAATGCACACTCAGATGCACTCGAAGCTTCGTTGCTCGAACTGGAACTCCCCGTTCGCGTAGTGCACATCGATGACTGCTGTACAGGTACCCAGGTTCGGATCGACGAGGGTCTCGGTCAGCTGGTCGTAGTAGACCGCGTTCTGATCGTCCTTACGCAATAGGTGAGACCGCATCGACCCGGTTGTCGAGTAGGAGTAGCCCTCATCGAAGGTTGTCGTCGTGTCGTATCGGGTGCTGCCGCGCATGACCACATGGCCTGAGGGTGTGTTGACGACCGTGATGGTGGAGTGGATCGTCCCACATACCTCGACGTGGCCGTAGTCCACGCATCCGACCTGTTTGTACACAGAGGCACCAGTAGATGCGGCTGCCGATGCTGGAACCGCACCGGTGAAGGTGACAACACTGGCCATGGCAAGGGTTGACGCGATCTGCCATCTGTTCATCATGATCCTCGATTCACCGTTGAATCCGTTATGAAGCGACGGCGCGACCCGGGGTGAAGCAGGGGATGACTCGTGTGTGATTGCTGGTTACACGACGGGACTTGCCACCGTTCCAATAGGATCGGACCACTGGTCTTACGTGTCAACGGATCGCTAGAAGGTTGCCACCCTTCATGGGATGTCACCCGCGCCGCACTCTGCAGTGGGGGAGGAAGGAAGACCCCGCCGAGAGCGTGGGAGCAGTTCACAGCCCATGTCGTGAAAGACAGCAAGACTGGTGCGACAAGGGAGTCCGTTGAGTAGGGGAGGGAGGGAGTGGCAGGAACCGGTGCATCGCAGCGTGTTGCTGCCCCCTCTCGGCGGTCCCAGTCCGCTCCTAGGCACATTGGCCCGCCACTTCCAGTACGCGTCCTGCTTCCCCGAGCAACGAAGGCGGAGACACTACACCCAAACAAGTTCTTACCCCTGTTGTGGTGTGCAACGCGGGCCCACGCCCGACCCCGGTGCAGTGCAGACCAAACTCCCATCTAGACGGGACTTAGTACATTTCCTTACTACGAGGGAAAACCGGAAACGGAAGCATGTGGTTCCGTCTCCACCCATCTAGGGCGTGTGTCGACATTCATTGACACTGATGAGCCGTGCACCGTGTGGTGGCTGGAATCCTGGGTACGTGACTGACCGACCCCACGACGATGGGCAGCACGATGAGCAGCCAAGGCCGCTGCGGTTCCTCACCCTGCAGCAGTTAGTCGAGGAGTTGAACACCAAGCTCAGTACCATCCGGGCACTCATCGCCTCGAGGGAGTTGCCGGCCATTCAGATTGGCGGCCGAGGTCAATGGCGCATCGAGCGCATCAAGCTCGAGGACTACATCACCGCGGCTTATGCCAAAGCCCGTACCGATATCGCCCACGGCGACGTAGACGTCGATCGTTAATTCTCATTTGATCCGTCTGCTCCGTTTGATCCGTCTGGCGTGTCTAGGTGAGCGGCCTCGACGTCTATCACCGGTTGTGCCTGGTCGGGGGAGTCAGCCTGGTCGTCTACGGTGTCGTGTCCTTACGTCGTCCCCGCCGGAAGCCTGATACACCGAACAGCTATCCTCAGGGCATGATGCCCATGCTGTTCGGCAGTGCCCTGTTCTTCATCGCGGTGTGGAGTGGAGTCGGTTTCTAGGATGCTGTGGCGGCGAGCGAGGAAACGTCCTGCCCGCCGGAACTCACGGACGAAAAGGAGTGTCGCGGCGACAAACATGGCAACGATGATGACCCAGAAGATGGTCAGGTTTCCCGGGATGCTTCCCAGGCAGTAGGAGTACATGGGTGCGACCAGCAGATTAGTTGCATAGTTCTTCCGGTTTTGAACGGCGACTGAGCGTGCCACGGCAAGACGGACCGGATCCTTTGGCGGGGGCTCTTTGCCGCTGATGACCCGTTTCACGTACTTCTGCTCGTCGACCTCAAGTGCGATCGTGATGGAAAGGTTCCTGCCGAGCTCGGCGCGCGGTTTGATCCGTTTGGCGTTGTAAATGAGGCCCGCGATGGCTGCAAGCAGGGCGAAGAGGAGTGCGCCTACCTGAAGAATGAAACCCCACTCCGCGGGCTCATCGCCGGACAGGAGCGACCCGACCAGGGCGAGGGCACCGATGTACAGGAGAACACCGATCGGGAAGTAGCGGGTGTAGTAAATTCGTAATGCTTCGCCCATGCCGTTGTCGGCGAAGCCTCGGGCGTAGCGTTCGGCTTTCGCCCACCGCTCGTGGGACTCCTTTGTCAGGTCATCCAGTCCCGCCACTGTTTCTCCCTACACCTGATCGACCGCGAAAAGGGTTTTAGTGGGCTTGGTTGTAGGCGTCGATGATGGTTTGGGTGATGCGTCCGCGGGAGCTGGGGTTGTGTCCGTTGTCCTGCGCCCACTGGCGGATTTTCTGGGTTTCTTCCCGCTTGGACTTACTCGGCGATGGCGAGGAAGCCTTTTGCCCGCCCTGTCCGCCGTGGCTGCGCCGACCTGTCGTGGATTTGCGGCCCTTGTCCACGTATTCGGACAGGGTCGAGCGAAGCTTTTCAGCGTTTTCCGCCGTCAGATCGATCTCGTAGTCGGTGCCGTCGATACCGAACCGCACGGTCTCCTGTGCTTCCTCACCATTGAGGTCGTCGACCAATTCAACTTGAACGCGCTGCGCCATCGTCATACTCCTGAAGTGTGTTGGTAAAAGTACTGATTCCCCTTCGACTGACTCTATCCCGAATGACACTAAGCACGCTTTGCATCACCACTGTCACCGTCACTGTCACCGCTCTTAGGTGCGGGGGTGACGGCGCTCAACCACACCCAGCCCTCGCGCTGGATCTTGATGAGTGGTTCGAGGAAACGAATCTTCACCGCTGTGCGCGTGTACGCGATCGCGTGCGCCTGCACCCGGATGGCTTTCGACGGATATCGGACCCACGCGTACACGCGCCGAGGTTCCGGGAAGTCGGTGGGCTGGCAGTTCTGAACGTCGAGTTCGGCGGCGGTGAGCGTGATCAGCTCCTCGCGCATGACGAACTCCTCTTGTTCGGTCGTCCATCAGCCTGGCGTAATGCTTGCCGTACCTTTTCGACCCACCCATGAGTTGGCCACGACCTACCTACCGCCCCTACCGCCGCTCAGAACCCGTCGACGCCGCCGACGCGGCGCAGCCGCCAGTCCTGCCACCGCGGATCCGCACTCATGTCGAACTCCAGCACAGGCGACGCCGGCCCGGTCTGTGCCTGGAACCGCCAAAACCTCGTCGTGAGCATGCTGCCCTGCCCGCCCGGGGGAGTAGTGGAGGGCTCCCACCAGCTGCTCGAGCTCGACCACGCCACCGGCTCGCCGATGACCTGCCACAGGCAGCCCCGCCAGCGCAGCGCCAACGGCAACCCCGAGGGCAGGAACCGCACGTCGGCCACCTCGTCCAGCACATGCCAGGCCGGCGCAGCTGAGTCCTGCACGTCCTGTTCAGGAGTCGTGCTGTGTCTCGTGTCGACTGGTTGCGCCGTCCGCGCGCCGAGCACGGACGACGGCGGAACACCCTGCCCGCGCACGGTGCGGTCAGCGGGGTCATGCATTCAGCGGGGTCAGCAGGATCAGCGGGGTCTGCGCAGTGTGACAGGGCCCTTGGCAGTCGAGGGATCTACGACGGCGCCGCGCTGCGCCATCTCCGCGAGTCCGCGGGCGACGA
Source organism: Arthrobacter sp. MN05-02 (assembly GCA_004001285.1). Classification (NCBI taxonomy): domain Bacteria; kingdom Bacillati; phylum Actinomycetota; class Actinomycetes; order Micrococcales; family Micrococcaceae; genus Arthrobacter; species Arthrobacter sp. MN05-02. Next base: position 206,301 of record AP018697.1, read on the forward strand.
GCCTGCGGGCAGCATTGCGTGCAGGCTCGTGCAGCGGGCTGTCACTACCGCCGAGGGCCGCTGCGGCGTCGGCCGGGTTGATCCCCGAACCGCGGGCTGCGGCGTTGAGCCGCGCGAGCAGCCACTCCTCGAGCGCGGTGTCGATGGCACGGATTTTGCGGGACCGGCAGGCGTCGCTGCAGTAGGCGATGTCCTCCCAGTTCCGCTCCCACTTCTTCCGCCACTCGATACGGCGTCCGCAGGAGCGGCAGGACTTGGGCTCGTGTGCCGGACCTGCCGACCTCATCACCGGGCCACCGCAGCCGTCAAATGCGTCCGGCGATGGAGCGGATCACGGCGAAGGGGTCGTCGCTCAATGGGCGAGAGCGGTCGCATACTTTTGTACCCCTTACACAACGCGAGTCGGGCGGCTTCGCTCGTCGGAACTGGTGGTGCTACTGGAATGCCATCAGTGGCCAGTGTGCGCAGAAGCCGCATCGCAAACTGCCTCCCCAATGGTGGCAGAGGATGCCACATGTCGGCGAGGGCGATCTGCTCCGGATGATCTGACGCCGATAACAGCGCATATGTCAGTTCTTGGCGGTTCGGCGGGCTCTTCTGTATGAGGGAGCGATGAAGCTGAGGGACGAGCGGTAGCAAGCCGGCGCGGCTTGTATAACAACGGATCGAAGATACGAGAGTGATTTTGCCGGCGGTCGCACTTGCGCGTGAACAAGACCAGCAGTTCTCCCGCTACGAACTCTTCGTGGTTGATCCGCATGGTGCTTGTTCTGGCCCACCATGCGGACAGTACGAGGCAGCGCCGACAATCAGACCCTGATTGCTACTCCTGCTCTAGTCCCAGCCCGCACCCGTGGAGGCTGTGCACGGCCACCGCTTACTCGAGGTGAGCTTCCCGTGTCGGTGACGTGGTGGGTGTGTGCAGGCGGTGCCGTGGTTCCTGCTGTCCATATGTGTGTGGGACAAGCAGCGGAGCGTAGGGAGCTTGAGCCGTGCCCATGTGGCAGGAGGCGCACGCCGGTCAGTTGAACTTGAAGTCTCTATAGCTCTTATGAGGAACCAACCGTTTGCCGGACTGCGCCCGACTGATGTATTCAGTCAGCGTTCGGGTGTCTTCGGGGCTCATACCTAGCGACAGCAATCGCTTTGAGGCGGCTTGCACGGAAACGTGCCGCCACCGATTCGGGGTATTCATGAGGTCAGCTTTGAGCTTTGCCTCTTCGTTCCATTTCAATCCAGTCGAGTAACCGGCTGCCATGGTGGCCAGGTGTTGGAGAATTCGCTCCACGTCCTCTGGTATTGCAGCCACTTCATCCAACTTGGTGTCCCTTACTTCCGTCCTGCCCGGGTGCCTGCACAGTGGGTGTCTGTTGCTCCAGCTGTAGCAGGCTAGCGGCGTCCGCGCTAAGGGCCAGCGGCGCGTGTACGAGGTTGACCACCAGGGCCACCTTGGACAGGAGTTCGAAGAACCGTTTTCCTGCAGTGTCGTTGGCTACCACTGACGTTTGGATGTCGCGTGTACGCGTCAGATGACCAATTGTCTCGTCGAGGGAACGAGAGAGGGCGCCAGATCCGGCAGCTTTCACCATCTCCGTGCTCTGCCAAATCTTAAAGGCGTGATCCCAGATGAACTTGCGTGCTTCGTCAGTCAGGTCATCAGCGCTATTGGCTAGGTCCATAACCTCTTGGGCAAGATCGCGGATGGAAGAGAGCGTATCCGAGCCAATCGGTTGACCGACCACCAAACCGTCGATGTGCCAGATGCAGTGTTCAAGCTCGTTGACGTCGGCATCCGTGTACTGATCCCGAAGGACTCGAACTGGCTGGCTGCCCATCGTCCCGAGGTACCGGAGGAGGGCCACCTCTATCCTCACGAGCGGACGAAGAACCAGTTCATCGGGTGGTGTCCTGACCGTCCGTGAATGAACCGCTTCGGTGATCTGCCTGGGTAAGTCGACCAGTTCCGCGATGTAGCGGAACATTCGCGGGTCGTACGCGGAGCCAACTTCAGCGTTGTCCAGGTTGAAGTAGTCCGAGATGGCCCACCGAAGAGCATCGTCAATGCCGCGATCCTCACGGATGTACTTCATGAAGTGCCACAACCGAGCAGCAGGATTATCGAAATTCAGTTCAGACACAGGAGCCCTTGCAACGCAGGAGTGAAAGTGGAATAAAGCTTGTTTAGTACCCTATTAGGTTCCGATCCTAGGCCACCGCTACTTGACCCTAGGGCAGAATGGCGAGCATGTGTGGACGCTTCGTGATCGCAGGGAGAACAGGCATTATTCCCGAGGCAGGACGGGGCAACGCTGTAGCGGGTTTGGCCAGACCAACGATGGTTGGAAGCCTCATTGGCGCTCTGCACTTTCATGCTGACGTCAGCGAAGCTCGTCACTCTCATCTTTGTTGTAGCGGTACTCGTGGCGGAGCGCCTCTATCTGCTTCATCGCCATGAGGCTGAAGAGAGCTGAGATGGCGACGGCCACGACTGCTATCAGCAGCCGTCCAGGGGAATGGATCCTGCAAAGCAAGAACGGTAAACGCGGCAGCGATGACGCCCAGCACTATCATCTGAAGCCTCCACCAGATAGTGCCACGCCTCACCGTTGGATGAATCGAAGTCTTACTCACCGCGGCCTCCTGTAGATAGGGCGGTTCGGGGTTCTCTCGCCCTGCGTGTCTTTTCGGTGATCGTATCCCAGGAAGCGAATACAGTAACTTCCATTGCATCAATGATGCATCAAGTGCAACACTGCGTGGGTGAAGGATTCGACGCGGCCAGACTCCTCAATACCGTTGCTATCGAACGTCGTACCGCTGCATGAGGAAGCGTTCGTGTTCGATGCGATGTTGCAGGGGTGGCGTAACCAGCAGTTGAGCCGCGGTCTGAATCGGCAGAGTATCGACACTCGTATCGGATTGATCCGACGGTTCACTCTGTTCTGTGAGAGGAGTCCATGGGAGTGGACTCCTACGGATCTGGAGGATTTTACTGTCCATCTCACGAGCCGCGGGAAGCCTTTGGCCCGGTCCACTGTGAGGAGCTACCACGGGGTAGTTCGTGCGTTCTGCGCCTACCTAACGGATGGTCGGTATGAGTGGATGGGGGAGTGCGAGGCGAGATTCGGGAGTGCCCCGCAGCAGATATGCCATGACTGGAACACCACCGTGCACTTGCTCGAGTACGAGGGCCGGGCTCAGCGGCGCGCTTTGACCTTCGAGGAACTCGAAGCGTTCTTTTCCTGCGCTGACCAGCGGGTCGACTCAATTGTGTCCACAGGGAAGAAGGGAGGGCTGGCCGCTCTTCGTGATGCTCAGATTTTCAAGACGGTCTACGCCTTCGGCCTGCGCAGGGCAGAAGTGCTGGGACTTGATACGGCCGACCTCCGTCCGAATCCGGCAGCGCCCCGGTTCGGATCCTTCGGTGCCGTCCAGGTGCGGTGGGGAAAAGGATCCCGAGGTTCCGGGCCGAAGAGGCGCACGGTGTTGACAGTGCCGGAATTCGACTGGGCCATCGAGGGCCTCCAGCAATGGGTTGAGCAGGGACACAACCGCTTCGCGTCCACCAAACCGACCTCGGGCGGCCGGGCTTTGTGGCCAACCGAGCGGGGCACACGCGTCTCTGACCGCTACCTCGCGCAGCGATTCGCCGAGATCCGCGATGAAGCAGGACTTCCGCCTGAATTGAGCTTGCACTGCCTTCGCCACACCTACGTCACCAATCTCATCGAGTGGGGATACTCGGAGAAGTTCGTCCAGGATCAGGTGGGGCACCTCTACGCTTCCACCACCGCCATCTACACCTCCGTGGGCGATGACTATAAGAACCGCGTCATCGCCCAAGCCCTCTCCCGCATCTATGGAAGCTCCAATGCCTCTTCATGAACCTCAGCAACCATTCACCTGGCACCTTCGAGAGCACATGGCAGCAGCGGGGATGTTCAAGACCACCGACCTGGTGGAACCGCTCCGCGAAGCCGGTGTCCACCTATCGCGTGAGCAGGTCTACCGCCTCGTGACCAGTCCGCCGGCCCGGCTGAACATGGAAGTCCTCGCAGCTCTATGCCAGATCCTGCACTGCACACCAAACGACCTCATCCACGTGAATACCGCTCGATCAGGTCTGCATGAAACCCGCCGGACCGGCACATCGAATAGCGGAGCATCCGTCGGGGAGCTCCGCCCCATCCCGGCACGACTCCGGCGACCACCCAGCGAATAAGCCACCACGCACAGACGACCGCACCGACGCCGACGCTGACGACGAACATCGAATGCTTCCCCGCCACTGCCACCTATGCCAGCGGACCATCACCGCTGGCTACACCCTTCTGGGCGGGCCCGCCTGTAACCGTTGCTACTCCACCCTTCGCCGATGCCCAGGACCATGTCCTACCTGCGGGAAGGTGAAGGTGCTGGCCTTCCACGACAGTGACGGGATTATTGTCTGCGCCTCGTGCGCAGGGGTCCCTGCACGCTTCGCCTGCAAGAGGTGCGGGACGGAGGAACAACTCACCGGCTCCCACTGCGGCACATGTCGGCTCACCGAACGCGCCCGGACGCTTCTGTCCCGCCCGGACCATACGCTGCACCCAGGACTCGACAGTTTCCTGCAACACCTGCTAACCGTGCCCGACAAACGCACTGCTACCCGGTGGCTACGACACCCCGAAATCTCAAACACGCTGCAGGCCATGGCCCACGATCTGCAGGACATCAGCCACGACACGCTGGATAAGCTCACCCCATCACCCCGGATCCGGTACTTCCGCCGGATCCTCATGAACGCGGGGACACTGCCCGTCATCGACATCGAACTCCACGACTTCACCCTGCACGTGGAGAAGGTCCTCAGCGCACTCCCACCCGCGCAGGCCCTCATCATCGAGCAGTACTACCGCTGGGAAATACCCCGGGCCCTGTACCGCCAAGCAGCACAGCGCCCGCTGCGCCCCAGCGAGTCCTACCGCCGACGCCAGGAAATCGTCGTCATTCAGGACTTCCTGACACACCTTCATGAGCACGGCACCACCCTCCAGGACGTCACCCAAACCGACGTCGACCGATACCTCGGACAAGCATCAACAACCGGTAACAGGCTCGGTGGTTTCGTTGCGTGGGCGCGCCGAGCAGGGATTGCTCCGGCCCTTGCTACGCCTAGGAAGGGCCCTTTGACACCGCGAGCAGCGATGAGCGAGGCACAACGATGGGCCCACGTAGACCGGCTGCTCGGGGACACCGCGCTCGACACCACGGTCCGGTTGGTCGGACTCTTCGTCCTCGTTTTCGCGCAATCTCTCACGAGCTGCGCACGGCTGAAACTCGCTGACGTGACGCTAACGGCTAGTGCGACGACCATCCGGTTCGCGGCCGCACCCGTCAAGCTCCCACCGAGCATCGCCCAAATACTGCGGTGCCACCTTGAACAGCCGGCGGTCCGCGCCATCTATCGTCCAGCAGCCGACGTGTGGCTCTTCGACGGACTCATGCCGAACACCCACATCACCGAATCGAACCTCGGCAGAATGCTGAAGGACATCGGCATCGCACCACGCCCGGCGAAGGAAGCAGCGGCACGCCAACTGAGCTCCACAATGCCCGCCCGTATCGTTGCGGACACCATCGGCATCTCACTCAACACCGCCAGCCGATGGGCCCAGGAATCCGGAGCGACATGGCGGCACTACCCTCATCTCAGATAGGGAACTATTGAAACAATGCACCAGCGAACACGTACCTTTCACCGACTACAAGGCCGCTATCCGCGACGCCTTTAGCGTGGACGAGACATTTCAGGACGAGTTGAAGCCGTCGTGGAATGTGGCCCCGATGCAGGGAATCCCGTTCGTGTCCGAGCAGCTGCGTGAGGGGGAGCTGGTGCGTCGCCTCGAGATGGCCCGCTGGGGGCTTGTTCCTGTCTGGTCCAAGGATCCGAAGGTCGGGGCGAGGATGATCAACGCCCGCAGCGAGACGGTGACGGAGAAGCCGTCGTTCCGGACCGCGGCCGCCAAGCGCAGAGCCCTGATACCCGCGAACGGCTACTATGAGTGGCAGAAAAAACGAGGACGGGATGAAGACCCCGCACTACCTCCACGGCGAGGATGAGGACCAGCTGTTGGGCTTCGCCGGCCTGTACGAGTTCTGGCCCGACCCCACCAAAGCCGAGGACGCCGACGACAAGTGGCTGGTGACCGCTACAATCCTCACCCGGGCGGCGCATGACGCTCTCGGACACATTCACGACCGGACGCCGGTCATCATCCCTAGCGACCTGCAGGATCAGTGGCTTGACCCGACCATGACGGAGCGGGACCAGGTGCAGCACTTCATCGACACCATCCTCGAACCGAACCTCGTGCCGCGGGTCGTCGGTAAGGATGTCGGATCAGTCCGTAACGATGGACCCCAGCTGATTGAGGCCGTCAGTGAGTGATACGAGGCGGTTATCGGATGTGGAGCATTTCGGGGAAAGGCTCCGGGAGTCGAAGTTCGGTCACAGAATGACTCGGGAGCTGTACGCATACCCGAGTTGGGCACCGAAGCAGCGAAGATACCGCGAGGAACTAGGGGAGGAGTCCTGGGAGGCGTCTGCGTGGGGTGTATCGAGATGATGAGCATGCGCAGCATTCGGATCTGTATCTGTTGGTACAGCGTGACCAAGCGTTGGTGAACTTCGACCTGTCGCTGCAGTACTTCGAATCCCTTGACCGGGATGAGTTCGAGGAGGCGTTGCAGCACGTACTTCTGAAGGGGGCGGACGTTCAAGCTTGTGGAGTCATCGCAAGACTGGGACGGGGTAGAAGGCGCCTATGTCATGGTGTTTGACAACTACAAGCAGTTCTACATCGGCCAGTCCGAGGACATCCGGAAGCGGATCAAAAAGCATTGGACGGCGCGGAAGCCCTTCGATCGACTGATCTTCGGCTCACTGTACAACTCGGTCTTCCCCGTGGATGAGTTCCGGGCTCTAGATAACACTCGCATTTACGCGGCGCGTAGCCGCAACCCGTACACGGTCGAGGAACGGGCAGAAAAAGCCGCTAACCAGCGCTTCAGTCTCAACCGTATGGCTGGAGGTGAAACCGATCCATATGCTCTCATGGTGGCCTTGAGCATCCCCCGAGATCGCAACCATGAGCTTGCGACAATTTCGTTGTCCTATGAGGACTACGAGGAGGCCTGGCAGGAAATAGCGAACCTGGTTTCCCAAGCAGGCGTTTCACCGAGACGGGATCTCGTCGCCCAGCTTGCGGATACGGATATGACGATCTATGCCGTTCGCAGAGATGTGGGGGGCCCGTTCATGTGGTCTCGAAGAGACTCAGTACGCGGTGCGGCTGCTCGCGGGGAGTTGAGCGTTAAAGAGTATTCGGACTTCCTTACCGCGATAGGGGAGCGAATAGTCTGGCCTGACTAGCCCCGAGCTGCGCTTTAGGTGTCGATCGACTACCTCGTTCCCTCAACGCCATGCGTCTTGTTTCCGCTCCGCGGCGGCATTTAGCGAGTGAGTGAGTGATCGTAAATACAGGGGTGGTTCGCCGCACTAGACAAGGCTCCCGAACGGTGTAGATGGACTGTTGCCCACGTCGCAGGCTTCTATGCGCCGCTAACAGTGCAAGGCCGCCAGTGATCAGTAGTGATCAGTTGTGCGCATCGAAGCTTCCCTGGCCTGAGCCGGCAGCGACACGCTGTCAGCAGGAGCTGGGAAGTATCTCCAGTGCACACATCGGGCTAGGAGAAGTAGTGCCTAACTTTTCACCCGTGCTGCACTCAGCCGACGCGCTTCTCGCCCTGGCTCTCTCCCTCGGGTTGTCGATCTACAAACCACGAGGCTTCACCGGCCTCGGCGCTCAGTTCCGGCGCACCACAAGTTCGATGCGGTTGTCTTAGCTGGCAAAGCTTCCACGGCCTATCCTGCGCACCTCGCGTCGTACGCCCCTTAGTCGTGGTTGAGTGGCGAGTAGCAGTTGAAAATTGAAGCCGCGGGTTTCCAAGGGTAGGAGAGACGTATGGACTGGGGAAGTTTGGCCGACTGGGTCTCAGGAGTTGCAACAGCGGCAGCAGTGATATTCGCCTTCCTCGGCCTCCGCGGTGAACGGGAACGTGACCGACAACTGAACCAGCGAATATCCGATGAGCAGCTCGCTCGAGATTATTCGGATAGGTCTGCACAAGCGTCAAAAGTGTCTGCGTGGCACGAGGATGCCAAAGATGTCAGCCCATCCGGGCTCACCTGTATCCGAAATGGGTCGGAGTCAACGATCTACGACGTTTATCTCGCACTGGTCAACGGCCAGTTTGAATCAGAAGGATCTTCTGGCACACCAAGTCCTTTTGGGCGATTGCTTCGAGTTGTCCCACCTCAGCAGACTCTAAAGTTTCCAGCCCCTGAAGGGTGGGAAGGCATGTCGCTGGCACCCTCCTACGACATCACTTTCCGCGACTCCCAGGGTGTTACGTGGTTCCGCAGCAACTGGGGCCACCTCTTAGAACGTGAGCACGATGTCTTTGTTTATTACGACTTGCCTAGGCCTTACCCGTACTACGGATTGACTCCAACTGTCGATTAGGTCTGAACACCCTAGTCCGGAATCCTTCAACGACGGTGCAGCGATAAGTCGTAACACGGCAAGGTTTAGGCTAGGTTGGCCACGCTAAAGCAGGTAAACTTAATCATTGTTGCAGCCACTCGGGGGCTTCAGTGTGCGTGGTAGTGTTCAGCGCAGAAAGGGCTACCCTTCAGCGCTAGGCACAAAAATGAGCTTAGTGCTTCTCGAATCTTTCACTAGTACTGCAACGGCCTGATTTTCACCACCAATTCCGCCAGCCCCAACGCGGGCGACCTGAGTATGTTTATACTCCACTAGCGTTCTTGCAACATCACCCCTAATGCTCAGATTCTTAGCCGTTACTATCTCTCGTGGATCCGCAACTGACCTATACCACCAGCCGCTGAATAGGGTTGGATCCGGATTGAAGAACTCCTTCGCAACCAGATCTGGTGTTATATATCTTCCAGATGCGCTGCTGGGGATTTCCTGACTAAAAAGATCGTTCATGAACTGCATGATGGTTTGGAGCTTTCGACGACTGCTTTTGCGAAGTCCGGAAATCGTCGCCTGCGTGGTCATGTCGATAGCCAATATTCTTCGCCTTGATCGGAACAGCGACAATGCCACAAGATCTCCCGCCTCGGCGTGTATCTCTAGTCCAGCGGTAAGTGGATCTAAAGCTGTGTACAGAAGTGGCTCACCAACGTCATTCACCCTGCCAGCGCCGATGAATTGGACAGGAGCTGTCCAAATGTCGTCCGTTGTTTGTAAATCGTCGAGAGAGCCAACTTTGCGTGCTCTGAACAAAGGTATTCCCGCTGGAACCTCGACATGAGCAAAAGGAATCATTACCGATGCGTAACCAGGTGCGCTTAAAATGTCGAAAAGGGCCTGGCGAATTGTCGGTCGATCGGTCAAGCTTGTGGAAATTTTTTTGAAGTCCTGAATCTTTTGACGAAGTTCATCAATGCTCAAGTGGCTTAGGTACTCTTCGCTGTCCCAAGTCACCTTCCCTCGGATGGAGCCTAGGTCGGCAGGTGGGTTCATCTCTGGCTGGCTATTCAGCGCGCTCTTGGCTCGAATCGCGCTCGTGCTGTAACTGTCGGGCATCCCGTTAGCCTCTTGCTTTCGGGCCGGATGCGAGGAGTCAGCATGCCGCGCAAGTTGCTTGAGGATGTATGGGTCGAAGTCATCAATTGAAGCCATGATTCATTATCGTGTGGAAAATTATCTCTCGCTACCAGGTGTAAGGTCGCGGTAGTAACTACAAGGTCAAATGCAGCCGCAACCATCTCACGTGAGTGGGTGTGATCTAGACGATCCCTTGTCTGGAGGAGCCGCATGCTTGCTAAGAGACCCGGGAGCTTAGTATCTGCGTTGATTAAAGTCTGGAGCGTGCTTCCTCCACGGCTGGCTCTCCGTTCCTATCTTTGAGGTGAGTTCCCAGCGCCAGCACGCACTGCAGAAGTACGTACCCCTCGGGCTCGTACAACTGGAAGCCACGCATAAGACGAGGGGCGGTAAGGTCAAAGCTAGCCAGTAGTCCTGCTACCCACGTCACGCTCATCTGCCAGCTTCGAGGATAATCATGGAAATACCTCTTCACCTAACATTTGTCCCTGGTTTGATAATGGCCATAGGCATTCGTTTTGACGCGAAGGCAATCGGACCCTACTTCGCTACGAGCGAGTTTATACCGGGCCTACCCGGATTTCAGGCAAAATTTTGGTATACGCCGAGAGTTATAAAGTTTGCAATAGTGCGGCGTCTAGCCTACCCCTTCATCATCGGTTTAATTCTCGGATTTCTGGGTGAGAACATACTCACGGCTTCCATCGCTGGTGCCATTGGTGGGTTTCTACTTATTTGGCCAGCTTTCTTCATGACGCCACAGCCCGGTGCACTCAGGCACGACAAGCGCTACATCGCGATCAACGCGGGCATAGTGGCTCTGAGTACCGGCCTGGCCACTCTCGGAGTACTAGCAACACAGGCCATCGAGGCATTTAGTGATGGTGACATATTGGCATGGCTTGCCGAGAACGCTTTCACTGCAGTAATGACTACTGTCTTAAACCTAATATTTTTCGCTTTTGTAAAGGGTGCGGCTGCTAGGGCGCGGGGCGAGATCGAAGATGTATAGCGAATCTCGCAGCGTCGGCCTAGACAAAAATAAAATTGCAATCGATAATCAGAAATGCTTGCATTGGATAATGCTGGACTACAGTAAGTGCTTGACTTACAAAAGGGTGGTGCAGGCCGTGAATACTCTTCCTCAATCTACAACTGGGTACCCAGTCCACCACGTACTGAAGTCGATTGCGCTTGTAGAGTTGTCCCAACGAAACATGCCAATACGAGTTGTTGAACGGTGTGTCGACTTCCTACTTGTACTGATCAAGAGCGAGAAACGACTTACAACCGGCCCTTGGCAGATGAAGAAAAGCCCTCTGGGGCTAAAAAGGAACGCGGAGTTCGCCCTAAATTTGCTTCAGCCACACATCACTCAAGTCGATTTAGATCTAGCATTGCGCGAGGCGGCAGCGCTGTGGAATGGTGGCGATAGAATTCAAGCAGGGTCCTTTTCGAGTTATTATGACGCCCTCAAGGAAGCCTCTTATGTAGTTCAGGGCACATAGGGTGAACTGCTTGCGGTATTGCGGTATTGCGGTATTGCGGTATTGCGGTATTGCGAGGACCGAGGCAGTGCAAGCACGGGATTACTTGCCACGAGAGCCTCTGCGCCTACCTAGCCCATCCCGTGGCCGGCGCGAACGCATGTGCGACCTGCAGAGCCGGGCCAGGGAACTGTATCTGATCCATTGCTGCCGCGTTATATATGGGGTGAAGCGACAGCATGGCAGTCGTAATGATTCTTAGGGTGAGTTCTTGGAGTCTCCGTCCCTTTTAAAGGAATCCTTACGGATACTCGACCCGATAAAACCTCTCACAGGACGATGCTCCAACTACGCATTTTGGCCGTTCATGCGTACCTCTACGCCCGTAGGCTGGTCCTCGACGATCATCCTTCAGATGGAGTTGTCGTGTGCGCCAGTACTGAGGCGAGCAGTGGGCGTTTGACTTGGACGGTGAAGCTTCATGGAAAATTGCCATGTATGTATACCAAGGGGGGGCTCATAGCTTCCGACCAGTTGTCCAATTAAAGGATTCTTTGACTGGATCGCGGACTCTTTGCTGTGGCGCCTGCGCTGACTCGTTCCTGGTGCCGCGGCGACGGCTGGGTATGTCTCATCAATGTGTCTGAAGGCCATTGCTCTCATCAGCGGCCGAGGTGACCTTTGACGAGATCATGGACCGCTGATGAGGGTGATGGCGACAACGAGGACCTGAATGAGGACGAAGCCCCAGAGTGCGGAGGCGGCTGCCCACCACGGATGCCTGCTTTTCAGCGCTAGGGCAGCACCGGTTAGGCCGAAGAGGATGGGTAGGGCGAAGACCCAGATGGGGCGGGGGGAGCCAGTTCCGGCCCAGTCAGGGAGGAGCAGGACGACTACGGCCGCCAGGAGCATGAGCACCCATGTGGCAACGGGCCGGGTGGCTCGTGGTGCTGGGTTGTCGGCGTGATCTGCGAAGCTCATGTCTTTCACACCTCCTGTCCTTCGTCGGGTTGTCGTTGAGGGCTTACTTCAACGGGTTGCAGAGGCAGTAGGTGAAGTAGGTGCTCACTGCTGCGGCTACGGCTCGTTCCTGTGTCTTCATGCGGTAAGCGTTCGCGCGGATGTCGCGGACGATGGCTCGGTCGCAGGAGCATGCGAAGTAGCCGCGCGATCCATAGCACCGGTCGTGGGTGCGGCAGATGGAGTCAAGGACATCCACGGCTATGCCGCCGCCGTGGCCGGGCCCGCACCAGTTGCCCCAGATGGGCAGGCTTGCCTGAATCGATACCTGGCCTTCGGGAGTGGGTTGCTGGGACGCGGCGAGTTGGTTGATGACGGTTCCCATCTCCAGGATTGCCGGGTCGGCGTTCGCTGCGATCGCGGCATCGGTGTCGAAGTAGGTGGAACCATCAGGGGCCGTGCGCATGAACTGGGTTGCGTCCTCGACCTGACGGTCAAAGGTCTGCGTGACGTTGCCCTTGCCCTTCCCCTGACCTTTTCCGTAGCCGTGGCCTTGACCCTGTCCTTGACCCTGCACAGTGCCGGCACTGTCCGCTGGAGCTATGGACGCCATGACCGGTGATGCTGCAATTGCCGGGGACCCTCCAGTGAGAACGAGAGCGGTAAGGCCAAGAACGGCCCAGGTGCGCCGAGTGGAATGACCGGATTGTGGTGATGACAGACGTGAGACCATTTTCTTCCCCCAAAGAAGTAATAGGTGCGCCAGTGCCTGTTGAGCACCTTCGGCGATAGGGCTGACAGTATGCGGGCCTATCCCCGTGGTCAATGGTCGTGATCAGCGGCCGTTCGGAACTAGGGCTGTTCTGTTGCTCGGCTGGTGACCCATAGTTTGGCATCGAGGTGGCCGATGCGTCGGTACAGGGTCGCTCGTGACATGCCGAGGTCGCGGGCGACGTGGGATGCGGGTTGTCCTTGTTCGATGAGTCTGCGGGCGTTGGCGATCTGACTATCGCTGAAGATTGGGCGTCGGCCGCCGAGGTCCATGCCGGCGTCTCGGCGTTTGGTGTTGGAGTCGTTGACGCGTTCGCGTTTGATCTCGAGTTCCATCTGGGCGAGGGCTGCCATGACGGTGAAGACCATGGATCCCATCGGGGTGCCGGTGTCGACGTTCCCCCCGCCGAGGTTCAGGACCCGAAGGTTCACCTTCTGAGCCCTTAGCTCATCGGCAAGGGCGAGCATATTCGACGTCGACCGCCCCAGCCGGTCGAGCGTCGTGACGATTAGCGTGTCACCCTGCTCGAGGGCAGTGAGTGCCTTGTCGAACTGTGGGCGACGAGCGTGAGCACCACTGACCCCGTGATCGACATAGAGGTCATCACGACGGACACCGGCAGCAAGCAGGTCCGTGACCTGCCGATCGGAGTCCTGGGCGCGAGTCGACACCCGCGCATACCCAATCAACTTGCCCATGCCACTCCGATTCCTTGATTACCTCGAAAACTGTCTCGCAACCGACGCCTCAGTCGGGATTGAGCGCACCTGCTTAGGAGACAGGGTAGCAAGACATAGTAGGAGCAGTAGGGGCGGGGGAGTGGCAGTGTCTCGTCCTGGTGTCTTGCAGCCCGTGGGATGCGAGACACAGAAGGAGGTGTGAAAGCTGAATGCGAGACCTGATGTGAGGCCGACGATGGTGAGGGTGAGCAGTGGAGCAGGAGTTGGCGACGCTGCATTCACCGAGTGTGGGGCGCCCGCTAGTAGTTACTAGTGAGAATCATCCTCAAGGATGAGGTGCGTGCCCAGTACATCTAGCAATCATGGGCAGTGGTCGAACAATTTCGATCATTCACTGACGCGAATAGAAGGAATGCACGTGATTATGGGGGATTCAACAACGAAGTGGCAGAGAACTGTCGCTCTCTGTGCAACGGTGGGGCTAGGAGGGACGTTCGTAGCGCTGACGCCTTCCATAGCGTCAGCGCACGATGAAACAGCAACAACGACACAAGTCTCTGAACAGGATGTTCTTCAGTCGCTGCAGAACCTTGAGTCTCGTGACAACAGGTTGGTCATCGAACCCGTACCCGCCGACGTGGAACTCGCCACAGAGGTAAACCTGCCACGGGATTCATCGCAGAGCGTTGTCCTCGGAAGTTCGGGCGATGAGGACCTGACCTTCGATCTGCCGCTAGGCGACGAAGGGCAGGAAGCAAAGGTGCAGGCGGACGGCACCGTCATCTACCCGGGGGAGGACAGCGCCCAGGTCATCATTCCTACCTACACAGGCGTGCAGGTGCTGACGAACATCGCCAATAGTGATGCACCTAGTGAGTACTCCTACGAAATCGGGCTTTCATCGACGCAGAGGCTCGAGGTCATCGACGCTGGCGCTGCCATCGTCAATGCAGATGGCACCACCGAAACAGTCATCTCGGCTCCATGGGCGAAGGATGCGGCGGGGCGGAGCGTCCCCACACATTATGAAATCGCAGGGAACACGCTCACCCAGGTGGTGGATCACACCAGTGCCGGAAGTGTTGCCTATCCGGTCGTAGCTGACCCTGTGTGGATACCAGCCGCCGTGTATCGCTGCCTTGTCGGCATCGGACTCAACGGGCCTACTATCACCCGGATGATGGAGAAAGGTACCTTCTCGGCCATCCTGGCTGCCGGCGGTTATGCGGCTGTACGTTGCGTGATGGGACGATAGCAGCATGAGTCAACGGAACAATTCGGAAGCGCTGCACCGCGAGCTTGATCGCGTGCAACAACTGATCGCCGCTCACCCTTTGGCCTCGGCACACGTGCGGGCCGCTCATGACGTGATTGACCAGGCACACCCAAAGGATCAGCAGACCGTCGACCAGCAACTAGCTGCAAGGGACTTACGCGATACCAAGGATCTTGGCAGGACTCAAGTCACCGGGTCGTGGAGTTGGTGGAAGCTCCACCGTCGAAAGCGGAAGCTTGAACGCGCGATCGAACGATCCGCTCGATAGGTACCACGAGGGTTCGGGACGTGCTCCGTCCCGAACCCTCGGCTATCTGACGGGCCCGGAACCCGGCCCGCGGCCATCACGACCTTCGAGACCACCGCGACCGTTTTTCCGGTTGAGCTTCGCGACAGCGTCCGTGGCTTTCGTTTGGGCCCCAGTGATGTGTCGCGAGTACTTGCCGTGAGTCCGCTTGTTCACGAAGTCGCCAGCTTTCGCGACACCGTTGTTGACCTTGTCAGGGTTGCTGCTGATGAAGTCGAGTGCCTTGGACGCGAGTCGTCCCGCCTTACTTCGGCTGCCAAACAATCCCATAAGAAACTCCTTCTTCGTGAGGGGAAAGGCAGATGCCTTGTCCCGGGTTCTTCACTGTAGGCGCGGAGGATGAGGGAAGCGTGAGAACCGAGCCCGTCCTACAGGATCGTGCGAACAGTCATCTAACCTAGCGCCGGGCCACGTTAGTCGGGAAGGTAGGGCTTGTAGGGGTCGAGGGTCCCATCGACGACGGGAACGAGCAGGTCGACGTCGCCGGCGTCGGTGGTGGCCGTCAAGGTGGTGCGGGCGCCCGGAGCATCGCCGGCCGTTCGCAAGAGGGTCTCGACGGTGTCGAGACCGACGGAACCCTGTGCTGGGACCATCACGGTGACGTCCTCGTCCTCGTCGCTGATCCTTACTTCCACGGGCTGATCCCCGTTGTTCTCGAAGGTACCCAGGAGTCTGGCCGGGCTGTCCTCCTCATCGGTGACCAGGAGGACACTGCGCAGGTCGAGAGCGCCCACGCTCTTGTCGTCACCGACCGCGGTGGAGTTCCAGTTGTCCTGCCCGCCTGTCGCGCAACCCGCTACCAGGGCCAAGCCAGTGGCGAGCAGTGAGCACATGCTCAACGCACGCAGCCGGTCCGCCCGCACCCTATCAAGCCTTGTATTGCTCGTATCAGTCACAGGTCCTCCTCCGGCGAGACAGGCCGGTAGTGCACTGCGGGCCGACCGTTTCTTCCACCGTACGGACCACTGAATGGCAGCGACGCCGCTGTTACTCGAACGCAACAGGATTCCCAGCACTTCATCAGCTCACCCCAGAAGGGGCGGTAGGCCGCGACCCAGCAAAGGATGCCAACCGGGGGGCCATCTAAGTCCTTCGGTGAATGCTTGTCGCTCTGACCGGTGATGGCGTCCGAAATGGGACAAGCCTCGCCGGTTCAGGAGGTCCTGGTGGTCCCCACGCAGAGTGGCGAATACGAACGCATTTGCTACATGTGCTGCCCTACCTCGTCGCCCTGGGTGAATCCCAGCGGCCACGCGGTTTCGACCGGCTAGAGGCGCTCGAACTGTTTGGAAAGCTTTAGGTTTTCGAGACGCGCTAGACAGACAGATGGTCCGCATGGGTTCCGCATTTCGGCGTATGCCGGGCAGCAAGGCGGGCCGGTCTTAGGGGATGAGGGCGTTTGCCGCAAGTAGGTCGCGGCACTTAGCTCGTCCACGGCATGCTTCCAAAACTGAATCTGGGAGCGTGTCGGAATTGGGTGAGTGAGGTGGGGTCTGAAGGCACGCCTGCAGAGCTCGAGCATTAAGAAGCCGTAGAGATGTGCGGCTTCACTGTGAGGAAAGCGTAAGGATCGGCTTTTTGGTTCGGTTCGGGGTGTGTACTCAGGCTCGTGCCTTTCAGGCACCCGTGCGGCAGGAAGCCGGCGGACCGTAGCCCGTTGGAGTTACTTGTGCTTGACGTTGTCTATCTCGTGGGTATTGCAGCCCTGTTCAGTGTGGTTGTTTTGATTGCCCGGGCGGTGGAGAAGCTGTGATCGTTTTCAACCTGATCGCCGTCGTCCTCGGTATCGCCGCCCTGGGTTACCTGGTGTACGCCCTCGTACGTCCGGAGCGTTTCTGATGACCCTCGCCGCGGCCATCCTGCCGCTACTGACCGTCGTCGTCGTACTCGCCCTGATCCACCGTCCGCTGGGCGATTACATGGCAGGGACCTTCACCAGCACGAAAAACTTCCGGGTGGAGCGGGGGTTCTACCGCGTGCTCGGTGTCAACCCGGTGTCCCACCAGTCGTGGCGCTCCTACCTCACGGGCGTTCTCTCCTTCTCCGTGATCAGCGTCCTGCTCGTGTACGTGCTGCAGCGCACGCAGGCCCTGCTGCCTTATTCGCTCGGGTTGTCGGCCGTCCCCGAGGGTCTGGCTTTCAATACGGCCGTCTCGTTTGTGACGAACACGAACTGGCAGTCCTACTCACCGGAGATGACCCTCGGCTATACGGTGCAGATGGTGGGCCTAGCGGTGCAGAACTTCGTTTCCGCTGCCGTCGGGCTCGCCGTGGCTGTGGCTTTCGTGCGGGGTCTGGCCGCTCGTCGGAGTGCGACACTCGGTAACTTTTGGGTGGACCTGACGCGCGGACTCCTGCGGATCCTGCTGCCGGGTGCCGTCATCGCTGCCCTCGTGTTGCTTGCGGGCGGCGTTATCCAAAATTTCGCGGGCTTCACCACCGTGACCACCCTGACGGGTGCGGAACAGACCTTGCCCGGCGGGCCGGTCGCCTCGCAGGAAGCCATCAAGATGCTCGGCACTAATGGTGGAGGTTTCTTCAACGCGAATTCCGCTCACCCTTTTGAGAACCCCTCACCTTGGACCAGCGTGTTCCAGGTCATCCTGATGCTCGCGATCCCCTTCAGCCTGCCGCGGACCTTCGGCACCTTGGTTGGGCAGCGCCGTCAGGGCTACGCGATCCTCGGCGCCATGTCCGCCATCTTCTTGTTGTCACTGACCGCGGTGACATTGGCCGAACTGGCGGGGAACGGCACAGCCCCGCAGGCCGCGGGGGCCGCGATGGAGGGCAAGGAGCAGCGGTTCGGCATTGTCGGATCCACTTTGTTCGGCTCTGCCAGCACCCTCACCTCCACCGGCGCTGTGAACTCGATGCATGACAGTTACACGGCCATCGGTGGGATGATCCCGATGGTCAACATGATGCTCGGCGAAGTCGCTCCGGGCGGTGTTGGCTCTGGCTTGTATGGGATGCTGATCCTCGCCGTCGTTACCGTGTTCATCTCCGGGCTGCTCGTGGGCCGGACGCCCGAGTACCTGGGCAAGAGAATCGGTGCGCGGGAGATCAAGCTCGCGAGCCTCTACATCCTCACCATGCCGACCCTGGTCCTCGCGGGAACCGCGCTGAGTTTTGCGGTGCCGGCCCTCCGCGCGGACATCGACGGCACCTCGATCCTGAACCCGGGACTGCACGGCCTCTCCGAGGTGCTGTATGCGTTCACGTCCGCGGCCAACAACAACGGCTCCGCTTTTGCGGGTCTTACGGCGAACACCCCTTGGCTCAATACCGCGCTCGGAGTGGTGATGCTGCTGGGACGTTTCCTGCCCATGGTGTTCGTGCTCGCCCTCGCCGGCGCGTTCGCCGCCCAGGGCAGGGTGCCTGCCACCGCCGGCACGCTGCCCACCGATCGCGTGCAGTCCGTCAGCCTGCTCGTCGGTGTCACCGTCATCGTCACCGCCCTCACCTTCTTCCCCGTGCTCGCACTGGGACCTCTTGCCGAAGGACTGCTCTAGCCCATGCCCACCATCACCGAAACCCCTGCCAGCAGCAGCGACAGGACCACATCCCAGCCCGCACTCCCGAAAAAGATGTCCGCGTTCTCCCCAGGGCAGCTCACTCAGGCCCTGCCCGGCGCCGTCCGGAAACTCGACCCCCGGCAGATGGTCCGCACGCCCGTCATGTTCATCGTCGAGGTGGGCGCGGTCCTGATCACCGCCATCGCCATCGCCGAACCCTTCCTTGGCGGACCGCAGGCCTCCGGTGGCAGCGAGGTCCCGTCCTCGTTCACGTGGCTCATTGCCATCTGGCTCTGGCTGACGGTTCTGTTTGCGAACCTCGCTGAGTCGGTCGCCGAGGGCCGGGGCAAGGCGCAGGCGTCCAGCCTGCGGCAGGCGCGGACGGGCACGACGGCACGCGTGGTGCGCGACTACGCAGCCGACACTGACCCGGGCGCCTATGCTGCGATCATCACCGAGGTGCCGTCCTCGGATCTTGCCCTCGGCGACATCGTGGTGATCGAGGCCAACGAACTCGTCCCGGGTGATGGCGAGATCATCTGGGGGATCGCTTCGGTGGACGAGTCCGCCATTACGGGCGAGTCCGCCCCCGTGGTCCGCGAGTCCGGCGGCGACCGGTCCGCGGTCACGGGCGGCACGCGCGTCCTGTCCGACCGCATCGTCGTCCGTATCACCAGCCGGCCCGGCGACACCTTCGTGGACCGCATGATCCGCCTCGTCGAGGGAGCCGAACGCCAGAAGACACCCAACGAGGTGGCCCTCAACATCCTGCTGGCCACGCTCTCCATCGTCTTCACCGTGGTGGTGCTGACCATCAACCCGATCGCGAGCTCGTCCGGTGTCTCCGTCAGCGTGCCCGTCCTCGTGGCGCTGCTCGTCTGCCTGATCCCGACCACCATCGGGGCACTGCTCTCGGCCATT
The DNA here is from genome assembly GCA_004001285.1 of Arthrobacter sp. MN05-02. NCBI lineage: Bacteria > Bacillati > Actinomycetota > Actinomycetes > Micrococcales > Micrococcaceae > Arthrobacter > Arthrobacter sp. MN05-02. The sequence goes on from AP018697.1 coordinate 225,902, forward strand.
GGTATCGCGGGCATGGACCGCCTCGTGCAGCGCAATGTCCTCGCGATGTCGGGACGTGCGGTCGAGGCCGCCGGTGACGTCACGACCCTGCTGCTCGATAAGACAGGGACCATCACCTACGGCAACCGCCGGGCGAGCGAATTCGTCACCGTGGGCGGATCGGACCGCCAGGAGTTGATTACCGCCGCCGCGCAGTCGTCCCTCAGCGATCCCACACCCGAGGGCACCTCGATCGTGGACCTCGCGGTCACCGAAGGGTTCGTCCGCAAGGAAGTGGACGGCGACGTCGTCCCGTTCTCCGCGCAGACCAAGATGAGCGGCGTCGACTTCGCGGACGGATCGAGCGTCCGGAAAGGCGCCGGCAGTGCAGTCCGCGAATGGGTTACCGCAGCCTCTGGCATGGTTACTGCGGAGCTCGACGAAGCGGTCGACCGCATTTCCCAGCTGGGCGGGACGCCACTGGTGGTCGCCGTCCGGGACGTTACAGGTAAGGCCCGGGTCCTCGGCGTCGTCTACCTTAAGGACGTCGTGAAGGAAGGGCTCCCCGAGCGGTTCGCGGAGCTTCGCACCATGGGCATCAGGACTGTCATGATCACCGGAGACAACCCGCTCACGGCCAAAGCCATCGCCGCCGAAGCCGGGCTGGATGACTACCTCGCCGAGGCCACACCCGAGGACAAAATGCGCCTCATCCGCAAGGAACAGGAGGAAGGAGCCCTCGTAGCCATGACCGGCGATGGCACGAACGACGCTCCGGCCCTGGCCCTGGCGGACGTCGGCGTGGCCATGAATACCGGCACCTCAGCAGCAAAAGAGGCCGGCAACATGGTGGACCTCGACTCGGATCCGACCAAGCTCATCGACATCGTCCGGATCGGCAAACAGCTCCTGATCACGCGCGGGGCGCTGACCACCTTCTCGATCGCGAATGACGTCGCGAAGTACTTCGCGATCATTCCCGCTATGTTCATCGGCGCCTTCCCGGGCCTCGCCGCCCTCAACGTAATGCAGCTACACTCGCCGTCGTCCGCGATCCTCGCGGCGATCATCTTCAACGCGCTGATCATCATCGCCCTGATTCCGCTGTCCCTGCGCGGCGTGAAATACCGCGCAGTGTCAGCCTCCAGCACGCTGAACCGGAACCTGCTCGTCTACGGGCTCGGCGGCATCATCGCGCCGTTCATCGGCATCAAGGCCATCGACCTGGTGCTGTCCCTCATCCCCGGTTTTTGATCCTCCACCCCTGTCACACCACCGCAAAGGCCCGACATGAGTTTCTCCCGCAGCACCGCCCGACAGCTCGGCACCTCCATCCGAGCCCTTGTCATCCTGACCCTCGTCCTCGGCATCGGTTATCCGCTGGTCATCACCGCCCTCGGCCAGGTGGCACTGAACGACCGCGCGAACGGCCAACCCCTCACCGTCGACGGCAAATCCGTCGGCTCCGCAATCATCGGCCAATCCTTTACCGATGCCGGCGGTGCAGCGTTGCCCGAGTGGTTCCAGTCCCGTCCGTCCGCGGCCGGGAAGGGATACGACGGCGGTGCCTCCAGCGGCAGCAACCTCGGCCCCGAGAATGAGGATCTCGTCGCGGCCATCGAGGAACGGCGCAACAACATCGCCGAGCTTGAGGGGGTGGACCCGGTAGAAATCCCGGCGGACGCCCTCACCGCCTCCGGGTCAGGCCTCGACCCTCACATCAGCCCCGAGTACGCGCAGCTGCAGGTCCCCCGGATCGCCGCGGAACGAGACCTTGATAGGGCCCGCGTCAAATCCCTCATCGAGGAGAACACGCAGGGCCCGGACCTCGGGTACCTCGGCGAGCCGAGCGTCAACGTGCTGAAGTTGAACCTGGCCCTCGCGCAACTGGACACTTAGGCCATGACACGAGGCCGGTTGAAGGTGTTTTTGGGAGCGGCCCCCGGGGTCGGAAAGACCTACGCGATGCTCGAGGAGGGCCGCCGGCTACGCGATGAGGGGCGCGATGTCGTCGTCGCCATCGTCGAGACCCACGGGCGCGCTGCGACAGAGGCTATGGCCGACGGACTCGAGGTGCTGCCCCGGCGGACCGTCGATCACCGAGGCGTCCACCTGACCGACTTCGATCTTCCCGCCGTTCTGGCACGGGCTCCCGAGGTCGCGCTGGTCGACGAGCTTGCCCATACCAACGCTCCCGGGACGAACCACGAGAAACGCTGGCAAGATGTGGAATCGCTGCTCGACGCCGGGATCGACGTCATGTCCACCATCAATGTGCAGCACATCGAATCCCTCAACGACGTCGTGGAACGCATTACCGGGGTACCGCACCGCGAGACCATCCCTGACGAGGTGCTGCGCCGCGCCGACCAAGTCGAAGTAGTGGACCTGGCGCCCGAGGCGCTGCGCCGGCGCCTCGCGGAAGGCTGCATCTACCCCTCCGGTCGGATCAACGCCGCCCTCTCCAACTACTTCCGGGTCGGCAACCTCACCGCGCTGCGTGAACTCGCGCTCCTGTGGCTGGCGGACGAGGTGGATAGCGCCCTTCAGCGGTACCGCGCCGAGCAGGGCATCGATGACAAGTGGGAGGCACGCGAGCGGGTCGTCGTCGCACTCACCGGCGGACCCGAGGGCCGCACTCTGCTCCGCAGGGGCGCCAGGATCGCCTCCCGTTCCGCGGGCGGGCTCCTGCTGGCCGTCCACGTCACCAACCAGGACGGGCTGCGCGACGCCGACCCGGCCGAGCTCGCGGCGCAGCGTGAGCTCGTCCTGAAGCTCGGCGGTACCTACCACGAGGTAGTGGGCGACCAGACCTCCAAAGCCCTCGTCGAATTCGCCAAGGGCGCCAACGCCAGCCAGCTCGTCATCGGCGTCAGCCGCCGCTCACGCCTAACGGCGCTGCTGACGGGACCTGGCATCGGCGCAACCGTCATCCGCGAGTCCGGCGAGATCGACGTGCACATCGTCAACCACGCCTCGGCAGGTCGCGGGTTCGCGTTGCCCCACGGCGGCGGGGCGCTGTCCTGGCGGCGCCGGCTGTTGGGGGCCGTCGTCGCTCTACTGGGGGGCCCACTCCTGACATTACTGTTGACGGTTTTCCAGTCCGAGGAATCCATTACCGGGGACGTCCTGAGTTACCAGCTGCTGGTGATCGTCGTCGCCTTGATCGGCGGGATCTGGCCGGCGCTGTTCGCCGCCGTCTTGTCCGGGCTGACGCTGGACTTCTTCTTTATCGAACCTGTCCGCACTTTGACGATTGGTGAGCCCGCGCACTTCACGGCGCTTGTCCTCTACATCGTCAACGCCGTTCTGGTCAGCTACGTGGTGGATCAGGCTGCCCGCCGCACCCGGGCGGCCTCACGCGCCGCCGCCGAGTCCGAACTACTCGCAACCGTAGCAGGCGGGGTGCTTCACGGTCAGGACACGCTGCAGGCCCTCGTGACGCAGACCCGGGAGGCGTTCGGGTTGGACGCTGTGCGGCTGCGGGGCACGGACGGCACGCTGCTAAACGAGGACGACTCCCTGCCGCCGTTACCGGCGCAGAGCAATCCCGCGACTGTCCCCGTAGGCGGACGCGCAGTCCTCGAGCTCGTTGGCCAGCCGCTGGAAGCTGCGGACCGGAGACTGCTTGGCGTCATCACGACCCAGATGGACACAGCCCTTGAGTACCGGGACCTTTCCCGGGCCGCGAGTGAAGTGGGCCCACTCGCTGCGGCGGACCGCGTGCGCACGGCATTGCTAGCCGCCGTCGGGCACGATCTCCGCCGGCCACTCACCTCCGCGACCACCGCCGTCACTAGCCTTCGCTCATCCGCAATCACCTTTTCGCCCGACGAACAGGGTGCGCTGCTGGACACCGCCGCACAGAGCCTTCGAACCCTGTCGAACCTTGTGACCGATCTGCTTGACGCCAGCCGCATCCAGGCCGGCGTGCTCGGCGTCGTAGTCGAACCCGTACGCCCCGAGGACGTGATCCTTCCCGCGCTCGAGGAACTGGACCTCGGTCCCGGCGACGTCGCACTGGACCTCCCCGCCGAGTCACAGCTACTTCGTGCCGATGCCGTCCTGTTGCAACGCGTGCTCGTGAACCTGCTCTCCAACGCGTCCCGCTACGCGTCCGGCCGCGAAACACCAGTGTTATCGGTGAGTGACTTCGGCGGCCGGACCGAACTGCGGATCATTGACCATGGCCCCGGCATTGCCGATGACCGGAAGGACCAGGTGTTCATGCCCTTTCAACGACTGGGTGACACCGACAATGACACCGGCCTCGGGCTCGGGATGGCACTGGCCAAGGGTTTTGTCGAGGGTATGGGGGGTCTGCTGACACTCGAGGACACCCCCGGGGGCGGACTCACATCCGTGATATCACTGCCGCACGCACTGCAATCAGACCCGGTTCTACTCACCGGGGACAGTGTCGGAGCAGCATGAAGGTCCTCATCGCCGATGACGACCCGCAGATCCTCCGGGCCCTCAGTATCACGTTGACAGCATCCGACTACGACGTCGTCACCGCGGCAGACGGCGCCGCGGCACTTCGACGTGCGGCCGAGCACCACCCCGACATCGTGGTGCTGGACCTCGGCATGCCACACCTGAGTGGAATCGACGTCATCCACGGGCTCCGCGGCTGGAGCTCGGTACCGATCCTCGTGATCTCCGGGCGGACGGACTCAATCGACAAGGTCCAAGCCCTCGACGCCGGTGCGGACGACTACGTCACCAAACCGTTCCTCACCGATGAACTCCTTGCACGAATCCGGGCCCTCACACGACGCCGCCTACCTGCACAGGAAGAAGCAGTCGCAAGCTTCGGAGACGTACGCGTGGACCTCATCAACAAAACCGTGGCCCGGACCACCGACGGTACCGCCATCCACCTGACGCGCACCGAGTGGCGCCTACTCGAAACGCTCATGCTCAACCCCGGCCGGCTCGTCTCACAGGAGAACCTGCTGACCGAGGTATGGGGGCCGGCGCACGTCCGTGACACCGGCTACCTCCGCCTCTACATCCGCCAGCTACGCAAGAAACTCGAACCCGACCCAAGCACACCCCAGTACCTGCTCACGGAAGCGGGAATGGGATACCGCTTCATGGCGAACGGCAATCAAACGCACGACAGCTGAGACACTGCACCCGAAAAAGGGCTCCGCACTGGCCTTCAATCCCTTATCTCGCAGGCGTTTCGTATCGAGAACTGTGCAGGCTTTGATATAGAAGTGGCGGCTTGTGCTGGTGGGACTTGTTGCACAGTGTGCATCTTCTGACGAACTTCAAGCGGCGTGTCAAGGTGCAGCGCCTTGGAGTTGGGGCTGGGACAGCGGCGCGGCTGTGCGCATAGCGTCGAGTATCCAGGCGATTGTGTTCATGTCGCTTCCCGCGTTTCGACGACGAGAGTGAGAACCATGTTCTTTCACAAGCAAGAGCTCCAGTACAAGGCGACCCCGGACAAGCCCGATGCGATCTACGCACGGAAGCTTCAGGAGGTGCTTGGTGGCCAGTACGGCGAGATCACCGTGGCCCTGCAGTACAGCTTCCAGGCCTGGAACGCGCACATTCCAGGTAAGTACCGCGATCTGCTGTTCGGGATTGGGGCGGAGGAGATGGGCCACGTGGAAATGCTCGCGACGATGATCGCGCAGCTGCTCGAGAAGTCCCCTCTGGGAATCACCGAGGAGGCGGTGCAGTCCGACCCGGCGATTGCAGCTGTCATCGGTGGCACGGACATGCAGCATGCCATTGTGGCGGGTGCCGGCGCCCGCGCCGTGGACAGCAACGGCAATCCCTGGCAGGGCAGCTACATCACCGCCAGCGGAAACCTGCTCGCGGACTTCACGGCTAACGCCAACGCGGAGATGCAGGGCAGGCTGCAGGTGGCCCGTCTGTATCACATGACCGACGACCACGGAGTCCGGGACATGCTGTCCTTCCTGCTCGCCCGGGACACCATGCATCAGAACCAGTGGATCGCCGCCGCGCGGGAACTTCAGGAATCGAAGATGGAGGAACTTCCCGTGCCGAGCAACTTCCCCATCAAGAAAGAGGCCCGCGAGGTCTCCTACCAGTACCTCAACTTCTCCGACGGCAAGACGGCGTCCGAGGGCAGCTGGGCGTCGGGTCCCACACACCGGATGGCAAGGGCGAGTTCACGTATCACGAAGGCCCGACGACATCGGCGCCCATGCCTCCTCCCACTCACGTGGATTCGCGGTTCTACGGGACCACGGAGATCCCGAACACCGTCGAGAAGATGGCCGGCACCGTGCAGGACAAACTGAACCGCGAGTAAACGCTGCCCCTGCGCGTAAAGTCAATCGGACTCGTCGAGGACACCAGCGTTGAAGAGCTGGCACCTCATAGAGAAGGGCCCTCTCGGTCAGTAGAGAGGGCCCTTCCACGTTTCCGACAGACTTCAGCCTTCCACGGCCGTTATCTCGTCAGGTATGCCGGGAAGTTCGTCCGAGGACGTGATCTCTCCGGTGGGGATGTCAGTGGCGTGGAGCTTTTTGGCCGCCGGGTCGGTAATGTTCGCGGTGCCTCCGACGACCTTGATAGCTCAACCTTTTCAAGCACCCGGGCTTATTCGGCTCGAGTGTCCATTCCTGTCGTGTGAGCTTCTGCTGCCGCCGTCCGGGTCTGCCGATGTCCGATGAGGGCGTCGACGGCGAGGAATACGAGAAGACTGATGCCTAGAAGGGGTGCGAAGAACCCGACGAGGAAGGTGACGACAGCTCCGATGGGAATGATCCACAGCGGCACCGCGTCCAGGACCCCTCTGGCCGGTGGCCGGCCGGCACGGGCTCGTGTGCCGTCGGTGGTGCGGGTAGGGCGGCGTTTGATCCACATCAGGTAGCCCCACACAATGATGGCGGCGAGCCCGATCGCGATCACGGCCAGCACGAGCTGATTCACCAGTCCAAAGAGGACGCCCATGTGTGCGTCGATGCCCCATCGGGCGAGTTTCGCCGCGAACGGGTAGTCGTCGAAGGAAGCCTTGTCAGTGACAGCGAACGTGGCTGGGTCCACGGCTACGGCATCGACTTGCGTGGGCCATGACCGGTCGATCTCGGTGACAGTCCATGCCGTCCCGTCCATTGCAGGGGGCTTGATCTCGATCAGGCCCGCGGTCAGATCAGCCTCCCGGGCCGCGGTGATGGCGCCGTCGAAACCGGCGGGAGTAACCCCGTCTATATCGGCAGGGGCGACGCTGTCACCGTGCCCGGTGTGTCCTCCCGATGGCTCAGCCTCCGGTTCTCCTTCGGCAACGGGGCCCGCAGCAACGTTCCCACCGTGCTCGGCATGCTCGGCATGATCGCCGCCGGTGCTACCTGAGCTGCCGGTGCCGGTGGTGTTGAGGTCGGTGGTGATGGTGGGGTGGACCAGCCGATGGTGGCTCGGAGGTCGGTGACGTTCGCGCCGGCATACGTGGACCAGGTCAATCCGGTGGCCGAGAGGAAGAAGAAGCCCAGGGCCAGCCAGACGCCGGCGGCTGAGTGCAGGGACAGCAGTTTCCGCCGTCCTGTGGTTTTGAGGTCGGGGTAGACGGACCCGCGCTTTCCGGGTCCTGCGGATGCGCTGCACCCACAGGATCAGACCGAAGAGGGCGATGACGCCCAGCCAGGACGCAGCAAGTTCGCTGTAGAGGCGTCCGACTTCTCCGAGGTGCAGGTTGCGGTGCAGCTGCCCGACCCACGTGTGCACGCCTAACGACCCGCTGGTCCCGTAAGCGGTTGTTTCCCCGGTGACATTAGCTGTGGCTGGATCGACGAAGACCGCCCGTGTCTCTGACTCACCGAGTGTCGGGTCGGTGAACATCACCCGCGTGGTCTCCCCATCGGGCCCGGGGCGGACTGCGGCGGGCAGATCAGTTGTCTGAAGGTATCCTGGGCTGCTTGAATCTGCTGTTCGAGGGGTACTGCGGGTCCGTCTGAGGCGGTGAGCTCATCCGCGTAGACGACCCTTTCGAGCTGAGGGGTCAGGGCATACAGGGCTCCGCTGAGGGCGGCGATGAGCAGGAACGGGCCGACGAAAATCGCGGCGTAGAAGTGGATGCGCAGCGCTAACGCCCCAAGCCAGGGCGATCGTGAATCGGGCTTGACGGGCGGTGGTGTTCGAACAGACGTAGTCGTCATGGAATGAGGTCTTTCAAGCAGGATCCTGCACACGCAGGGTCGGGCGAAGTATGGGAGGGCGTCCACGCCTACCCCTGATGCGGGCCAGCACCAGACCGCCGGGCCGGGCAAGCCCAGCTGAGAGGGCACGCTCGATTGGGCAAAGCGTCCATGTCGACCGGGGACAGAACCGGTCGGATAGATGCCATCGGTGCCTGGTGAGTGTTGCTCCGGCAGTACCGAAAAGGCGACGAGGCGGCGACGTGCTGAAGAGAAAATCAGCTAACCAGTCATGGATGGACGCCAAGGAGCTGCGGTCGTCGCAGCTCGGATGCAGACGTGTGACCTAGAGGAAGGACAACTCTCGGGCGGGAGGGCCGCGTAATCGCAGACGAGTGTCGCACTGCAACAGCTCATACAGCCCGTAGGGCGCGTACTCGAGGAACCCGCGGCGGCTCTCAGTCACCGGGCAGAGCCGGACCAGACGCACGATGGTCGATACGACTGCTTCGATGATGCCCACGAGGGACCACCACAGGTACTCCCACGGCGCACCAGGGCCACGGTCGCCAGACCGGCGACGAGGTGGGAAGCGATCATGCCAGCATCCATGCCACCCGTCGAGGACGCAGAACCAGCCACCATCGGTGCAAGGAAGCGGCGAGAATGCCCTCATGTCGGTGACCGGCGCCGACCATCATCATCGAGGTCGTCACGGAGGGCATACCGGCAAAGAGGTTGAACAGGAAGTGGAAGACGACCTGGCTGACACCGACTCCCAGTGCCACGCGTGGCAGGGACAACTGCCGGCCAGCAAGGATGACGCACACCAGGGCGCCCAGCGGGAACGACAGAAGGACCGCGAGGACCGGGACGGTGCCGCCCGCGACGGCGTGCGAGGCACCCGCGAGGAAGACAGCCAAAACAGCACAGAGCACGCCGCGCACCAAGCGGGCAGCAGGCGTCAAACCAGCTTCCTCAGACATATCCCTCCTCCGCGCTCATCGTAACCGCCACTACAAGACGTAGAAACCAGCCGTTCACCGCCACAGTACAAGGGAGCATGGCCACCTCGCGGTGCGTAGCCCAAATCACGCTCGGCAAGTACCAAGCAATTCGTTCTCACCTTGCATGCCGATGGCGCCTAACAGCTGGGGCGTCTTGCAAAGCTTTAGGTTTTCGAGACGGTGTTTCGTCTTGGCGAGACGTAGCAGTTGATGACGGTTTAGGGGTGGTTCTGGGGTGCAGCATCTCCGGCCCTGGTGTGTTCTTGAGGTGCTGTGCCCCTCAGGTGGGGTGTGGGGTGCATGGACTTGGAGGCCCTGGTGGCTAGGCCTTGCGTCGGCGGGTTGCTGAGCGCGGCGGGGCTGCTCTGAGGTGCGCACTGACCTGGCCGAGAATGCGCGCGAGATCACCGGCGTCATCATCGCTGAGGGGTGCGAAGAGGAGCCCGCGGACGGCCTCGATGTGGCCGGGAAACACCGCCTCTAGGGTGCCCCTGCCGGCGGCGGTAATGGCGACCACGGTGCTGCGCTCATCATCGGGCGAGGGGGAGCGGGCAATTAGGCCGCGCTCCTCCAGCAGCTGTGCCTGATAGGTCAAGCCGCTGCGACTGTACACCACGCCATCAGCGAGGTCAGTCATGCGCATCTGGCCGCCGGTGGCGTCGCCCAGGCGTGCCAGGAGTTGGAACTGGACGTAGCTCAGCGCCCCTACGTCGCGGAGCTGCTTCTCGACCGCAGGGCGCAGCAAACTGCTCACCTCCGTAAGGGCGAAGTACGCGCTCAGTTGTGCAGGCGTCAGGGAAGCGGGCTGTTCTGTCATCGTCCAATCATAGGGGTTGCTTCGAGTTCGAAGCGGTGTATGCTGCTCGTATGTGCTTCGAACTCGAAGCATAACAACGGAGCATCACGTGAAGGGGAAGACCATGAAGGCGATTCAGTTCCAGCAGGTTGGCGGGCCCGAGGTTCTCGAGTACGACGAGATCGAGCAGCCGGCTCCGGCTGCGGGTGAGGTTCGGCTGCGTGTCGCGGCGTCTGCGTTCAACGCGGCCGACAACGGTATGCGGGCCGGGTTCCTCCCGATTCCGATCCAGCTGCCACATGTGCCGGGCTATGACGTCTCCGGCACCATCGACGCGGTCGGTGAGGGCGTCGAGAGCCTTACCGTCGGTGACGCGGTGATTGCTTTCCTGCCCATGGAACGCGACGGCGGTGCCGCCGAATACGTCGTCGCTCCCGCGGACGCTGTGGTCGCCGCTCCGACGAGCATCCCGCTTCCCGATGCCGCGGCGCTTCCCTCGGTCGCACTCACTGCATGGCAGGCACTCTTCGACGAGGGCGGACTTCAGGCCGGCCAGCGCGTGCTCATCATCGGTGCAGGCGGTGTCGTGGGTAAGTACGCCATTCAACTCGCGAAGCGGGCAGGCGTCCAGGTCGTCGCGACGGCCAGTCCGCGCAGCATCGAAGCCGTCCGCGCTGCCGGCGCAGACCAGGTCATCGACCACACCAGCACGGACCTCCTCGACGCCCTTCACGGGCAGGTCGACGTGCTGCTGAACCTCGCACCTATCGACCCGGAGCAGTTCACCGCGTACGTCGCCGCCGTGCGTGACGGTGGCGTGGTCGTCAGCACCACGGCCTTCATGGCCACCCCTGGTGACGACGCCCGAGGAGTGCAGGCCAGGACGGTGTTCGTCCTGCGCAATCGTGAGCGGCTCGCGCAGCTGGTGTCGCTGGTCGACGACGGCGCACTCACCGTGGAAGTGACGCGCAGGATCCCTCTCACGGAACTGCCCGCCCTCCACGCCGAAGCCAGCGAAGGCCGCGTCTCCGGGAAAGTCATCGTCACCCTCGCGTGACCTGCACTAGCCGCCAGGCCGCTGTGGTCCACACGTGCGAAGGATCGAATGTCGTCCTGATGTTGGCTGCTTCACCTCCGAATTCTGGCCATGCCATCACGCGACCAGCACCACGTACCGGCGCCCTCCACTCACAGCGACCCACAGTGGCCTCTTTCGATCGCGTAGGTCGGTAGGAGGTCATGATCGGATTCGTCAGGGTCGCCGCAGGACCTGGTGAAGTTGTGTCCAATCCCCGTTGAGGGTGCAGGGTGACCGGTAGGTTGATGGTGTGGTCTCACGTTCTGGTCGCCTGGTGATGGCGATGCTGCTCCTGTCCCTGTGTGCGTGCAACATCAATCCCAGGGCTGTGCCGTGTGATCCGATCGACGGGCGGAACCTCGCCCCGGAGGACGGCACGCTGATGGGCGTGAATCTGGAATGGGGCAGGGAAACCCTCGCCGAGTACTCCGACAAGCTCGGGAAACGCCCGCTGTTGCGGTGACGTTCGCGGACTTCCCGTTCAACGAGGAAGACCCGGGCCTGTTGGCGTCCGCGGCTGAGCAGTTGCGGCAGAACGGGGGCATGCTGCTGCTGACGCTGGAGCCGATGGAGGGCCTCGCGGCAGTCACGGAGCAGGACGCTGACGACCTCGCGGGCATGCTCGCGGACTTCAACGCGAACGGCGTGCCGGTGATCGTTCGTTTCGCGCACGAGATGAACGGGTCCTGGTACCCCTGGGGTCAGCAGCCGGCAGAGTACATCGCCGCGTTCCGACGCGTCGCGGACGCCGTCCACCGGGACGCTGCGGGGTCGGCGATGATGTGGGCGCCGAACTACGCCGGCGGGTACCCCTTCGCGGGCGGCGAGTACGAGTCCTTGCCGGATACACCCGGGTTCGCGGAGCTGGATACCACCGGTGACGGGACCCTGACCTCCTTCGACGACCCGTATGCCCCCTACTACCCGGGGGACGCTGTCGTGGACTGGGTGGGCATGTCCCTCTACCACTGGGGCAACACCTACCCTTGGGGTGAGAGTGAGATGCCCGAGGAGGGCAAGTTCATCGACCAGCTCACCGGAACCTATAACGGCAAGAACGGGAACGATTCGATGCTCCCTGACTTCTACACCCAGTACGGCGTCGATCACGGCAAACCCGTCGCCATCCCGGAGACAGCGTCCCTGGTCCAGGCTGATATCGGGGATTTGCGGGACCTGAACATCAAGCGGGCCTGGTGGGAGCAGGTCTTCGACCCAGCGCTGCATGAACGGTTCCCGCAACTGCGCATGGTCAACTGGTTCGAGTGGAACAAGATGGAACCCGAAGTCGGCGCACCCGTTGACTGGACAGTCCTCGAGAACCCCACCACCAAGAACGAGTTCACCGCCGCCCTACCGGACTGGTACCAGTACGCGCCCGAACCCCAGGCCTGCGGCGAACCCTTCCCTGACCACGACGATGCTACATAGTACCGCTCATAGGCAGGGTATGAGTCGACAAACCCCGTCCACGAGCACTTCTGAAACAAAACTCGTCGAGACTCCTTTGTGAGACAACAAGAGGCCCGGAATCTCGGGGGCGTGATCGCTCGACGTGAGACCGCTTCGGCTGTCTCATAATGCTTTTGGTTTACGAGACGGGCCTCAGCATCGAATTCAATTCGTCGAGACGTTACGGAAGGGTTGGTGGGCCGTGGTCCCGGCGGCTCCGTGATGCGGTGGGTGCTGACGTTCGAGGGCGGCGCCTTCGACGTCGACGTCGGGGAGGATCCGGTCGAGCCAGGTGGGGGTCCACCAGGCGTGGCGTCCGATCAGGTGCATGAGGGCGGGGACGACGAGCATGCGGATGATGAACGCGTCGACGAGGACGCCGAAGGCGAGCCCGAAGCCGACGGCTCGGATGATGGTGGAGTGGGCGAAGATGAAGCCGCTGAACACTGAGACCATGATCAGGGCTGCGGCGGTGACGACGGAGCGGCCTGCCCGGAAGCCCTGGGCGACGGCGAGTCGGGCGGGGGAGCCGTGGACGAATGCTTCGCGCATTCCGGCGGTGAGGAAGAGCTGGTAGTCCATGGCGAGGCCGAAGAGGATTCCGACGAGGATCACCGGCAGGAAGCTCAGGATCGGCCCCGGATCATGGATGCCGAAGAGTCCGCCGAGCCAGCCCCATTGGAAGACCGCGGTGAGGGCCCCGTAGGTGGCGATCAGGGACAGGATGAACCCCGCGGTGGCGATCAGTGGGACGAGCAGGGATCGGAAGACGACGACCATGATGAGGAAGGACAGGCCGACGACGACGGCCACGTAGAGGGGTAGGACGTCGGCGAGGTTGCCGGAGATGTCGATGTTCGTCGCTGCCTGGCCGGCCACGCCGAGGGTGGATCCGTCAGGGGCGGCGAGGTTCCGGAGGCTACGGACGAGGTCCTCGGTCGAGGCGTCGTTCGGGCCTCCGGTCGGGATGACCTGGAACGCGGTCAGGGCGTTGTCGTCGGAGACGGCGATCGGCGCTACCGCGGTTACGTCTACCTGATCGGCGATCAAGCGCGCGGTGTCGAGCTGGTGCGTCAGGATTTCCTCGTCGGTTGTTCCTGCTGGGAGGTCGGCGGTGACGAGCAGGGTCCCGTTGACGCCGTCGCCGAACTTCTCGGTGGTGATCTGGTGGGCCCGGTATTGGGTGGAGTCCTCCGGTTCGGAGGACCCATCGGGCAGGCCGAGGCGCATCGACAGGGCCGGGGCGGCGATCAGCAGCAGGACGGCGGCTCCGGCGACAACGCTGGCGATGGCACGGCCGGTCCGCATCGGGGTGATCTGCTTCTCCACGCGGTGCTGCGGGGGATGCCCGCGGTGGAGTCGTTCCTTGCGTGACAGCACCCGGTCCTTCACGAGTCCGAGCAGCGCCGGAGTCAGGGTGATCGCCACGAGGACCGCGACGGCGACGGCGACGGCACCGACGGTGCCCATCAGGCCGAGGAACGGGACCCCGGTGATGTTCAGGGCCAGCAGGGCGACGACGACGGTGGATCCGGCGAACACCACCGCGTTGCCGGCGGTGCCGTTAGCCAGCCCTATCGATTCCTGGAGGTCGGTTCCTGCGATGAGTTGCTTACGGTGGCGGTTGAGGATGAACAGTGAGTAGTCGATACCGACCGCCAGTCCGAGCATGAGGCCGAGGACCGGTGTCACGGATGCCATCTCCACGGCACCCGAGAACGCCAGCGAGGCCGTCAACGCGACGCCGATGCCAACGACGGCGCTGACCAAAGGCAGTGTGGCCGCGAGGACCGTGCCGAGCATGACGAACAGGACGATGGCCGCGATGATCAGACCGACAGCCTCGCCGGGGCCGAAGACGCTGGGGGTGGCCTGGGCGAGGGAGTTCGCATACTCGACGTTCACGCCCTCGATCGGGTGTTCGGCCACGTAATTGATGACTCCCTCGCGGGTCTCGTTGCTCAGTTCGAGCTGCGGCACGTCGAAGCTGACGTTGATGATCGCCGTCGTGTCGTCGTCGGACACGGAACCGATGTTCTCCGCGAACGAGAGCAGCTCGGCGCCGTCCTCGAGCTGCCGGTTCTGCTCCTCGAGCTCCGCCCGCCCGTCATCGAGGGTCTCCTGCTGGGTCTGGAGCGTGGCCTTTTGGGCGTCGAGCTGCTTCTGCTGCGTATCCAGGGCCTGTGCTGCAGCGCCGGTGGCTCCCTGGCGGGAGCGGTCCAGCTGGGCCTGGGCTGTCTCGAGCTGCTGCAAACCCGCATCGAGCTGCGCCTGGCCGGCGTCGAGCTCATTACGAGCTGAGTCGATCTGGGCGCGTCCGTCCGTCAGCGTCTTCTCCTGCTCGGCGAGCTGCGCTTCCGTGGCGAAGGGATCGATGACCGCAGATACATCATCAAGCTCCGTCCCACCGGCGACGAGGTCTGCGACAGCGTCCTTCTGGGCGTTGGTGAAGGGCTCACCGTTTTCGGTTTGCAGGACCACGGCTCCGGAGCCGCCACTGAGGTCGGGAAGCTTCTCGGCCAGCTCGTCGGTGACCTTCGCCGCCTCGGTCCCGGGGATGTCGAAGCTGGAAGCCAGCGCGCCTCCGAACGTCAGGAAGGAGGTGACAGCCAGCGCAAGGATCGCGGCCCACGCCCCGAGAGTGCGCCAGGCATGGGCTGCTGCCCAGGAGCCGAGACGGTAGAGGAGCAGAGCCATGAGGATTCCTTGCTTCGGATGACGACAATACTTAGACGATACGCACCGTCTCGATAAGTTTCCACTTAGGCTGTTGTGATGTCGATCAACCATCGGGCCGGTGCCCAACGCAGCGAAGCAGCGCGGGTGGCCATTCTCACTGCTGCAGCGCAGATCTTCGCCTCCAACGGGTACGAGCGGCTGACGATGGAGGGCGTTGCGTCAGCCGCGAAGGTCGGCAAGCAAACTATCTATCGGTGGTGGCCGTCCAAGAGCGCGCTGGTCGCCGAGTGCCTGGCCGAGGGGTATCTGCTGCCCAATGACCGACTAGATCCGCCGAACTCCGGGCATGTGATGGAGGACATTATCTCGTGGTATTCCGGGCTTGCGGTGTACTTCCAGTCCGGGAACAACGACCAGCTTTTCCTGTCCCTGATTTCCGCTGCGGCAAGCGACTCCGGTGTCGCTGAGCACTTCAACGCCCGCTTCGGGGGTGGGCATGCGATCAAGGCCAGGCTCCAGCAGGGCATCGATGCCGGAGAGCTACGCGCGGACGTGCCCATACACCAGGTGGGTGAAGCGTTGATTGGGACTCTGGCCCTGCGGATACTTGCCCGGACAGCCCTGGAGCCGGCGTTTCCGCACGACATGGTGCTCCTGGTGCTCGCCCCGTTCCGGCTCGGCAAGTCGCCGCGGTAGCCCTGACTCTCATAAAGAAAAACACTCACCGGACGTGGTGGCTGGGTGCGCATTTTCCAATCAGTCCACGCCGACCGCATTTGGAACGACGGGATCTTGGGGAACATGAACCCTCGTGCTGCACCGGATACTGAGGCAGGAGCGGTGGTCTTCTGGATGCCGCAGGAGGTGAATCACGGCATCCGAGCTAGGCGGAATCACGGGCAATGACCGTTGAGGGGATCGCCGGCCACTGGCCATCGGTCTGGCCCAGAGCTGATCGTGCTGCGCGCCGCCCGTAGGTTTCTGCATCGATGTGCACCGTTGTCAGGCGTGGCGACCATAAAGCCCCGTGAGCGGTGTCATCGAATCCGATTACTGCTAGATCCTTCGGTGCATGCAGGCGGAGGGTGTTCATCGCGCCAAGGACACCGAGTGCGACATCATCGTCGAACGCCGCGATCGCGCTGACATCAGGGTTCTCTACGAGCAATTGTTGGATCGCCTCAGCAACCCTGAGGCGCTCAGTAGACACCGTGAGCAGTTCGGCCGGTTGAATGCCTAGCTCCGTGCAAGCTCGCTGCATGTGTTCGAGCCTGCTGGACACAAGTGCCAGCAGCGGTGAGGCCTCGGGTGCGGCGAAGGCAATCCGCTTGTGCCCCCGTTCGACGAGATAACGGAACTGGGTGAATGTGTGCGCGGCGAGCCCGTAGGCCCACCCTCCGTCAGGGCTGGCGGGTTCCTCGTTGGCGAAGGGATGCAGCACATCAACGACGGCGCGGGGGTTGATGGCGTCGATGACGGCTAGGAGCGCATCGGGTTCGCCGTGATGCACGAACAAAACATGCCCGCATTTGGAAACTTCGTCCGCCATGCCAGCAATAAAGCTATCCAGGCTGTTTCCTCCAGCGAAGGGCCCCACGTCAAGCACGACGACTCGGGAGGCACCCTCACGAAGCGCACGCCCGATGCTGTGTGGCTTGTATCCCAAAGCGCGGGCAGCATCGCGAACACGCTGACTGGTTTCGGGCCGAATCGTCTGGCCTGGTGTCTCATTGAGCACAAAGCTCACTGTCGCGGCAGATACTCCAGCCGCCCGGGCCACGTCCTTCATGGTGACCCTCAACGTCTTGTTCACCCTCCGATAGTACGGGCGGAAAGGGCTCGCACTAATTCGTTTTAGTACGTACAGTCCCTCCTAGTCCCATCAATCAGTAGGTGCAGCGCGTGAGGAGAAACCATGAAGTCCGTCCACGTCACTGGGATCGATACCGTCCAGTGGATTGAGGTCGAGAAGCCCCAGGCGGGCCCGGCCGATGTGCTCCTGGCCATGAAAGCTTGCGGCATCTGCGGTTCCGATGCCATGTACGCCCATGTCGGTGGGATCCTTCCCCGTCAAGGTGCGACACCGTTGGGGCACGAGCCCGCGGCTGAAGTGATAGAGGTCGGTTCCACCGTCGAGGGGATCGCGGTCGGTGACCACGTGGTCATCGACACCATGGCGTTTTCTGATGGGTTGCTGGGTTCTGGCGGCGCGCAAGGAGCCCTGTCGGAGTTCGTCGTTGTGCGCGACGCCGAGGTCGGACGTCAGCTACGGGTGATTCCCCGGCACATCCCATGGGAAGTCGCCGCTCTCAACGAGCCGATGGCTGTTGCTTTGCACGCCGTGAACCGCACGAAACCTACTTCCGGCAACAAGGTCGTGATCTTCGGAGCGGGACCCATCGGACTGGGTGCTGTTCTTGGCTATCGCCGGCAGGGCGTGGGCAGTATCGTCGTCGTCGACATCCTTCCGGCTCGACTGGAGACAGCGAAGAAAATCGGTGCAGACGCAGTAATCAACTCCGCCGAAGAGAACGTGGGCGAGCGACTAGTCGAACTCCACGGTGACGCCTCAAGCATGCTCACCCCAGGTGTGCGGCCCGGTACCGACATCTACCTTGATGCCGCCGGTGTGCCTGCGATCCCTGAGACGGTCACGAGCATCGCCAAGCACGGCGCTACCTACGGTATCGTCGCAACCCACAAGCGCCCCCGTAGAGCTCAACTTCGGCAACATGCTCACCACCGAGCTGAGCATCGTCTTCTCCATGGGCTACCCGACCGAGATCTTCGAGGTCACCGATGACATCATCGAGAACTGGGAGAAGTACGCATTGATCATCAGTGATCGTTTGCCTTTCAGGCGGGCACTCGAAGCACTCACCCTCGCCTCAACGCCCGGGGCCGCGGACAAGGTGTCCGTCCTCTTCGATTAATGCACTGAGCAACAGTTCAGGACCGCCTCTTTGTGGCCGTTTCGTCTCGGAAAGCTTTAGGTTTTCGAGACATGCGCGGAATGGTTACGGGGTAGCAGTTCGGCTACGTCGCTGGATCTCTCGATAGACCGTGGTTCGGGAGACACCCATGAGTTCGGCGATCTCACCTCGGGTGTACTCGCCGCCGTCGACTAGACCGAGTAGGTGCTTGCGCTGGTGCTCCGAGAGCTTGGGTTGCTTGCCGCGAAGCCTGCCCTTTGCTTTGGCGACCGCCATGCCTTCTCGAGTCCGGGCACGGATCAAATCAGACTCGAACTCAGCCACGATGCCCAGGACATTGAACAGGAGCCGGCCGACAGGGTCTGTCGGCTCATAGATGCTGCCGCCGAGACTCAGGGGCCACGCCTTTGCGGGTGAGTTCATCGGCGATGTCGCGAGCATCGATCACCGAGCGCGCCAGTCGGTCGAGTTTCGTTACCACCAGGGTGTCGCCTCTGCGGCAGGAAGCCAGCGCTTCCCGTAGTCCCGGTCTGGTCCGGTTCGTACCTGTGAAGCCATGATCGACATGAATGTTTTCGGGGTCGACCCCGAGAGCCACGAGACCGTCACGCTGAACCGTGAGGTCCTGGCCAGCGGTCGAAACGCGCGCATACCCGATCTTCATCGAATCAGTGTTGCAGATAAGGCACCTATACGCCCGTTTTCATCGTCCCGGCTAAACGCCCGTTTCACGTGTTAATGGCAGTTGTGGCCTGCCGTCAGTTCTCACGGTCGCCTGCACAGATGCTCCAGGTCGTCTGAACGGTCGCAAACTGACCGGCTTGCGGGCGGTTGTAGATGAGGGACTTTGAGAGCTTGATCATCGGAAATGTCATGGTTAGCTGATCCCATGACCGAGCCGCCCAGAACCAAACCACTCCACCCTGCACGGCGGCGCTTGATTATCGCGGTAGTGATTTGGGCACTGGTGATTCGGACGCTCATCCTCATCGCCACAGACACCCTCGGAGTACCAGACGTCTGGAGCGAGGTAGTCAGTATCGCGCTCTTCCTTGCGATCTTTATCCCTCTCAGCGTCGCTGCGGTGAAGGAACTCAACGACTTTCGGAAGCGAGGGCTAGAACCCCTTCCTCAAATCCCAACCCGTCGTTCACTGATCGCCCTCGGCGTCTTCACGGTCCTCTTTTGGGGTTTCTTCATCTGGTTCATCCAATGGAGCGGCAACTTCGTGTTTCCCCTCCTGCCGATCCTGTGCATCATTGCACTGGGAGTCAACATCCGCAGGTACTACCTAGCAGGACAACCACTCGACGACGCCCAGTCGCAATCTGATTGATGCTGTCGGCCACCGGCTTGTGGACGCCGCCACAGGGATGGGTGCGTCGTGAAAATACACCCTCTCGGTAGGCTGAAGAGGGTCGGCCCCATTTTCCCTTCAACGCTAGGTGCATCGCATGACATTTCTGGAAATCAGCGGACTGACCCTCATCGGAGTTGTCTTTGTAGTTGCTCTCTATGCACTGTTCCGGCGCGATCGCATCCTAAATAGCGGTCGAAGCAAGGTTTTTGTTGCTGGATCGATGTCGATTTTGATCGTTGGCCTGGCATTGCTCGTGGGTCCAGCTTTCTTCAACAACTAGTGTCCGTTCTCATGGTCGCCTGCACAATCACTTTAGGTCGCCTCCACGGACGCAGGCCGACCGGCTTGCGGACGGAAAGATCCGGTCGCTGGAGGGCTTAACTCCTCTCACTTCCTCCTCATTGCTTCCTCGGCTACATCTCGGCACCGCACTTATCTACCTGAGCAGGAGGACAGGCCCATTTGGAAGTGACAACACATCTACGATTGGCCTAACCGCTTAGCGGGATGATCGACTTACCACCACCAATCCTTATTTTTGAGAGTAACCTATCAAGACGATTCGGATGTTCAAGCGGTTTGGAAGAGAGATGCCGCAACCCGTACGGGCCCTTGGATGGGCGATACTGCCAACATCTCTATTGGGTGTCCTGCTTATCTCGCTGACCGGGGCCGCTTGGGCTCTACGCAGTGCTCTTGCGGCGGCTGGGGTCATGGTAGTTATTATCGGTGTTTGTGTCTTTCGAGATATCAATGAAGCCGCTACAACCTGGTCGCGTCTGTATAAAGAAGGTCGTGGGATCTCTCCTGAGCACTTCACCTTTGCAGATGTCGGCGCCATCAAAGGCATGGGGTTCACTTATATAGTCATAGGTACTTTCTGGATCGGCATTGCCCTTTTTGGCCAGTAAAACGGGTTGCAGTCAACCCAAACCCCTAGAGCCATCGTCAACTGACAATCGAGAGTTCTTCTACCCGAGCTGCACATGATGCTCGGACTATGGATGGATCTGCACCAGAAATGCGGTTGTTCTGCCCGGTGTCATCACACCAATCGACACCGTAGGGGTAGGCCTCAACGGCCGCCGCCCCGGGCGCCGCTTCCTGCGGAACCTCGAAAGAGTATCTGAAGCCACCCGCGTCACTCATGGGCGCAGTCGTTCGAAGGAGAATTTCGCCTTCCGAATCGGTGACCGTCACTTCAACCTTGGCGTCCGCTCCATAGCGCGGATCACAATCAGAGTCCTGAGCTTGAACCGAAACCGTGTCACCTGCCTTCACGGTCGAAGGACTCACTGAGTAGTCGGGCGGCATGCAGGGTGGGGCACCCCAAAGGGCAGGACTACACCCGGCCAGTACAGCCATCACTCCTGTCCCGCTTACAGCGAGCATCACAAGGACACTCCAGCCATGGGCGCGGCGCGGATCTTTGCTTCGGGCCTTCATCTCCTCATTGTGAAGATGCCCGCACCGCGTTCCAGCTAATCAAGAGAACTGTCGTCAGATCGTTGCTGACCAGGTCGAGGCGGTTCGGAGAAGGATCCCTCACCGTGCGGTGGGGGTCGTTGCCTGCGCGATAACGGCTACGATGCTGGCGATGCTCTGAGCGAGGATCAGCCAGGGGGTAACAGTGCCGAGATAGAGGGCGAGTAGGACTGGGATCATTGCCAGGACGGTCATGTCTGTCCCGTGCAGGAGTGAGGACATTTGGTCCCGGGTACGGATCCGAAGGGTGTCTCCACCGGTGGGGATGTCCAGTCCGTGGGGCGTGTTGCTGCGCGGACCGCTCCGCTCCCATTCCGGCGCCGGCCATGATCCCGAGCAGGATGAGGGCGGGTGAGCCTGCGCCCAGTATGACCAGTGCTGCGATCAGCGTTCCCATCCATGTGGCCATGGTCAGGGCGGGCATGAGCATGCGGCTGCATCGCACCAGGACCGGGCTGACGGGTAGAAGTGCGTCTAGTTCGGGGATGACGGCTGTGCGTCGGGCAACGGTTCCGGTTCCTGCTGTCGTTAGGCAGCCCGCAATGAGGAACACCGAGCTGGAGCAGGATGGGAAGAGCCGGAGTGATCAGGGCGACGCTGACGCAGATCCCGAGCCACACCAGTGCGGCGGTGGGCGGAGGCTGCAGGCGACGGAACGCCACGATATCGGCGCGGATGACCGCCACGCCGGCCCGCCGGGTAGGGCGTGAGTAGTAGCGCGAGCCACGCATGCTGAGGGTTTGGCGTGGCCCGGCTGCCAGTGCACGGCGCAGCTCGTTGATGTCGATGAAAAGATGGACGCCGCGGCGTGACCTGAGACAGCACCGCCGCGTTGCAACTCGGCACCGCTTACGTCACCAATCCGGGAGAGCACGTAGGCGGCGAGCACCACCGCCGCAATGAGTACCAGCACGAGCGGCCACACAGCGGAGGCCAGGAACGGCAGGACGGCCACGGGGGCAAGCCCGACGAGGATTCCTGTCCGGAGTGCGCCGGACGTTGGCATCAGTTGCAGGATTGCCGCGCCGGCAACAGCCAGGACAACACCTCCACCAAAGGCCACCGCCGATCCTGCATGTGCCCACGGGGAGCGGTCGATCGCGGTGAGGAAACTGAAAGGGACATAGGCGAGGGCAGCTACAGCGCTAAGCGAAACCAATCGCGTGCGGAATGATGCAAGGACCATCGGTCGGCGGTCGAGCGGCAGCGGCAACCACCACGCGCCTTCCGCCCGGCTTACCGTGACCGGGCCCAGCTTGCGGGCCAACAGCACGATCCCGACCAACGCCAAATAGGTGAGAATCATCCACAGAACCCCAGCAGGCAGCGCCTGCCAGTGCGCCGCTACCAGGTTCGCCTTGCCGACGCTTCGTCCCATGATTTCGTCGCGGAGTGCCACGACGAGGGATGCCGCCATCATCAGCACGCAGCCCCCGGCCAGCGCGTTCGAGTACACGTCGATGAACAGGTCACGGGTTGAGGAATGGGCCCTGTTGTACTGCCGGGCCGCACGCCGCGTGAAACCAACGACGTCCCGGGCAAGGCGCACCGAATCATCGCGCACAGCATCATCGCGCACCGAATCACTGTCGGGTATCACCGATCCTGCAGCTGCCCGCATGGGGTCAGGAACCTGCAATGATCTGCGCTCCTCGCGCTACGTCCACCAGCTCGACGACCTCGTCGATGACCAGGCATCTTGTCGCTGTACGGACCAGCAGCCGGGGATCGTGGGTGACAAGAACGACGGCGGTCCCAGTATCAGCACGTTCGCGGATTCGGCGGGCCAGCGCGTCGCGCATCACCGGGTCCAGGCGCTGCTCGGGCTCATCAAGGAATAGCAGGGACGAGGGTCGGATGAACCCAGCGGCCAGGAGCAGTCGGCGGCGTTGCCGGAGGACAGCGCGTCAGGGACGGCATGGGCTCTGTCCGAGATTCCGAAGAAGTCCAGCTCGGCGTCCACTGCTTCCTCGGGCGAGCTCAGCGAGTGGCCTCGAGCCACCAGGATCAGGTGTTCACGCACCGTCAACGACGGAAAGAAGACGTCCTCATCGAATACGGTCGCGACTTGCCGCCGGAACATCACCACGTCAGGCATCGCCGGCAGACCATCGACTCGCACATGACCAGACAACGGATCCTGGCGCCCTGCCAAGGTTCGGACAACCGTGGACTTGCCGGCACCGTTGAAACCCACCACCGCAAGAACCTCACCCAGGCTGACCCTGAAGGAAACCTCCCCGCACACAGGACTTCCCGCGTACCCGACCAACAGACGATCAGCTTCAAGCACTTCCCCCACGGCAGCCATCCTCCAACCCTAAACGGCAACCAACAGCTCCTTACCCACCGCAGGCCCGCTGATCCGCACCTATCCGAGGTGACGCGTAAGCCGGTTGTCGAGCGGTACGGAGGAGGATGCTCCAGCGTGCATTCCGCCGGCGCGACGAGACTGGCACGTGATCGAGGAAGTCCTCACCGATCCCACCAGGCTCGTAGAAGCCCGTCACGAAACCCCGTACCTCTGCCACGAGCTCGTCACGCGTCATGGAAGGTACGAAGGTCAAGGGCTTGGCGGCGTTGGTGCCGGCTGACATCGGGAAGATCATCGGAGCCAGCCGTGCAGCCGTGTATCGCTACCTGAGCATCGGAACCAGTGACGTGCGTTGACGTGGATCAAACCGATTCGTGCGTGCAGGCATGGTTACGACGGGCGGATGCTTGAGTGCGGGGGTCTGCTTTGGAGCCCAACATCGACGAAGAACAGGTTCTGATGCCCGTCGCGTGCCTCATTTAGGGTGGAAGGATCCGTTTGCACTGGCGAGAGGATTGGCGATGACGACAGGGTATGACTTTTGGGACGGGCCAGGAGTTGGACGCTCCCACGAAGAGCTCGAGGCTGATCAGTGTTGGGCGTTGCTGGGCACTGCTTCGACGGGCCGGGTCGGGTTCTTCCGGGATGGACGGATCTTCATCTACCCGGTGAACTACCTTGTTCATAACCAGGCTGTTTTCTTCCGCACATCGGCAACAGGGGATCTGGGGCGTGCGCCGCTGGACCGGGCAGCATTCCAGGTCGACCAAGTCGATAAGGCGCGGATGTCGGGGTGGTCCGTGTTGGTGCAGGGTTCGACAGCGGTCGTTGAGGATGAGGCCCTGCTGGCCACGGTGTGGGGCCGGATGATCAACGAACCGTGGGCGGGTGGAGACCGCCGTCAGCTCGTGCAGGTGATACCCGCGAGTATTTCCGGACGCCGGGTCGGCCCCAGCTGAGCTGCACGCGATCCCGGGTGCACTTTTGGTTATGTCCTGCCCGGCGTGCCCGTTGGAGTGCTCTGACTCATCGAATCCTTTTGGCCCTGACCCGGATCCTGCGTTTTCGAGATGAACCGTTGGCACAGAAACGATAAGACTGCATGGCGGAGCTTCATTTACGGTCAGAGAGTGCGCAGGGGTTGACTGGTTTCGGCGTTTCGGGAGAGATGACGTGCTTGGAGAGTTAGTTGGCGAGTATTTCGGCTTGTACGTGGTTCGTGATGGCTTTCAAGGTGTGGTGGTCCTGCTGGGTGAAGGTTCTTGGTTGCAGGTCGAGTAGGGACAGGACGCCGATTCGCCAACCGCCGGGTCCTGTCAGGGGGTGCCCGGCGTAGAACCGAAGGTTCGGTTGTCCCGTAACGAGGGGGTTGGTCCTGAACCGGTCATCTTTCGTGGCGTCGGGGATGACGAGGGCTTGGTCGTGGAGGATGGTGTGGGTGCAGAAGGACATCTCACGAGATAGATCGCGTCCCAAGTCGCCGGCCAGGGACATGATGATCTGCTCCGTGCCGGTGATCAGCGAGATGGTCGATGAGTTGACGTTGAAGGTGTCCCTGGCCGCCCGGGTGAACCGGTTGAAGCGTTCATCGCCTTCGGCAGTGAGGAGTCCGGTGCGCTGGAGGGAGGCCTTTCGATGGCGCTCGGCTTCCCAAGGATCGAACATGTCGGTGACCCGCACTCGTAGGATCGGCCAAGGCCCAGGGTGACGAATGTCGACGCTACTGCTGTGGCCTTGATCATCCGGATGATCTGCAGGGCGGTCCGGCTTTCTACCGGGTGGACTGGAGGTCGTGAGCTCTTCCACAGCGTAGGTAAGGAGGTCCCGTTGCAGGGCGTCGAGCATGATGAGTCCGTGAAGGTATGAGGCAACCGCTACGCCATCAGCGGTACCGCCCATGGAGAAGTATCGGAGCCACACATCATCGATGGTCAGATCTGCCCTCCGCATGGCGTTGGCTGTGCGCCATTGCTGGTCGAACGGATTCATGTGGTGTTCCAATTCTCTTTCGACCACGTGATCAGGTTCGGTGATGCGGCCCCAGCCCAGCACGGTGATGACCCTGCCGGCCCCTGCAGGAAGCAGGGGTCTCAGTCATCACCACGTACATCCATCGTGGCAGATGAAAGCAGTACTTCCTGATGTGAGATCGAAATGCAACAGCCGGCACGATGGCACCCATCACCACCGTCTGGTTGATCGCTTGGTCGGCTGTGTGTCCGGCAGATGCCGGTACCGTAGTCCTCGACAGCGGAAGCTTTGGAATCGTGATCGGCAGTTGTGCTTACCGGTATCGCCGTGTGGGCGGAGCTTCGGGCCCGAAGATGCCTACCTGGACACCGGTGATCGGGGTGTCCCAGTGGGCTTCCGAGGCAGGTAGTCCGGTGAGTCGGTTCTTGACCCAGGTGCTGAGGTCTGCGGACTCGCGGTTTTCCTCTACTACGTCGCGTAGTAGGTAGCCTCCGTGGCGTGGCAGCGCCATCTTCGTTCCATCGCTGAAGGACAGGATGAACTTCACCTGCGCGTGCAGGCGGTTCTGCTTCAGTGCGTGGTCGGCTTCGTGGCGTAGAGCGGTCAGGGCGTGCTCGAAGATGAGATCGGAGGGGTGGGAAGCCTGATGAGCGGGGTGGAGGACCGAGTGAAAGGCGACCCAGTGCAGGGGGTGGACATCGGAGATGACAGTGACCGCGCCGGTTTGAGCGCTGATCTGCAGCCACACCAGATCGTCTGGAACCCCAGCCTGTTGAGCCAGCGCATGGCGGACGGTGCATGCATCCCAGAGAGAGCCGATGGTGTGGCGCACAGCAGGGGCATCGGGGCAGGTCACCTCGAACCCGCCGTCGACTTCTTCCACATGCACTTTGATCACCAGCATCACGCACCGCCTGCCGGGCGCGGACGGCGCCCTGCTCCCCAAGGTATGAGCATCACCAGCGCACTACCAGCACAAAAGCACCCCAGATCCCACTGGCGCTCGAAGTACGTTCGGCCCTCCCTTTCTGGCCGGTGGTTTGGCCCGGAGTCAGGCCAGTAGTTCGGGCGGGTCCTGCGGTGGCTGCAACTAAGCCGGACCGGTCGTCTTATGCACGACGTCGTACACGGCTTTGATGACGCCGTTGGAGTAGACGCCCGAGTCCCTAAGGTGGAGGCGCTGCCGATCCCGATCCCTCATGCTGAACAGGTTCTTGCCTGTACCGAGGAGTACCGGGAAAACCAGCAGGTTGTAGCGGTCGATGAGGTTCGCGTCGGCCAGGTTCCGAGCGAGTTCGGCACTGCCGTGAATGAAGATCGCGCCCTCGCCGCGTTGCTTCAGGGCAGCGACGTCATCAAGTGTCCGCAGGATCTCGATCGGCCCCCAGTCATCGACAATCGCATCCTGGTCGAGGGTGCCCGACACCACGTACTTCGGAAGATTCCTATACCCTGCGTGGTCTTCCGATCCGGGCCAGATGGGCGCGAACGCTTCGTAGCTGCGACGCCCGAACATCAGCGCTGTTGTCTCCCTGAGCTCCTCACTCTTGAGCTCGAACGCTTCCGGGACGAACTCGGTGCTGAAGACCCAGCCACCACTGCGGTGGCCTTCGACACTTCCGCCGGGTGAATCCACGACACCGTCGAGCGTCATGAAACCCGTCCAGACCAGTTCCCGCGACATGAAACCCTCCTCCTAGGGGATGTACGTAGCTGATGGAAGTATCCATAAGTACCAGCTCAGACGTAGCAACCGGCGAAAGTCCAACAGTGAACCCTGGTTACAAGCAGGCCCGACTCCAAGGGCGTACGTGCTGTGGTCATCCCTTGGATCGTGAGGGGAACTTCGCAGGAGTGAGCTTGAATCCGTTCACCTGTCACGAGCGATGCCATCCCCGACTGTTCTCTGATTAGTCTCGACACCATGGACCCGACACACCCTCTCGATCCTTCAAATTCATCGGATTCATCTCATCATTCGAACTTCCTGAATCCCATGGACGAGCTCGCCGCCTTCATCCTTGCCCGCATCGAGGAGGACGAGGTGCTCCTAACCGGCGGAGACATGATGCCCGCAATGGCTGAAGAGCGGCTCCTGGCCGAATGTGAGGCCAAGCGGCGCCTGATCGCTCATGTGCAGCGCATCGAGTGGAACATCAAGCCGGTTGAAGACCAGAACTACATGCGCAGGATCCTTGAACTGCTCGCCCTGCCCTGGATCGGCCACCCCGAATACGACACCCGCTGGGACAGCTGAACAAAACCCAAGTGGCCGGCGGGAAGCCATTTCGTCTCTCTGAGAACCGGCAGGTTCTCACGACGGCGACTGGATGTACGGTCCGAGTGGCACCGCCTTTCAAGGACCTTACGACTATGGCGAACGAACCTCGCGGGCGGCCCGAAAGACAGCAACGGGCATCTTCATTGGTGCATTCCCAAGGAATGCACAATGCATGGACGAGGCGATTCCGTGTCGTCAGTCATTCTTGCGCTCGGGTGTCTGTCATTCGGGCAGCCCTGGGAGCTAAAATGTTCGTATTCCCGCGCCGAAGGGAGTGTTGTTATGCGAACAGTTCAAGCCAGCGCACTCTTTCCTGTACCTCCTGATCAGGCGTGGGAGTTCGTGTTCGGCGACCAAGGACGTCGCGCTGCTGCGGCATCAAAGATGGGCGCCGCTATCGAGAATTATCGTATCCGCGGTGATGGGACGCCCATCTACACGTTGGTGATGAAAGTGGGCCCAATCGCGTTGAGGAGCGTTTCGGACTACGACATCTTCGATCGTCCTCGCCGTACCGCTAACCAAGTCCTGCAGAGCCCTTTCGGTGGTCGTTTCTTCGTCGACTTCCGCCCCACTGGCGGGGGAACGATGGTGACAACGCGGTGGGAAATGAATCCGTCGCGGCAGATGGTGAAAATGCTACTGCCGATCCTTGCCCCCCTGATGGCCTACGTCCTTAGACGTGAATTATCTTCCTGGGCCGCCGCCGCAGCGTCATGAGAACTCCTGTTGCCAAGCGCCGCGCTGGGGAGGAGGTTACGCGCGTCCACCACCCGCCCTGAGCAGGGCCTGACCGCGTTGACGCAAGGGGGAATGTGCAGGCGGCCCCTTCGGGCTGCGTGCCCATTCCCGGATGCGGGAAGTTTACTACCGGTAGTTCACGGCGTAGTTGAAGCTCTCCGTGTTGAGCAGGTGCCCTTCGGCGCCCCTGGAAGCACAGCGGCCCCGAACCGGTCCATGTTCGAAGAACAATCCGTAGCAGGCATCGCAGATTCGCCAGGATTCCTGCTGGCGGGTGGCGAGAGGAGCGCTGGTTCGGTAAGGGACCAAGTAGCCAAGTCGCTCTCCTTGATGCCCTCCACCCGCGGGGCAAGTGCCCTTTGCCGGGTTGCCGTCGTAGTACAGCGACTGGCACTTCATGCAGCGACGCCAAGGGGCAGTCTGGTTATTGTTCGGTGCAGGTCCGATCGTGGCACTGTGCGAGAGGAAGTACTCCAAGCCTTCAGCCCGGTGATGAAGTGACCCGGGGACAGGCTTTCCGTTGGGGCCGGTGATGATGCGTTCCCTAATTCTGGCCGGACAGGAGCCGTTGTCAGTGCCGCCATCGAAGAAGAGTGTCTGGCAGTCCCGGCAGCTGCGCCAAGCGCCTTCTTCAGGGATCTGGTAGATGGTGTATTCGAACTGGGCCTTCTCGTTTCCAGCGCCGGCTACGGTCCATTCCCGGTAGCGCCCGGTAGCACTGTGGAGGGCAGTAGCTGCCGAGTTCTCTCCCGCCCATGGGTTGTTCCAGTCGAAGAAGGCCACGAGTCCATCCCCCTCGTAATGGACGGTACCGACGGCCCCTGTGAACAATGCACCGGAACGACTTTGTGAACCGAACGCTTTCGCGCTTCGTGGTGCGATGACCTGAGGTGGAGGGGAAGCGAAAGCGCCGCTCTCATGCTCCTGGAACGTGGCGGTCAGTGTCAGGTCGGTGTTGTTAATGATCGTCGCTGCCAGAGACCGGGCGGTGTTGAGCTGGTCCAGTATTGCTTTCAGGTCACCCAGGGTTTTCCTGAGGGTCTCAATCTGCTTTTGGATGTCGACGGTGAGGCCCTTGCTCTCTTTTTCGTCCGCCATGACTTCTCCTTTCCTCGAAGGGAGGGCAACAGTATGAACCCAACTGGGTGAGGCGTCCATGATTCCTCGGTCGTACTTGAAGAGCGCACGCAGGAAATTTCACACACGAACGAGCCCTCCTACCTTGACGTCCTGGTCGCCGGAAAGAGCGGGAAATTCACCGTCACAGGGGAAAGCGCTGCCTGATGATTCGCACTGCCCGGTTACGCCGTTCGGATCCGTCTCGGTCGGGGCTTCTTCCGTGCCACGGAGCTACACCCAGCCCATTCCGCCGCCGGGCACCGAACGATGATTGAAAGAGGAGCACGCATGTGAGGAGCTCCGTATGACAAGAAGCGGAGCGCTGCACTGACGGGCGAGGGAGCGCCCGCATGGTCTACCCGCGATACCTCATCCCGCCATGCTGGCTCGCAAACCTCGAGCGCGAGCACTTCTAAGACGGAACGCATCGAGACACGTTTCCAAGACAACAAGAGTCCCGGAATCTCGGGGAAGTGATTGATCAGCGCTTGGCCGAGTTCGCTGTCTTGTAAAGCTTTAGGTTTTCAAGACACCGCGAAGCGGACTCTCGATTCGTTCGGACGTCAGTATTGAGGACGCCTGACGGGCGTTACCTCGAGCGAGTCGAGACCGTTCGTCGTGGTGCTAGACGGTAGGGGCTTGTTCGTGTGCCGCCGGGCGCGCTAACGCCCGGCGGCACACAGGCTTACTCGCTCAGGAATTCGCTGATGTAGTGCTTCAGCGGCGTGGTGGGGCGATCGATGATGCGGGACAGGGTGCCGTCGCTGTCGGCAAGGAGACCGTCGGCGATGTTCGCGTCCAGCGCGGCGACGAATACTGCAGTGCCCTCATCGAGTCCGAAGCCTTTCAGGGCGGCGACATGCTCGTCGGTGGAGACCTGGGTGACGGTCACGGGAGTGCCTGCGACCTCAGCGATGGTGGAAGCGAGTTCGTCGAAGTTCCAGGGCTGGTCTCCGCCGAGTTCGAGGATCTCGCCGGCGTACTCGTCGGACGTTAGGACGACGGCTGCGGCTTCGGCGTAGTCCCTGCGCGTCGCACTTGCGACCCTGCCGTTGCCGGCGCTGGTGAGGATGGTTCCGGTCGAGACCGCCTGACGGATGGTGTCGTCGTAGTTCTCGGTGTACCAGTTGTTGCGCAGCACCGTGTAGGTGAGCCCGGAACCTTCCAGGAGCGCCTCAGTCGCCTTGTGTTCGGGAGCGAGGATGAGGGCCGACGTAGATGCTCTCGGCGCGCTCGTGTACACCAGATCCGCGCCCACCTTGCGGGCGGCGTCGATGACGGCCTTGTGCTGCACGGAGCGCTGCCCTACTTCGCTGCTGGAGATCAGAAGAATCTTCTCGGCGCCTGCGAAGGCGGTGTCGAGGGTGGACGGGTCCGCGTAGTCGACACGCGCCGTGCGGACGCCGTCGGCCACCAACGCCGCCAGTGCGTCCTCATTGCGGCCCCCAGCCACGATGGTCGACGGGTCCACGCCGCGTGCGAGCAGCTGCTCGACGACCTGGCGGCCGAGCTGACCGGTTGCTCCGGTGATGACGATGGTCATGATTGTCCTTCTGTTAAAGCACCGATGTGGTGCATCTACCTGAATGTGCGTGCGGCAACTTGCTTGGACAAGCGTTCGACTGCGGGCTGCATCCTTCTCGCGGCCCTATATGGCGGGGCTCCAGCCGAGGGCGGGGCCGAGGGTGGTGGCGATGTCGGTGAGGATCTGGACGTAGTCCTGGTGGTCGAAACTGAAGGGCAGGGCGAAGGCGACTTCGTCGACTTCCTGGAAGCCCGCGTGTGCGTGGAGCTGCTCGGCGATCTGTTCGCTGGTGCCAATGAGGTCGGGGGCGAACAGCATGCCCCTCGGTCCTTGTGGTGTGCGCGTGCGGGGCAGGCGTGCGTCGACGTACTGCTGGTACTTCTCCCGCTGCGCCGGTGTTGCGGAGTCGGTGGGGATGACGACCAGGCCCTGAGAGACCCGGGCCGGTCCATGTGGTTGAGTTGAGTCTTCGGCGGCTTTGCGGTAGGCCCGGATCTGGGCTTGCTGGACGAGGGCGAAGTCCGGTTCCTGATCGGTATCGGGGAAAATCACGCTGCTGGAGAGCAAATTGAAGCCGTTGGCTCCGGCCCAGAGCGCTGATCGGGTGCTCCCGGCCCCGTACCAGAGACGTCGACGCAGTCCGGGGGAGTGCGGTTCGACGCGGTCCGAGAATTCCTCGACGACGCCTTGCTTGCCGGAGAACTCCCGGACAGGTTCCCCCGCGATGAGGCGTGCGAAGCGTTCCACACGGGTGTAGCTGAAGTCCTCGAGGTCCGCGGTGTCCGGATAGAGCTCGTGCTTGACGGTGTCGTACTGCATCGGTTCGCCCACGCTCACGCCGGAGTTGATCCGTCCGCCGGCGAGCAGGTCGACGGTGGCGAGGTCCTCGGCCAGGCGCAGAGGATTCTCCCAGCCCAGCGGGGTCACGGCGGTGCCGAGGTGGATGCGGGAGGTGCGCTGGCTCGCGGCGGCCATGACCGCGATCGGGGAGGAGATCCCGTACTGGAGGTGGCGGTGGCGTAGCCAGGCGCTGTCGAATCCGAGCTGCTCACCGAGTTCGATGATCTGCAGGGTCGATTCATGGCCGGCGGCCGGGTCGTTCGGGTCGAACAGGCCGATCGTGAGGAAACCGAGCTTACGGAGCGGACGCGTGGAGTCGGGCATGGGTTCCTCACATCAGGTGGCAGTGAGCCGGGGCGGGTAGTCATGGGTGACAGCAGAGCGTGCCGAGAGCATCCGAGGGGATCCGGATGCAGGGCGCTCAGGAGCATGGGGTGTAAGCAGTTCGAGTGCAGGGCCCCTGTGCGGGGGCCCTGCATCGTCAGTGTGGCTTAGTTGCGGGCGGGGGCGGGCATGAACCGCTGGTAGGCGGAGACCGCGATCGCGGCGACCGCGACGTGCATGACCATCAGGGCGATCACGGCGGCTGTGGTGGCTCCGGGCATCGCGCCGGGGGTGAGGATCATGAAGTCCGGGATCAGGGACAGGACCAGCACGGTCGGGACGAGGATGCGCAGGAGCTTCGCGGGCTGCTTGGCGCGGCGGGTGATGATGCGCCAGCCCAGGGCTCCGATGGCCACGCCGAGGATGGTCCACATGATGAAGACCGGTGGGGTCAGCGGCAGGAAGGTCGAGGGTGCGTCGAACGCGTTGACGGAGACCCAGGCGATGACGGCGTTCACGACGATGGAGGCCACAGCGGCGACTCCGATGGCCTTGCCGGCGCCGAAGCGGGGCGCTGCGGAACGGGTGGTGGTGGTCTTGGTGGCAGTGCTTGCGGGGCTGGTCACGGTAGATCTCCTCGGGGAAGTGGAAGGCTGCTGATACGTCATCTTTGGTTAACGTCTGAAGTAAACCCTACCTGCTAGTTACTTCATGATGCAACTTATTGAAGCGTCGCATTGGTTCATGCGTGAAATTTTTCTGACTGTCCGTGCCGTCAGCAGGTGTCAACGCGGGGCTGGGCAAGGGCGGGGGCAAGGACGGAGGTAGGCGCGGGGAAGGGCGTGCTTGTCCGATTAGGATCGGCGCATGGTCGATATGACGCGCTCCGGGCAGCGGCGCCTGCGGCGGATATTCCGGTGGCGCTCGAGCCGGCCGATGACGGCGGAGGACGTATCCGGGCGCATCACGGCGTTCGTCTACGGGAACATCCTGGTCCTTGCCGCCCTGATCGCGCTACGGCCGGAGGACCTACTGGGCCCGAAGGCCATCGCCTACGTCCTGGGGACCGGAGTGTCGACCTTCCTCGCCCACGTGATCTCCGAATGGGTCGGCTCCAGCGTCCATACCCATACCCAGGCTCATGATCGTGCTGGTGGGGGAGCCGGTGTTCATGCCGGCAGCCGCTTCGCTCATCTGCTCGGGGATGCGCTGCCTATTGCCTCGTCGGCGCTGACGCCTGCGCTGTTGATGGCTGCGGCGCTGCTGGGCTGGGTCGGGCCGACGGTGGCGCTCCTGGCGGCGATCATCGTCACCGTGCTGCGGATGGCGGGTCTTGGCTGGGTCGTGGGGCGGCTGCGGCGCCAGCCGGCGTCCTTCCGGACGTTCCTGGCCGGGATCGTTCTGGCCGCAGTGTGCTCCGCCGTGGCAGTCCTCAAGTGGTGGCTGACCCACTAAAGAGTCGAATCGAAGGTCGAAGCAACTCCCTCTGTCTCCGGCTGCGTCCTCGAGCAGCGAGGGGAGGGTGTCGTCAGCGCAGGCAGCGGTCGTCGGGGTCGATCACGGTGATGACGCGCCGGCTGATCTCGTTGAGCTGCCTGAGCTGGGCTTTCGTGAGTGGGTCGAACACGAGGCGGCGTACTTCCTCGACATGACCGGGCGCGGAAGCAACAACCTTGTCCCACCCGTCCTCGGTCAAAGTGGCGAGGGTGGAGCGGCCGTCGGTGGGGTCGGGGGAGCGCTTCACCCAGCCCCGCTTCTCCAGGCGCGTGACGACCTGCGACAGTCGCGGAAGACCGGACTCGGCCATGACCGCCAGGATGCTCATCCGCAGGGTCCGCTCGGGGGACTCGGACAGTGCCGCCATGACGACGTACTCGAAGTGGCTGATACCCGCATCGCGCTGCAACTGCGCATCCAACGCACCGGGCAAGCGCAGCAGCACACTGCCGAGCGCCATCCACGTCCGCTGGTCCTCCTCACTCAACCACCGCGGCTCAACCCCGTCCACGGAGCCCGAAGGCTGGTCGGAGGAGCTGAAGGGCCGGCCGGACTGGCCTGTCACGTCGAGGGAGTCCTGGTTGGATGCCTGATCGCTCGTGCCTGTGGCCGGGCTTGTGGCCGGGCCTGCAGCTGAGCTTGCAGTGTTGTTGGCACGCTTGCCTGCTGCCGGGGTGGAAGTCGTCGTGGTCATGGAACCCAGTCTACCCCAACTAGTTAACAGCTGAACAAAAACACTCAGCGCAATGACTTGCATGTTGAAGTTTCCGGGTCTACGCTTTGGTTAAAGGTTGAACAAACCGCCAGGTTGGTTCACCGACCACTTACAGCCCGCACCTCTCGTGCATCCGTCTCAGGAGAACATCGTGAACATCACCCTCTGGATCGTCGCCGCAGTCCTCGCCCTGGCCTTCCTCGGCGCCGGCGCGATGAAGCTCACCCAGCCCAAGGAAAAGCTCGCTGCATCGGGCATGGGATGGACCGAGAGCTTCAGCCCCGGGGCGGTCAAGGCCATCGGCGCCGCGGAGGTCCTCGGAGCCCTGGGCCTGATCCTGCCGGCACTGACCGGCATCGCGACATTCCTGGTCCCGCTGGCCGCCACGGGTCTGGTCCTGATCATGGTCGGGGCGATCATCACCCACCTGCGCCGCAAGGAAGGCCAGATGGTCGTCGTCAACGTGGTCCTCGGCGCTCTGGCCCTGTTCGTAGCCATCGGACGCTTCGGCGCCTGGGCCTTCTAAGCCCAGCGCACCCCCAGCCCCAGCACGGGCCCCAGCGCCCCCACCAACCCACTCACCAGTTCGACTCACCCATAACCCAACCGCACCCACTCCCGGGTGCACCCACCAGCAGGAGATCATCATGACCAGCATCACCGTTATCGGCACCGGCAACATGGGCCAGGCCATCACCGCCCTCGCGGAGAAGGGCGGCAACACCGTCCAGTCCCTGGGCAGCAAAGACACCGACCAGGCCGTGACCGGCGACATCGTCGTCCTCGCCGTGCCCTACGCCGCCCTCTCCGAGATCGCCGCCACCCGCGGCGAGGAACTGGCCGGACGTACCGTCGTGGACATCACCAACCCACTGAACTTCCAGACCGGTGAACTCGCCGTTGCTCCGGATTCCTCCGCCGCCGCCGAACTCGCAGCAGCCCTGCCGTCCTCGAAGGTCCTCAAGGCCTTCAACACGAACTTCGGACCGACCCTCGCGATGGGCACCGTCGGCGGCAGCCAGACCACCACCGTCCTGATCGCAGGCGATGACACCGACGCCAAGACCCAGCTGGCCGACGTCGTCACCGCCGGCGGCCTCCACGCAGTCGACGCCGGCCCCCTCGGCCGCGCACGCGAACTCGAAGGCATCGGCCTGCTCCAGATCAGCCTCGCCATGGGCGAAAAGATCGGCTGGACCGGCGGCCTCGCCCTCATCAAGTAAGACCACCAGAACCAGCAGCTTCAGCCGTGACCAGCAGTACCCGCCGGTCACGATCGAGGGGGCTCGGCATCCACGATGCGGAGCCCCCTCCCGGCCCACCACCACCAGCACCAGTAGCAACCCCCAGACCAGCCCAAGCATCACCCCGAGCACACCCCGAGCATCCTTGCAGCACTGATCGAAGGAACGTCATGAGCCAGTCGTCCGAGAACATCCTGGAGTCCAAGCAGATCGTCCTGGACTTCTTCGACCTCGCCTTCGTCCGCCGCGAACCGGAGCAGGCCCGCGACCGGTACCTCGGTGCCACCTACACGCAGCACAACCCCACAGCCCCGGACGGCGCGGAAATCTTCCCCACCCTCATCGGCGGACTCTTCGCCCAGGCACCCGAGGCATCCTTCCACCTCAAACGCGCCATCGCGGAGGAGGACCTCGTGGTCCTGCACTACAACCTGAAGATGATCCCGGACGACCCCGGACAAGCCGTCGTGGACATCTTCCGCGTCCAGGACGGCCGGATCGTCGAGCACTGGGACGTCATGCAACCCGTCCCCGCCGAAGCCACCAACGACAACGGCATGTTCTAACCACCACACCACCAGCACCAGCAGCAGGAACCCGCCGCACGATCGTGGACGGGCCGAACCCGATCAGCAGGGAGAGCATCATGAGCACCACCGATGAGAACAAGACCGTCGCCCGCACCTTCTACGAGGCCTACAACGGTGGGGACCTGGAGGGCGCTTTCGACACCTACATCTCCCAGGACCTGGTCAACCACACCAACGGCGGAGCGATGAACCGTGAACTGTGGATGCAGTCAGACCTCGCCGCGAAGGTAGCGATGCCGGATCAGACGATGTCGATCCTCAGCCAGGCAGCCGACGGGGACACGGTCTTCACCCACTGGGTCCTGCAGGGCACCCACACCAGCGGGGAGTTCTTCGGCATCCCCGCCAGCGGCCGGGCGACCCGCCTCGAGGCCGTCGCCGTGGACATCGTCCGCGACGGACAGATCGTCGAGCACAACGCCGTCGGCGACTTCTCCGCCTTCATGGCCCAGCTCACCGGCCAGTAACCGCCGAGTCACTACCGCCCAACCAGCACCGCCCCACCAGCACTGCCCGATCAGCATCGTCCGATCAGTCGTTATTGTCCGTATCCAGCTTTGAAGGAAGACCTCATGTCTGCGGAATCATCCACCCCACTCGTCGTGCCCGCTGTGGCCAACCCGCGCGCGCAGGAAGTTGCGACTTTCGGAGCCGTTCACCTCGAAGTGACCGACC
This sequence comes from Arthrobacter sp. MN05-02, assembly GCA_004001285.1. Taxonomy (NCBI): domain Bacteria; kingdom Bacillati; phylum Actinomycetota; class Actinomycetes; order Micrococcales; family Micrococcaceae; genus Arthrobacter; species Arthrobacter sp. MN05-02. The sequence goes on from AP018697.1 coordinate 262,624, forward strand.
TCGGTCGATCAACCGCGTTCTGGACCGATGTGATCGGACTCGTGCTCCGCTCCGAGCAGGCCGATGAAGTGCAGCTGGGTACGGCCACCGAAACGCTGGTCACCCTGCATCCGGGCGCGAGGACCGCGTTCCTGCAGGGTCACAGCGGCCTTTACCACCTGGCGATCCACCCGCCGACGGCGGCCGATTTCGCCCGGATCCTGTTGCGCCTGATCCGGGCCGGCTGGCAGATCTCACCGACCGACCACATCATGTCCAAAGCGATCTACCTTCTGGACCCCGACGGGATCACCGTTGAGATCACGTTGGAAACTCCCGAGCGGATGCTCGAATTTGTCTTCGACGACGGCGGACCCTACGTCGTGCGCCGCGACGGAACCCGGTCCTCCGGCCGTGAACCCCTCGACGTCCGCCTCGCCCTCCAGGCGCTGCCCGATGACGACACCACTCTCCCCGTACCCGAAGGGACGCGTATCGGACACGTGCACCTCTACGTCGGTGACCTCCACGCCGCCTACGCCTTCTACCAGTCCTTCGGCTTCAACCAGGCCGTCTGGGCGCCGCGTTTCCACATGGGAGACCTCGGCGGGGGAGGTGCGTTCAACCACCGCATCGCCGTGAACACCTGGCAAGGCATCGGCGCCCCGCAGTCCCCGGCCGGCACAGCACGCATGCGCGCGTTCACACTCCACCTCGACACCCACCAGCGCCTCGACCACGTCCTTGGCACCCTCCGCCATGAGATCACCGAGACCGACGGCGGCTACCTCCTGAAAGACCCCTCGCAGAACACCATCCTCCTCAGCGCCTGACGACCCGGCCGGTACAGCGCCCGGCCGGTGCCGGGCCCTGCCCGCACCCACAGCGGAGAACTGCAGTGGAGGACTGCAGCCACCAGCTGGAGGAGCCCGCTTCCCTGTCGCTGGTGATTTGCCCCCTCCTATCCCGCTCGAGCCGTCTCGACGGGCACCCGCAGGATGGTCCCTTAGCGGACCTCGACCGAACAGAGAAGATCCCGTGAAATTGCCTATCGGAACCCGCCTGCGGGCCACCGCCATGTCCGTGGTCGGAACGCATCTCATCAAAGCGCCCACCGTGTCACTGACCACCCGGAACGTGCCCGAGGCCGAGGTCGTGCAGGTCCCCACCCGCCACGGGGACGTGCGCTGCTACATCACCCGCCCCGCACCCGACGCGCCCCTGACCGCCGAAGGTACAGCAGCGCCGGTGACCATCAACATCCACGGGGGTGGTTTCGTCGTCGGTAACCCACGCCAGGATGACCACCTCGTGCGCGGCATCGCCGGTGAAGTCGGCACCGTCGTCGTGAACGTGGACTACAGCACCGCACCCCGGGCCAGATTCCCCCAGGCCATCGAGGAATGCTTCGACGTCCTCCAATGGGTCGCGGCATCCGGAACGGCGATGAACTGGGACGGGAACCGGATAGCCCTCGCGGGCGGCAGCGCCGGCGCGAACATCGCACTCGGCGTCCTGACCCTCACCGGTCGGCACGACGGGCCCGCCGTCCGCGCCGCGTCCCTCCTCGTTCCGGCCGTCGACCTGACCATTGCACCCGAGGATCACATCTCCCCGATCGACAAGCCCTTCGTCAGCGCCAGCGTGCGAGAGATGGTCAACGTCTCCTACTTCCGGAAGGGCGATGACAAAGCTGATCCCCTCGCCTCACCGGCATTCCTCGATGACGCTGAACTGGCTGCCCTCCCACCCCTGCTGGTTCTGACAGCCGAGAACGACACCTTCACACCCTCCATCGACCGGTTCGTCACCCGCGCGCGAGCCGCCGGTGCCACCGTCCACGACCGGATGTTCGACGGCGTCGACCACGACTTCTACTTCCTCGGCACTACCCCCGAGGCGACGATGGTCTCCCTCATGGATACCATCCGTGACCATTTGCTGACATACCTGCCGCACACCGAACCGGTCCGACCATGACCGGTCTACCCCGGTGAGCGGCCCAGAACCCGCCATGCTCGACGCGGACCGCCGACGGAGTGCTGGGCGATGATTCAGCGGTGCTGTCCGGGCCTGACAAGTCCGTGCTGGTAGGCGAAGACCACCAGTTGGGCCCGGTCACGGGCTCCGGTCTTCATCATTGCCCGGTGAAGATGCGTCTTTGCGGTAGCAGGGCTGATGTACAGTTCCTCGGCGATGTCGATGTTGGACAGTCCGCTGCCGACAAGGGCGGTGATTTCGAGTTCCCTCGGCGTGAGGTCAGCTACGCCGGCAAGGAACGAGGATGGCTCCTGGTGTGGTCTGGCCAGGAATTGTTTGATCAGCGCCGCTGTCGCGTGAGGTGAGAGGAGCGATTCTCCTGCCGCTATGGTGTGGATGGCGTTGATGAGCTCTGCCGGTTCGACGCCTTTGCCCAGGAAACCGCTGGCTCCCGCTCGGAGGGCGTCCATCACCAGTTCGTCCGTTTCGAACGTGGTCAGGACCAGGATCTTCACTCCGGCCATGTCCTCGTTCGCGGTGATGCGGCGTGTGGCTTCAATACCGTCGAGGATGGGCATCCGGATATCCATGAGGACGATGTCCGCCCTCTGGGTGCGGGCTAGTTCAACGGCTTCCTCGCCGTTCGATGCTTCGCCGACAACCTCGATGTCCGGCACCGCGTCCAGCAGCAATCTGAAGGTGCCGCGCAGGAGCGCCTGGTCATCGGCGAGGATAAGGCGGATGGTCATGATGGTCCTTCGTGTGATGTCTACGTTGTAGGGATGCTGGCGTGGACCCTGTACCCACCGTTGATGAGCGCACCGGCCTCGAAAGTACCTCCGGCGGTGAGGGCGCGCTCACGCATCCCGATCAGCCCATGGCCCGTACCCAGGGGCCGGTGGGGCCGCTGATGGTCACGAATCGTCGTCGGTGGAGGGTCATTGGTGATGGTGATGTCCAGTGCGCTCTGCTGCCATCGTAGATCCACCCTGATCGGCGCCCCAGGAGCGTGTTTCGCGGCATTCGTCAGGGACTCCTGGATGATGCGGTAGGCACCGAGATCATTGATCTGTGGCATGCGCACTGGGGTCCCGTACTGGCTGTCATGCACGAAGTTCCCGGCGCTACGAAAGGAATCGAGCATCTCTGATAGGTGCTCGAGAGTATGGGTAGGCGCCAGAGCGCTGCGTGTCGCCCCTTCCGCCCCTTCCATCCCTTCTACGCCGTTGTCCTCGTCCTGAACCGTGCCCGGTCCTGCCGGCCTCACCTCGCCCTCACCGATGGGCTCACCGGGAGTTTCGGGTTCCTCACGCAGCAGGCCGACCGTGGCGCGTAGGTCATCGATGGCCCTGCGCGTGTGGTTCGTGATGTTCCCCAGCGCTGCCTCGGCCGCTGCAGGATCGGTGGGCAGGAGGAACTTGGCCACACCCGCCTGGGCGTTGACGAGGGTGAGGTTATGGGCGAGGACGTCGTGCAGTTCCCGGGCGATGCGCATCCGCTCAGCCAGAACCTGGGCACGGACATGCTCATCCTGGGCTATCCGCCGCCTGATGGTGCTTGTCCGACGGTGCCTGACTGTCGTCCCGATTGCCGTCGCAATGACGACGAGGTTCCCCATGATCAGTGTGGTTGCCAGCAGGTTCGCCGGGTAGAGGACGAAGGCGACGCCGCCGGACAGGGTGAGAGCCGACGCCAGACCGGCCAACCAGGCGGTGAACGGTTCCTTGTGAAGCGCGACGTTGTACATCGCCGCCATGGTGGCGACCGGAACCGGCTGGAACGCGGCCACACTGGTGGTCGATACGGCCTCCGCGGATGCTGCCGCGTCGGGGCCGAGGACGGGCAGGAGAATCAGATGCAGGACCTCGACCGCGACCACGATGATGAGCACCGGGATCGGCCATCGCGTCCTGACGAACAAGGGAAGATAGGAGGCGACCGCGAGAACCACGAGCCCGGGTTCGGGGGCCGTCGTGTACCCCGACTGACCCCACAGCCCCCCGATCATGATTGCCAGGACGACGACCAGGAAAACCGCCTCCTGCCAGAACGGGCCCCGGACCTCAGGAGCCGGCGCTGTATCCGGTCGCCGGACGGCCATCATGAGTTTCATGCGTGTACTCGATCGACGGTGGGAAAGTGGTGAAAGGCTGCAGGCGGTGCAGGCGGTGCAGGCAGTGCAGGCGGGATAGGTGTGGGGTGGCTGGAACACAACATATCGGTAGGAGAAGTAGCGGAAGACGTTGCCCAGGAGAACACCGATGACACTGCCCGCTATATTGTCCGCCACCACGCTGGTGAAGCCGAGCAGGTAGTGCGAGACATACAGGCATCCGGCAGCGATGCCCAGGCCCACCAGATTCGTCAGGGCGAACAGCAGTATCTCGTGGAACGAGGTCCGGCCGCCGAGCTCCTTGAAGGTGAAGTAGCGGCTGCCGGCCCACGAAACAACAGTTGCCAGCGCGACGGAGAGGATCTTCGCGGTCATCAGGCCGGTACCCAACCCGTAGGCGATCAGATTGAACGCACCGAGATCGACGACGAAAGCCACGGTGCCCACGATCGTGAAGGACCCCAGCCGTTGGACGATGTTCATCGCAGACTTCCTTGTTTCTGGTTCCGGTTCTTTAGGCACACGGCGACTGGATACACACCAGCGCAGGTTCCCCTGTTGTCTTCCATGCTGTCCAATGACGGCGATCAGGGCGTCCACCGCCGGAATCGACTTGTCCTACACCAGATGACGTACAGGGTTCTTGCGCCCACTCCGCGGCCCTACCAAACGCATCGTCCAGCCTCCTCGGAGCGGGAAAGCAGTATGACCACAACAGTCAGGGCCCAAGGCCTGTGGGCCTTCCCGAGATACGGGAAGGCCCACAGGACACTGCGGCTAAAGGCGTGTCAGACGGTCGTGAGCTGATCAGTCTCACTGCGTTCTACCCGGTCGTTGTCGTCCTCGTTCTCCTTGTTCTCGAGGGCGTGGCCTTCGATGTCGATGTTGGGGATGATGCGGTCCATCCACTTCGGCATCCACCACGCTGCGTTCCCGAGGAGGGAGAGCATCGCGGGCATGAGGATCAGGCGGACGATGAAGACATCGGCGATGACGCCGACGACCAGGCCGAAGGCGATGGACGCGGCGATGGCCATGGTGCTGGAGGCGAAACCGGCGAACACGACGGCCATGATGGTGCCGGCCGCGACGAGGACCGGGGCGGAGCGTGTGAAGCCCTCGACGATGGCCTTTTTGGGGTCCATGCCCTTGCCTCGCATTTCCTGGATGCGGGAGACCAGGAACACCTGGTAGTCCATGGCCAGGCCGAACAGGACTCCGACGAGCAGGATCGGCAGCAGGCTCAGCATTGGGTCCCCCTGAGGTGCGGGGATGATCGCATCCAGCCAGCCCCACTGGAAGACCGCGACGCTGCCGCCGAACGACGCGGCCACGGAGAGCAGGAAGCCCAGAGTAGCGACGATCGGGATGAGGATGGAGCGGAACATGATGGTCAGCAGGACCAGGGACAGCAGGACGATGACCACCAGGTACTGGATGAGCGCTGTGTTCATCTGGGCGTCCTCGTCGATGTAAATGACCGCTTCGCCGGTGACGTCGAGGTTGACCCCGGAGACGGCTGTGTCGTTGCGGATGGTGTTGACGAGGTCCTTGGTCTGCTCATCAATGGGGCTGCCTTCGGGGATGACGGTCAGCAGGGCGGCGTCACCGGTCGCGTTGATCTGGCCGGGGATGACCTGCTGGACACCTGCCAGGGTGCTGAGGTCCTCCTCTATGGCGGGGAGCTGGGATTCGATGCCGGCGCCCTCGGCGAAGACGATCAGGGGGCTCTGGGCGCCACCGAACTCGTCGAGGACCAGGTTGTAGGCGGTGCGTTCGGTGGACTCAGGGTCGGCGCCCCCGGGAATGTTGTACGCGGTCTTCAGGTCTAGGACCGGTGCTGCGACGACGACCAGGACCAGGACACCGCCGAGGATCGCGAGGATGGGGCGCCTCACGACCGTTTTGGCCCAGCTGTTGAGGAAGCCCTTGCGCGGTGTCGTTGGGTGAGCGGTGATGGTGCCCTCGGGGAGGTTGCGTTCGGCTCGGGGCAGGGCGCGCCGGCCCATGGTGCGCATGAAGACCGGCAGCAGCGTCAGGGACATCAGGACGGCGATGAGGACCGCGAACGCCGCGGCCAAGCCCATTTCGGTGATCGCGGTGATGTTCACGATGCTCAGCCCGACCAGGGCGATCAGGACAGTCAGGCCGGCGAAGACGACCGCGGTGCCGGCGGTGCCGGTGGCACGGGCGATAGCGTCGATCGTGGTCCTGCCCTCGCGCAGTTCGGTGCGGAAGCGGGAGAGGATGAACAGGCTGTAGTCGATACCGACCGCCAGGCCCAGCATGGAAGCCAGGATGATGACGTTCCCGCCGACCGGGACGATCGTGCCGAATGCCAGGACGCCAAGGACTCCGACGCCGGTGCCGATCGCTGCGATGAAAAGGTTCGAGCCGGCCGCGCGCAGCGACCCGAAGGTCAGCAGCAGGACCACGAACGCCACCAGGACACCGACGACCTCACCCGGACCCGAATGCGGTGCCGCGGTATCCAGGAGATTTCCACCGAGCTCGACCCGCAGGTTCTCGGGTGCGTCATCGCGCAGCGCCAGGGCCGCGTCGTACTTCTCCGTCTTATCCGCTGTGTCACCGAGCTCGGCGTAGCTCAGCGTGGCAACTGCTAGACTCTGACTCGCCGAGACGTAGGGGGCTGCAGGGTCCAGCGGGTTCGACACCGCAGACACCCCTGGCAGTTCCGCTGCCCGGGTGAGCATGTCCGTGATCGCCGCAGCCGTCACCGGGTCGGTGACAGTGCGTCCTTCTGGTGCTTCAAAGACCAGCTGCAGAGTATCGGCGGCTTCAGTCTGCCCCGCCACCTTCGGGAATTCCTCGTTCACCCTTTCCAGGGTGCGGGAAGCTTCAGTCTGAGACACCGACTGCTCAGCTGCCTCGGTGTCCTTCGGGTTGATGATGCCAGCGGCCATGACGCCGGAGAACGTGATGAAGATCAGGGCCCACACACCAACCACTATCAGCCGGTGCCGGGCACTGAAGCGCCCTAGGCGGGAGAGAAAAATAGACATCGGAAGGACCTTTCAAGGACGGGAAGAACGACACATCCAGTCTTTCCAGGCCCGGTCTCCAGCGAATCCGCCAACTGACGCGACCTCACCTACACCAAACGCAGTACAACCCCATCCCGCGTACGACAAAGCCCAGACCCAGACCTCGGGAGGCAGTAGGTCATCCACTCATGGACGGATCCACTCTCCATGTGAATGACCGACCACTGGAAAAAGCGAGCCACGTGGGGTGCGAAGTATCGCAGCGGCATCAGTGAGCTGAGCCGGGTCTTGCTGCTCGTCCGAAGGTGTTGCGTTGGGGTACACCCGAATGCCACAGCGCACAGGGGCTCAGATCGTGTGAGTTTTCGTCAACATGGCGGGCTCTTTAACGGAAGCTTGGCGGGTTGAGCCGATCTAGTAGCGTCCCACAGGGGATCCTTCAGTGTGCATTGATGGAGCTTGTGCGTGCGTCGATCAGAGCCTTACCGCAGTGTCATCCGGTGGTTTGTCCGGTGGGGGGTCAGTCCCTACTGCGGTCGCAGTTCCACATGGTCACGGAGGGTTTCACCCTTAGTGTGCGTCATCAAGGATGAAGTTCATCATTCCGCCGGGGGCTTCTCTTGTGAACGCGTGCGATCGGGCCGGCGGTAGCCACCTTCCATAATTCTGCGGAGTGCGGTGAGCGAGGCCTCATCGTCGACTCCCGTTCCTTTGATCCATGCCACGGAGTTCGCAGCCAGGAACAAGTCATACCCCTTGACCCACGATTGAACACTGCCGTGGCGCTGAGCGGCGTCGAGGTACTGCTCGGTCGTACTGATCAGTTCCGCGCAGGGGAGGGTGAGTGGGTTCTCCGGTTCGCGCTCCCGAGCAGCGCGCATGAGCGGCTCGGGGAGTCCGCTGTAGGCCCCGAAGTAGTCCTCCAGCGCTCTGAGCCATTGCTGGAGGGCCTCGTCGGGGTCAGCCAGTTGAGCGATCTGTGTCTGGCGTGTGATGAGTTCCTCCGATCGTGATTGCAGTACCCCCGCCAGCAGGGCCTCCCGAGTGGGAAAGTGCCGGTACAGAGTCGCCGGTCCCACTCCTGCCTCTTTCGCCACTGCCTCGAGTGATGTTCCCACCCCGGAAGCCAGGAAGTGGCGCTGGGCTGTATCGAGGATGCTGGCCCGGTTCCGCACCACGTCTGCCCGCGGCTTTCGTTCGCCGGTCTCGATGCTACTCACGTGTTCCTCCTCCTACTCCTCGGGTGCAGATGTCTTTGACAATACGGAGGCTGACTCCATATTGTGGGTGACAAGACGGATGCTCCATCCGTTTCACTCTATGTCATTTGAAGGGCGCCTGATGCAGCATGCTGAACCGCGAGCCCGGGCTGTATAGCCCGGCACATGTACAGCCCGAACCAGTCGGTGACCTGCTTCTCGGCGCGGAGGCGGAGGAACAGGTCATCGATGCTCGAGCTTTTCGGGACACCCTTGGTCACTACGCCTCCGGCATCACCGTGATCACGGGCATCGACGGGCAAGGGCCGATCGGTTTCACCTGTCAGTCCTTCTACAGTGTGTCGACCACGCCTCCACTGATCTCGTTCAGTGTCATGAAGACCTCAACCACTTATCCCCGTATTCAGCGGGCGGGAGCTTTCGCGGTCAACGTCCTGGCTCATGATCAGCAGAACGTCTCGAACCAGTTCGCGAAGTCGGGAACCGACAAGTGGGCGGGCATCGGATGGAGCAGGACAGCGGCGGGCACCCCGGTCCTGGACAACTCGGTGATGTGGCTCGACTGTGAGATCTGGGCCGAGCACGACGCCGGTGACCACCTCATCGTCCTGGGCAGGGTCAAGGAGATGAGCCCTGTCGACCAGCGCCCGAACGATCCGCTCCTGTACTACAAAGGCCAGTATCGCCGCCTGAACCCGGACAGGGCTGCCTGAACCACCACACAGCGTTACCCAGCAGTGTTGCCGGGCAGCGTGCCGGTCCTACGCGACCGCTGCGTGTTCAACGACGCCTACGGGGGAAGGCCCTCCGCAAGCCTTTGGAACTACCCCCGCATGACGACCTGAATCCATCCTTTGAAGCACAACAGCAGGAGCAAATCCGTTGACAGACAAACACATGATCCTCGGCATGGCGCTGACCGACGGATACGGAGTCGTGAAGCACGCATGGCGCGCCCCGCACGTCGATCCCGGGAACTTCGCGAATATCGAGGCGAACATCCGCTACGCACAGTCGGCCGAGCGCGGCAGGTTCGCTTTCCTTTTCGCCCTGGATTTTCCGGCAGTACGCGCGGACGTCGACCACACGTACATCGGTAACATCATGGAGCCAATGATGGGGCTGGCAGCCATCTCACAGGCCACCTCCCACATCGGCCTCGTGGCGACAGGTTCCACCACGTTTCAGGAACCGTTCAATCACGCCCGCCAGTTCAAGGCGCTGGACGTGATGAGTCACGGCCGCGCGGGCTGGAATGCCGTCACCACGAGCGACCCGATGGCCGCGGCGAACTACGGCAAACCCGTCGCCGGTCGCGCCGAACGCTACCAGCGTGCCCACGAATCCATCCAGATCGTGGAAGCACTGTGGGGTAGCTGGGAGAAGGACGCGTGGATCAAGGATCAGCAGGCCGGCCGCTTCATTGATTCATCGAAGCTACAGCCGATCAACCTGCACGGTCAGCACGTCGGGTCCCGGGGCCCACTGGGCATTCCGCCCTCGGAACAGGGACAGCCCGTCATCTTCTCCTCCGGCGGTCCGAGTCCTCACCTGCTCTCGATCGCCGGGCGCCACGCCAGTGTCTTCATCGCCGAAGTGTGGTCGATCGAGCAAGCCCGAGCCCAGCGCGAGCTCGTTCGCCGCGCAGCCCAGGACGCAGGCCGTGACCCGGACGATATCAAGTACTTCGCCGGTCTGATGACGACAATCGCCCCCAGCGTGCGCGAAGGCCTGGACCGCCGGATCACCTACGTCGGAGAGACGCTCGAGACGCAACTGCCTCACCTCGCGAGTCTTCTCGGGATCCCCTTGGACCGGAACCATCTCGACCGGCCTCTTACCCCCGGGCAGCTCTCGGCAGCCCGCCCATCACCGATGGACCCACGCTCCGAACTCGCCCTGAAGATCGCGCAGCAGGGATGGAGCCTCCGCGACGTCCTCGCCAATGGCGCCATCGACTACCACCCCGTCACGGTAGGACCACCGAGCGTGCACGCTGATCACCTGCAGGAGTGGTTCGAAGCAGGGGCCGTCGACGGCTTCTGGCTGATGCCGGACATCTATGAGGACGGCCTCGACGCCTTCGTCGATGACGTGGTGCCACTGCTGGTAGAACGCGGGATCTACCCGGCCGAGTACGCGGGCAAGACGCTGCGCGAAAACCTCGGCGTGCCCGAGCAGTACGGCCCGGACCCTCGGGTCGTAGCCAGCACACAGGACTGAGTTCGGCGGTCCGCATAATCCAGTTCCGCCACCCCGACGTGCATCAGGGTCGCGACCTCATCCAGCATTTTTCCACGTGACCCTGCCCGCACGGACAGGTCCGATGACGACAGAAGGACTTCCATGAGCCAGAACGGCATGCTGCTCGGTGCGGCGATGGGGCCGACGAACGGCCACCATCCGGGTGCGTGGCGAATGCCGTGGGCCGAGACCGACGCGTACACCGACGTCAAGTCCCACGTTCGCGCGGCGCAGATCGCAGAGCGCGGCGGATTGGACTACCTCTTCTATCCCGACCGCGTTTTCATCTGGGGGGATCTGGAAACAGGACCGCCCATCGTGTCCATCGACCCGGTCATGCTGCTGGCCGCGGTCGCCAACTCGACTACGAGGATCGGGCTCGTCCCTTCCCTGTCCACGTCCTTCAACGAGCCGTACTCCATCGCACGCCAACTGCGGGCCCTGGATGTGATGAGTCACGGACGAGCCGGATGGAACGCCATCCCCAGCTACGAACCAGAAGCCTTCGCGAACTACGGTTTGCCCATCCCCTCGCGCGAGAACAAGTACGGCCGGCTCTATGAAGTGCTGCAGATCGTCCAGGCGCTCTGGGCGAGCTGGGAGCCAGAAGCCGGCACCCCCGACAAGGTGACCGGACGCTTCGCGGACACCTCACACATCCGGCCCATCAACCTGCAGGGTCGCCAGGTCGGCTCCCGTGGGCCACTCCAGATCCCGCCCTCGGAGCAGGGCCAGCCGGTTGTGTTCATGCCCTTCGCCAGCGGCGCCGGCATCCAGGCCGCGGGCATGTACGCCAACGGAATCATCGGTATGCCCTCCTCCATCGATGACAGCCGCCGCCAGCGGGACATGATCCGCTCCGTCACCGAGAACGCCGGCCGAGACGCGGACGAGGTCAAGTTCCTCTCCTTCGCCACCTTCGGTCTGGGGGCAACCGAGCAGGAAGCCGTAGAGCGACGCATCACCCTGGAAGAAGCCGCCGGCATCGACGGACGCCTGGCCCACCTGTCCATGGTGCTCGGCGTGCACCTCGACCCTCGGGATCGCGACAAACCACTCGGCGTCGTACAGGCCCAAACACTCCGAGCCCGCTCCGAATCGCAACAGGAAACCCTCGCCCACAGACTCGCCAGCCAGGGCCGGACCCCGATGGAAATCCTCGGCCACGGCGTCCTAGACCCGAACCCCGGGGTCGTCGGCACCCCGGAACAGGTTGCCGACATGTTCCAGGAATGGATGGACGCCGGCGTCACTGACGGCTTCTCGCTCGTTGTCGATGACCTGCACGACGGGTTCGACGACTTCGTCGACCACGTCGTGCCGATCCTGCGTCGCCGTGGTCTCCGACCTGATAACTATCAGGGAACCACCCTGCGCGATCACTTCGGGCTCCCCGAACAACTCGGACCCGACCCCCGCCTGACCAACGACGAGCAAGCGTCAATCTATGACGCAAAGCGCCCGTAAACGAACGTATTCGCTACACGTAGCAGCGACACTGGGAAACCGCTCGTGGAAGCTCGTTTCGTGTAGCGATACTCAGTGCCACAATCTATGCTCCACTTCTGCGCGGCTCGGACAAGTTCCGCTACATCTCGAGGCACAGCGTGCCTTCGGTGCTCCGCGTCAAAGCTCGTAGTGGTAGTTCCTCAGAACAGCGGCCAGGGCACTGCCGGCATCTCACCGTGCGGAGGCGGAAACCGCCCGGTCGCTCGCAGGGCGGCGCAACGAGCAGCGAGTGAAGCGATCTCATCGGCGCTGAGCAGGTCCGCAAGCTCACGACGGAGCGAGCCCTGAAGTCCCTCGCGGACACGGTCGATGCCCTCGAGCTCCTCGGCGGTCAGAGCATCGCCCACCCAGCCCCACAGCACCGTGCGCAGCTTGTGGTCGCGATGGAAGGTGAGCCCGTGGTCCACGCCGTACCGGTGCCCCTCGCTCATCGCGAGGATGTGGTCACCTTTGCGATCGGCGTTGTTGACGACGACGTCGAACACCGCCATCCGTCGAAGCGCCGCCGTGTCCTCGTGGACGAGGGCCACGATCCGGCCACTTTCGTCCTGACCCTCGAGGACCTGCTTCCAGCCCGTCTCCGGTACGTCGTCCGCCGCGACGAGGTCCACTGCGTCCTGGTCAGGGTCCGTCTCCTGCCAGAGCTGCACCATGCCCTCGCCGAACGGGCCGTCACGCAGCCAGGTATGCGGCACGATGTTCCAGCCAAAGGCTTCCGAGACCAGGTACGCGGCGACCTCCCGATGAGCCAGGTAACCGTCAGGAAAATCCCACAGCGGCTTCTCGCCCTTGATCGGCTTGTACACGACCGCCGTGTCGCCGATGCTGCCCAGGAAGGTGGCGTTCGACGCCGTCGTGATGCGGCCGGTGAGCGTCAGCTCGGCGGTCACCAGGTCTGGCGCCGGCATCAGACCTCGGGAAGGGTGCAGATGTGCCCTTCGGCGTCGATGGGGTACCCGCAGAGTTCGCAGATCGGACGCCCGGCGCCCACTACCTCACGGGCACGCTTGGCGAAGGCGCGGGCGGTGCCGACCGGCATCCGCACCCTCAGCATCTCGGCCGCATCGACATCGTCGTCCTCGAATAATGCGTCGTCCTCGTCGGCGTCGGACAGTGGGTAGGCCTCGATGACGATCTGCGCCGTCGTCGGGTCCCACCCCAGGCTCATGACGCCGGTGCGGAACTGCTCCTCGACGGCGTCGAGCTGGTCGTTGTCCACGAGTTCGATCGGCGTGCTCGTGGGGATGCTGAAGGGGTTGCCGTCAAGGGCGATGAGCTGGTCGAGGATCTCGTCGATCTTCTCGGCGAGCTGGGCCGACTGCTGCTTCTCCATCGCGATACTCACGATCTGCTTCCCCGTGCGCACCTGCAGGTAGAACGTGCGCTGTCCCGGAACGCCGATGGTGCCGATGACGACCCGGTCAGGCCACTCGAACTCGTGAACAGTTGTAGGCATAGGACTACCTTAGGCTCATGCGGTCGGGGACGGCGTGTGCCCTGCGCCACCGCCGACCGGCGCATCACCGGAGGGGGCGCCGGCCGACAGCCAGGACAGGTCCCCGGCGTCGGTGTTGGTGGCGAGAACGGTCGGTCGGCTGGTGCCGTACTGCACGATCGAGACGGACGCCGGGCCGACGTGGATGCGCTGGAACAGGTCGAGGTGCATGCCGAGTGCGTCGGCGAGGATCGACTTGATGATGTCTCCGTGGCTCACCGCCACCCACACGGCGCCCGGCCCGAACTCCGCCTCGAAGGCCGCATCGTGGCGGCGGATCGCTGCCACCGACCGGGCCTGCATCGCTGCCATCGACTCGCCGCCGGGGAAGGTGACGGCGGACGGCTGCGACTGCACCACCGGCCACAACGACTCGGTCGCGAGGTCGGTGAGCGTGCGGCCCTGCCACTGGCCGTAATCGCATTCGGTGATGTCGGCGTCGATTGGTGCCTGCGGGGTACCGGTCTGCCGGTCGAGGATGAACTGCGCGGTCTGCCGGCACCGCTCCAGCGGGCTGGACACCACGCCGACGACGGGGACGGCCGCGAGCCGCGTACCCGTGACGGCTGCCTGGTCCCGGCCGACGTCGTCGAGGCTGACGCCGTCGGCCCGCCCGGCCAGCAGTCCGGACGCGTTTGCTGTGGTGCGGCCGTGCCGCACGAGGAGAACTGTGGCCATCCACCCAGCCTAGCCACCCGGCGGACGGTTCCGGAGGCGGGGGAATCCTGCGGGGCGCACATACGTTAGGATTTTTGTATCAAGGGGAGTACTCCCGTCTGTGATCGGCCCGTCAATACGGATGCACTGCTGCATTCCGGGTCGATCGGTTCCGGTTCGTACCGGGCGGAGGAGACCTTGGCGCCTATGTCCGACGCCTACCCTTTGGAGTACCCCTCATGCAGGTCACCCCCACGATCTGGTTGATCACCATTGCCGTGACGATCCTCTTCTTCGTCTACGAGTTCTTCGCACACGTGCGCAAACCCCACGAACCGACCATCGGCGAGTCGGCGCGCTGGTCCGCCTTCTACATCGGCCTGGCCCTGCTGTTCGGCGTCGGCATCGGCGTGATGTCGGGCTGGACGTTCGGCGGCGAGTACTTCGCCGGCTACCTGACGGAGAAGGCCCTGTCGATCGACAACCTCTTCGTCTTCCTCATCGTGATGACCGGCTTCGCGGTCCCCAAAAAGTACCAGCAGAAGGTGCTGATGATCGGCATCATCGTCGCCCTGATCCTCCGCGGCGCATTCATCGCCATCGGTGCAGGACTGATCGAGAACTTCTCCTGGGTCTTCTACATCTTCGGCGCCCTGCTGCTCTTCCTGGCCTACAAGCAGGCGTTCGGCAGCCACGACTCCAACCCCGCCGACGGCAAGTTCATGCAGCTCGTCCGCCGCGTCCTGCCCGTCACCGACGAGTACCACGAGGACAAGCTCACCGTGAAGAAGGGCGGCACGCGCTTCGTCACCCCGATGCTGCTCACCATCATCGCGATCGGGTTCGTGGACCTCATCTTCGCCGTCGATTCCATCCCCGCGATCTACGGCCTGACCAACGAGGCGTACATCGTCTTCACCGCCAACGCGTTCGCCCTCATGGGCCTGCGCCAGCTGTTCTTCCTCATCGGCGGGCTGCTCGAACGCCTGGTCTACCTGGCCCAGGGCCTGGCCGTCATCCTCGGGTTCATCGGCGTGAAGCTCGTGTTCCACGCCCTGCACGTCAACGAGCTGTCCTTCATCAACGGCGGTCAACCGCTCCTGTGGGTCCCCGAGATCCCCATCTGGTTCTCGCTGCTGTTCATCGGCGCCACGATCGCCGTCGCCACCGTCGCGAGCCTGCTCAAGACCCGGGGCGACGACGGCCGGAACGACCGCCACCACGTGGACGGCGAGCAGATCACTACCGCCGAGCCGGAGGACCGCGCGGGGGATCCTGACGCCGACGAGACGACGAGTTCGACGGCGGGCGCCTCGAAGTAACCGCAGGACCGACGATCGACCCCGGGCGCCTAGGTGGCGGTCGGGGTCGATCGCCGTCCACCCGGCAGAAGGGTCCGGCCGCCGTCCTCTGGCTGGAAGGCAGCCGCCGTCGCGGCGTTGCGCTCCGCGAGGTCCGCGAAGGCCTCGGCCAGTTCCGGCGGCTGGACGACGTCGACGTCGGTGTCGAAGCGGTTCAGGGAGGCCGCAAGGGCCACCCAAGACCAGGCCCCCGCCGTCAGGCTGCACCGGTCGGTGCCGAGATCCTCGACGGTGCCATCACCCGCGAACGGGAGCACCTCGGACGCCGGGCGGTGCAGGATCACCGTCCCGGTGCACGGCCATCGGTCGTCCTGGCCGGAGCCCTTGAAGCGCGCCGCGACGAACCCTGCGACGTCCCCGCCGGGAACCTGCCGCGCCGTGAACCGGGGACCCAGGGGGCTGCGGGCATCGATCCGGTCGGCGCGGAAGATGCGCCAGTCGTCCCGGCCGAGATCCCAGGCCACCAGATACCAGCGCCCCTGTGCGGCGACGAGATGGTGCGGCTCCACCCTGCGGGGAGGCGTGGGACCGGCGCCGTCGGAGGCTTTCCGGCCGGCATAGTCGAAGCGCAGCACGGTGCGGGCCCGAATGGCGGCGGAGAGGGTGATGAGCACCTCCGGGGACACCGCTCTCCGCGCTCGGTCGCCGGGGAGGGCGGGGAGCGCCGTGACGTCCAGGGCGTCGAGGCGGTGCCTCAGCCGGGAGGGCAGGACCTGACGTACCGTGGCCAGGGCGCGGCTCGCCGCCTCCCCGATCCCCGCCCCGGAGGCGGGCACCGTCTGCAACGCCACGGCCAGGGCGATGACCTGGTCGTCGTCGAACAGTAGAGGGGGTACCTCATCGCTTGCGTCGAGCCGGTATCCGCCGTCGGGGCCCATCGTGGCCCGGATGGTGTACCCCATCTCGCGCAGGCGGTCGACGTCGCGCCGCACCGTCCGATGGCTGATCTCCAGGCGCTCCGCCAGCAGGGATCCCGGCCAGTCCCGCCGCATCTGCAGCAGGGACAGCAGCTGCAGCAGGCGCGAGGCGGTTGTCGTCATGCCTCCGATCCTAGGTCCGGTATAGGACCGGAACTGTCCTACACCCCTGCGAGAGTCGGGAACGTCGGGAAAGCCCCGGCACACGTCCTCACCAGGAGCAGTCATGAGCATCACCACCACCACCCACCTGAACTTCCGCGGCGACGCCCGGGCAGCACTGGATTTCTACCGGTTCGTCTTCGGCGGCCACGTCACGATCGCGACCTACGGCGACTTCGGCATGCCCGCAGGACTCCCCGGTGCGGACGACGTCGTCTTCGGTCAGGTCGAGACCGAGGAGGGGTTCCGCGTCATGGCGTACGACGTCCCCGGACAGGCGGGCGGTTCGGCGAACAACGCCGGGTCGACGCGGCGCGAGAACGGCACCACGATCACCGACCAGCCGTTCTTCGTCTCCGTGCGCGGCACCAGCCTCGACGACGTGCAGGACTACTGGGGCAGACTCTCCGTCGCGGCAACCATCATCGAACCCCTGGCCGCCTCCGCGTGGAGCTCCGGATTCGGCATGCTGACGGACAGCTTCGGCGTGACGTGGATCCTCGACGTCGCCCCCGCCCGTACCGGGGTGTAGCGCTGGTTGTCCGCGCTGCGGCGCGGACAACCAGCGGGATCCGCCGTGCTGTCCGCCGTCCCCGACGATGATCCGCAGTCAGTGCAACCCCGGCTGATGTTGCTTGACTCACATTATGAGCACATGTTCAGATTGTGAGTGGCAATCAGCCGACATCGGCCTTCAACGACGAAGCGGGACTCATGGCAGACTGGCAGATCCTCTCGATCACGGCGGTGGCGATCATCGCCATCGTGTTCCTGATCCTCAAATTACGGGTCAACCCGGCGCTCTCCCTGGTGATCGGAGCAGCCGGCCTCGGCCTCGCCACCGGCCTGGGGACCACGGGCACGACGGACACGATCATGCAGGGCTTCGGCGACATCATGTTCGAGGTCGGGCTGCTCATCGCCTGGGGTGTGCTCATGGGCGCGATCCTCAACGAGATGGGCGCCATCAACAAGCTCGTCGAGCGGCTGATGAAGGTCTTCGGGCCGAAGGGCATCCCGTACGCGCTCGGTCTGACGCTCGGCACCATGCTGCAGTCGATCTTCCTCGACGTGCTGCTGGTCATGAGCGCACCCCTGGCGCGACGCATCGCCCCGAAGCTCGGAAAATTCGGAACGGCAAGGATGGCCACAGCCATGGCCATCAGCCTCGAGTGCGGGATCGTCCTCATGGTCCCGGGCGTCGCGACGGTGGCGCTGGCCGGCCTGCTGGGCGTCCCTCTGGGCAGCATGCTCATCTTCGGCCTGCTCGTCATCATCCCGACGATCCTCGTCTCGATCTTCATCATGGACTTCTTCATCCAGCGCGGTTTCTGGAACGTGGAGAAGGACCAGGAGCCGATGGAGGAGGCGCAGGACCCCGGTGCCGACGGCGGCGCACCCGCCATCGCCCCCGCCATCGCCCCCGGTGGCGCGCCCGTCGCGCCGTCGGACGATCCGGCGGCGGTCCTGCCCGCCTCGGACCCACGGAGCCGTGTCGGGCTGCTCCCCTACGACGTGCGGACCCGCACGGCGAGGGGCCCGAAGGAGGCGAGCCTGCTCGTCATGTTCGGTCCGATGCTCCTGTCCCTCGTCCTCATCGGCGGCGGCGCGCTCGCCGGGATGGCCGGTTTCACGTCGCCCGTGACGGACTTCCTCTCCACCCCGGTCATCGCGCTCCTGATCGGCCTGCTGGGCACCAGCTTCGTCGCCCGCCGCACCATCGGGACCAAACGCGTCGAGGAAGCCGTCGT
The DNA here is from genome assembly GCA_004001285.1 of Arthrobacter sp. MN05-02. Classification (NCBI taxonomy): domain Bacteria; kingdom Bacillati; phylum Actinomycetota; class Actinomycetes; order Micrococcales; family Micrococcaceae; genus Arthrobacter; species Arthrobacter sp. MN05-02. The sequence continues at coordinate 281,017 of AP018697.1, forward strand.
CGGCGGATTCCGCGAGTCCGGGCAGATCCTGATCCTCACCGGCGCCGGTGGCGCGCTCGCCGCAGTCGTCGCCGCGAGCGGCATGGGCGACGTCCTGGGCGGCTACTTTTCCGCCTCGTCCGTCGCGCCGCTGCTCGTGGTGTGGGGGATCGCAGCGCTGCTCCATGTGGCCGTCGGGTCGGTCTCCATCTCCGCGATCACCGCGGCCGGGCTCCTGGCGCCCGTCGCACCGACACTGGGACTCGACCCGGTCCTCATTGCGCTGGCCGCCGGCGCAGGATCGCTTTTCTTCGTCCACGTCACGTCCAACACCTTCTGGCTGCTGCAGTCCATGCTCGGCCAGACCACGCGGGGAACCTTCAAGACCTGCTCCATCGGCGTCTCCGTCGCGTCCGTGGTGGCGCTCGGGTTCACCCTGATCCTCAGTCTCTTCCTCTAGAAAGGGCACCGTGACTTCCACTGACCAGGTCGCGCCGCTGAAAGGCATCCGCGTCCTCGAACTCGGCAACTACATCGCGGCGCCCACCGCCGGCCGGCTGCTCGCCGACTTCGGCGCCGAGGTGATCAAGATCGAACGCCCGCGCAGCGGCGACGAGCTGCGGAACTGGCGGCTGGGCTCGGGCACCACGTCCATGCTGTACCGGACGATCAACCGGAACAAGAAGTCGATGGTCGTGGACCTCCGCACCGACGAGGGCCGCCGCTGCATCCTCGAACTCGTCAGGCAGTGCGACATCGTGCTCGAGAACTTCCGCCCGGGAACCCTCGAGAAGTGGGGCCTCGGCCCGGTGGAGCTCGAAGCGGCGAGGCCGGGCATCATCGTCACCCGGATCTCCGCCTTTGGGCAGACCGGGCCCATGTCCTCCCGGCCCGGCTTCGCCGCCGTCGCCGAGGCCTACGGCGGATTCCGCCACCTCGTGGGCGATCCGGACCGGCCGCCGGTCCGCGTCGGCGTCTCGATCGGCGACTCGATTGCCGGCCTCTACGCGGCGTTCGGATCCGTCATGGCCCTCTTCGCCCGCGAGCGGGACGCGGGCGTCCAGCGGCCACCCCTCGACCACCGCATCATCGACGTGGCACTCAACGAGGCGATGCTGTCCGTGATGGAGTCACTGGTCCCGGACTACAGCGCCTACGGCCTCCAGCGGGAACGCACCGGTGGGCGGATGGAGGGCATCGCGCCGTCGAACGCCTACCTCTGCTCCGACGGCGGGAGCATCGTCGTCGCAGGGAACGGCGACAGCATCTTCAAGCGGTACATGCAGATCATCGGTCGTCCCGACCTCGCCGACGATCCCGGGCTGGAGAGCAACGCCCAGCGCTGGGCGCGGCGCGACGAGCTCGACGCCGCGATCGGCGAATGGTCCGGCCGGCACACCGCCGCCGAGGCCCTCGCGCTCCTCGACCGGGCCGGGGTTCCCTCCGGTCCCATCTACACGGCCGGGAACATCGTCGACGACGAGCAGTACCGGGCCCGCAACATGGTCCAGCACCTCGACGTCTCCGACGGGAAGAGGACCCTCCCGGGCGTCGCCTTCCCGGGCATCACCCCCGTCATCGGCGGAGCCTCGCTGGCGATCCGCAACCTCGGCCCCGACCTCGGCGCCGACACCCACGACATCCTCGTCGGCCTGCTCGGCAGGACGTCCGAGCAGGCCGGCGATTTCATCGCCCGAACGGAACTGGAGACCGTATGAACCCCACCGACTCCCGCGCAGTCCTCCGCGACGTCACTCTCCGCGACGGCCTGCAGCTCACCGGCGGAATCCTCCCCACGGCCCGGAAGGCGGAGATCGTCCGCGAGCTCCTGGCGACCGGCGTCACGGCCATCGAGGTGGGCTCCATGGCCCGGCCGGACCTCGTGCCGTCGATGGCCAACACCGTGGAACTCCTCGAGCTGCTGACACCGGAGGAACGGGCGTACTGCCACGTGTGGGTCGCCACCCCGGGCAACGTCCGCAGGGCGCTCGCGGCCGGCGCGCTGCATCTCCAGTACTGCCTCAGCGTCACCGACGCGCACAACCTCGCGAACATCGGACGCACCACCGAGGCGAGCATGGAGGCGCTGCCCGAGGCCGTCGAACTCGCGCACGCCGCCGGGGCGACCATCCAGCTGTGCCTGGCCACCTCCTTCACGTGCCCCTTCGAGGGCGACGTCGACCCGCAGCGCGTCCTCGACCTGGTGCGCGATCCCCGCGCCGAGGGCACCGACGGTGTCGTCATCTGCGACACGCTGGGGCAGGCCTCCCCCGGAGAGGTCGGCTCCCTGATCGGGCGGGTCCGCGACACGGGCCGTTTCGAGGAGATCGTGTTCCACGGGCACGACACCTGGGGGATGGGGGTCGCCAACGCCCTGGCGGCGACCGACGCCGGCGCGACCATGATCGACGGCGCCCTCGGCGGGCTCGGCGGTTGCCCGTTCGCGCCTGGCGCCTCGGGGAACACGGCCACCGAGGACCTGCTCTTCGCGCTCCGCCCGGACTGGCTGACACCGGATACGTTCGCAGCACTCGTCCGCCTCGGCGAGGGCGTCACCGCCGAGGTCGGCGAGGCGAGCCGCTCCAAGGCGGCCCAGGGGGCCCGTTCGGAGGCCAAGGCCTTCGGGTGGGTTTTGCCGAAGGACGCCGCCTAGCTGCCGCCGCCCGGCGACGGCCGCTGTGCCTCGCCGGGATGCCTGCCCCCGAGCATCCTCGTGATCTGCTCGGCGGCGGCCAGGAGGTCCTCCACCCACTGCTCGCACACCTCGAGGGGCATCCGGAGGGTCGGCCCCATCACGGTGACGGCTCCGACGAGATCGCCCTGGGAGTCGAACACGGGGGCGGACAGGCCGCTCGCCCCCGACTGCCGCTCGCCCGTGGTGATCGCGTAACCGTCCTCGCGCGCCCGGTCGACGGCGGCCCGGAGGGTCCCGCGGTCGGTGATGGTGCTGTCCGTCAGCCGGTCCAGCGACTCGGCCTCGATCTCGGCGAGGAGTCCCTCCGTCCAGGCGAGGAGCACGCGCCCGGCGGATCCCGCGTGAAGAGGCAGGATCCGGCCCACCTTCATCTCCCGGCGCAGCATGTGGTGCGTCTCGGCCATCGCCACGCACACCCGGTAGTGCATCGAGGACTCGAAGAAGCACGCCGTCTCACCCAGGCGGTCCCGCAGGTCGGTCAGGACCGGCTTCACGATCTGCAGGCGGTCGAGATCCTGGGTGGCCGGAGCGGCCCAGAAGGACATCTTGAGCCCCACCCGGTACTGGTCACCCACCCGGTCGAGGAACCCGTTGGCCACCAGGTTCCCCACGAGGCGCTGCACCGTGGACGTCGGGAGCCCGGTGGCTTCCCTGATGTCGGTCAGGCTCAGTTCCGGGCGGCGCAGCGAGAAGGCATCGAGGATGTCGCTGATCTTCTTCAGGACCAGCAGTGGCGCGGACGACGACGCGGGGGAGACCATCCCCCCATTCTAGGGAGACGATCCCGCCCGGCCGGGGTCAGGGTGCGTCGTCCTCCGGCTCCGACCCGGCCGGCTCGTAGCCGATGAGCCAGTGCAGCCCGTGGCGATCGACGAGCTGGCCGTCCGACGCACCCCAGGGCTTCGGCGCCAGGGGGTCGACGACGGTCCCGCCCTCGGCGAGCCGGTCGAACCATGCGTGCAGGACGGGCGGCTCGGCGGTGCCGAGCAGCGAGAGCATCAGCCCCTCGCAGCGCAGGGTCGCCTCCCCTGCCGCGGCGTCCGAACCCGCGAGGGCGACGACGCCGTCGAGCACTCCGTGCGCGACCGCGTCCGGCGGCCCGTCCGTCCTGGCGAAGTCCCCGTAGGTGAAGAGGGACACGCTGCCGCCGAACACCTCCGCGTAGAAGTCCAGCGCTTCCCGCGCGGTCCCCGGAAAGCTGACGTAGATCTGTGGTGCAGTCATCCTGCGCTCCTCATGCCACGGTGTGGCGTCGCTCCGACCCTACCTTCGCCCAACGGAGGATAGACGGGGCGGGCGGGCAGGATTCATCGCATGGTGGGTATCGCCTACGGACATCCTGCTGCCGGACAGGGCATGACGTGTGCTCCGAAGTGCCGTCAGGCGGCCGGCGGTCGCGCCAGCAGGACCTCGCCGTCACCGTCGACCAGGACGCCGCCGGCTCCGGCCGGAAGCAGCCAGGTGCTGCCGCGGGGAGCGGGCCGGCCGCCGATGCTGACGGCGCCGTCGCTGACGACCAGCACCGCGAAACCAGGATCGAGGGGGACCTGCCCCTCGACGGGGATGCGCTCGAGGCGGAAGAAGGCGTCGGCGTCGGGCGGGAACACGGAGCCCATGGGCGGCGCCGTCCGCACGAGGCCCGCGAGCGCTTCGCGGGAGACCGCCGTCCGCTGCACGGCCGTCAGGGCGACGTCGAACCCGAGGCCCAGATGACCGTCGGTGGTGCCGTCGAGCGCGAAGTCCCGCCACTCCAGCAGGATCGAGAGGTCCTCGGGCTGCTGCAGTTCCAGCAGCAGCACCCCGGCGCCGATGGCATGCAGCACGCCCGGAGGCACCCACACCACGTCGCCCGGCGCGACGTCGACCTGATGCAGCAGTCCGAGGAGCGCATCGACGTCCTGCGCCTCCACGAGGGCCGCGAGTTCGGCTTCGCCCACGTCCCGCGTGAGCCCGAGGTGCACGGTGCCGCCCTGCAGGATGTACCAGGCCTCGGCCTTGCCGTGGCTGTGCCCGAGCTGCCGGGCGGCGAAGGCGTCATCGGGATGCGCGTGCACGGGGAGTCGCTGGCCGGCGTCGAGCAGCTTGACCAGCAGCCGGACGTCGCTGCCCCAGCGGGCTGCGTGCTCCCTCCCGAGCCAGTACTCGGGATCGGTCGAGACGGCATTGCGCAGGAGTGTGCCGTTCCCCAGACGGGTGAGCCCGAGCTCGGCCTCACCGAAGATCGTGGTCGTCGAGCCGATCCAGTCCTCCGGCTCGAACTCGGCAGCGGACGGCTCGCCGCGGAAGGCGGAGATGCGCGCACCGCCGCGGTAGAAGCGCTCCGGCGGCCGGTTTGAGGGCAGCTGCTCGATCACGGCTGCGGCTCCCGGACCGGCGCGTGGACGGCCGAAAATCTGCCGCGTCCATCAACGACCGTGATCACCATCGCGCCGACCTCCTCTCCACACAGTCTTCCTGCGTCCCGGCCCTCCCGTAAAGAGGCTGACGCCGTTGACCGGCCTGCTAGGAGCCCGCCTTCTCCTCGATGATCTTCACCAGCGCGGCGTCGTCGAGCTTCTGCCACGGTGACGCGTCCGAGCCCTGCACGGCGGCCTCGGGGCTGTCGCTCTGGCTCCACCACTTCGCCTCGTACACGCGGCCGTCCACGAGGATGCGGTCGCCCCGCTCGTAGACCTTCGCCGGATCCCACTCCGGATACAGGTCGGCGGGAGCAGTGACTGCGGGAACAGGCCGCTCGTCGGGCAGCACCGGCCCGAGCAGCGTCCAGGGCGTCTCCTCCGCCTGCAGCACCGGATCGTTGGGCAGGTCACCCTGCGTCCAGTACTTCGCCACGTACACATTGCCCTGCCACACCACGCGGTCGTCCTCGCGGTACGTGCCGACGTCGGACCAGATCGGGTAGGGGCTCGTCTCGGGGTCGTCCTCGACCAGGGCCTCCGGCGACTCCTCGGCCACCGGCTCCTCGGCGAGCGTCGCGGCCCGGCCCTCGAAGCCCTCGCCGAGCAGCGGTGCGAACAGCATTCCCTGCTGGTCGATGCCGCTGCAGGCATCCGAGACCACGGTGGTGTCGGCGTAGTTCTCGCTGCAAGTGCTGTCGCGGTTGAGCGACCACATGGACATCCGGCCCACGCCGCGCTCGGCGGCGAAGCTGTTGAAGGCCTTGGCGTCGTCGAGCGTGAAGACCTCACCCTTGACGTCGTTCTGCCCGATCATCGGCGTGAGACCGATCTTCCGCCACGCTGCCTGCGGCCCGAGCTCCATGCCCGCCCGCTCGTACAGCACCTGCACCTGGCGGTGGGTGGCGTCGGCCGCGTTCTGCGATGCCGTGAGCATGTCCGTGCCCTCGGGGCGGCTGGCGCCGTAGTCCATGGTCATGACGTTCACGCCGGCGAGGTCCACCCCGGCCTCGAGGAACTGCGCGACGGCGGCGGTCCCCTCGGCGGTCAGCCCCGTGGGCGCGACCGGCAGGGTCAGCCAGACATTCAGGGGGGTGTCCGTATCGGCGCGCTCGGCCTGCAGGGCGGCCAGTGCCTCCGCACGGCGCTCCCCGGCGGCGGTGTCCTTCAGGTTCTCGCCCTCGATGTCGAGGTCCACCGTGGACAGCGAGTACCGGTCGACGACGGCTTCGTACGCGTCCTTCAGGTCCTCGGGGTCGGTGCACGCGGTCGCGAGCTCGTCGTTGAGCAGGCCGCCGAACGACACGGTGACCTCGCCGCCGTCCTGCACCAGGCGGGCGACGCGCCGGTCGAGGTCGAGCGCCACCTCTGCCTCGTCGAGTCCGTAGAAGGTCCCCCACGACGGCTCGCACGGCTCGGTCTTCGAGGCCACGATGAAGGACAGCACCACCGAATCCCCCGCATCCGCGGACGGGACCTCGAACGCGTAGGCGGGGGTGGCCGTCACGTCGACGTAGCCGGCGAAGAAGGCGCCGGTGCTCTCGGCGGACTTCGCGTCCTCCCAGCGGTTGAAGCCGGTGAGGCCACCGACGGCGACGCCGCCGAGGACGACGGACAGGACAGCGAGGCGGACGACGGACAGCTTCCGGCCAGGAAAACGTGCAGACACAGGAACCCCAGATGACAGCCTCGAACGAGGCGGGAGAGCGCACTTCGGATGCGCGAGACGCCTGAAGCGTAGGGGAAAAAAGGGCCGCCGTCACCCTCCTCGCTAACGCCGAACGGGTGCGGGCCGATGGTGGAGAGTGACGCTGTCTGTCGCCGGGGCGATGGAAGGCGTTCACCCCGTCCCACGACCGCCGAGGAAGCAATGTCCAGATCCCGCGATGCCGCCGAGTACAGAGCCTACCGACGACAGGCGCGTGCGCAGTCCGACGCAGCACCGGCCAGCGCGGCCGGTGCGTCCGAGGTGCCGTCGTCGCCCGCCGCCCAGAGCGCCGTCCTCGAGCTGGCGGCCGCGGCCGCCCCCGACACGGCACCGCCGCGCCGACGCCAGTGGGGCGCCGAGCGGCGCTCGGAGCCGCTGTCGATCGTGCATCCGACGCCGTCGTCGCGGAAGATCGCCCTGGGCAGGCTCGGCATCGTCATCACGGTGCTCGCCTGGCTCACCTACATCGTCACGACGATCCTGCGCCAGTTCGCCAACAACCCGAACGCGGGCTTCCGATTCCAGGTGGAGGCGACGTCGTACCTGATCGTGGTCACGTTCCTGACGTTCTCCGCGCTCATGTACCTGCTGGCGCGCCAGGGTGCGCTGTACCGGTTCCGGGACCACAAGCGCGTGCCTCGCGGTGAGCTGGACCGCCACTTCGCGGACCACCAGGAGGGCATCACCGTGCTGGTGCCCTCCTACGCGGAGGAGCCCGCTGTGGTGCGGGCGACGCTGTGGTCCGCCGCACTGCAGGAGTTCCCCAACATCCGCGTGGTGCTGCTCCTCGACGACCCGCCGCATCCCACCGACCCGGCGGTCCGTCAGCGCCTCGACGCCACGCGGGCGCTGAGCTTCGAGATCGAATCCAGCCTGCTCGAGCCCTCGACCCGCGCGAGCGCGGCACTGGCCGCGTTCGAGGCGCGACTGGCCGCGCACGACGGCGACGACGCGCCCTCGTCGTGCTACGAACTGCCGGCGGTCATCGCCGCCTACGAGGACGCCGCGGCGTGGCTCGAGGACATGGCCGACGCCGAACGCGTGGAGGACCACGTGGACGAGTTCTTCGTGGACCTCGTGATCATGGGCCTGGCACGCGAGCTGCGGCTCACCATCTACGCGCTGAACGCCGCCCATGCCCAGTCCCAGGCGCCCGGGCCGGCGCGCGTCCGCGAGCTGTACGTCCGGTTGGTGCGGATCTTCAACACGCGGCTCGAGACGTTCGAGCGGAAGGCCTACGCGTCCCTCTCCCACGAGGCGAACAAGGCGATGAACCTCAACGCCTACATCTCGCTCATGGGGCAGCGGTGGCAGAAGGAGCAGAACGCCGCCGGGACGGTGCTGCGGCCGATGGGCGCGGCGGACGGCGGGGACGTGGCCGACGACGTCCTCGACGTACCCGACTCGACCTACCTCCTGACGCTCGACGCCGATTCGCTGCTGCTGCGCGACTACTGCCTGCGGCTCGTGCACCTGCTCGAATCTCCCGGCAACGAGCGCATCGCCGTCACGCAGACGCCGTACTCGTCCTTCCGCGGGGCGCCCACGCGCATCGAGCGGGTGGCCGGCGCGACCACGGACATCCAGCACATCCTGCATCAGGGCATGTCCTACTACGGGGCCACGTTCTGGGTGGGCGCCAATGCCGTGATCCGGAAGCGTGCGGTGGAGGACATCGTCGAGGTCGAGAACGTGGGCGGCTTCGAGATCAAGACGTACATCCAGGACCGCACCGTCATCGAGGACACCGAGTCCAGCGTGGACCTCGGTACGCACGGCTGGACGCTCATGAACTATCCCGAGCGCCTCAGCTACAGCGCCACGCCGCCGGACTTCGGCTCCCTCGTGGTGCAGCGGCGGCGCTGGGCCAATGGTGGCCTGCTGATCCTGCCGAAGCTGTGGAACCAGCTACGACGACGCCGCCACCTCCGCGAACAGGTCCTCGCCCGCGAGATGCTGCTGCGCGTCAACTACATGGCGTCGATCGCCTGGGCGAGCTTCGGGCTGCTGTTCCTGCTCGCGTACCCCTACGACAGCAGGCTCCTGAGCCCTGTCGTCTTCCTCGCCGCTGCGCCGTACTTCCTGGCCATGGGCAGCGACCTCCGCGACTGCGGGCACCGCTTCTCGGACATCTTCCGGATCTACGGCTTCAACCTCGTGCTGCTGCCCGTCAACCTCGCCGGCGTGCTGAAGTCCATCCAGCAGGCGTTCACGGGTGAGAAGATCCCGTTCGTCCGCACGCCGAAGGTCAAGGACCGCACCGCGGCACCGGGCCTCTACGTGGTGATCCCCTACGCGATCGTGGCGTTCTCGCTGCTCACCCTTGCCCGCGACGTGATGGAACAGAACTGGGGCAATGCGGTCTTCGCGGGGCTCAATGCCCTGCTCGCGGCCGGCGCCATCCGCGCGTACATCGGCATCAAGAACTCGATGGTCGACATGGGGCTCGGCGTCCTGAACTGGCTGTACGTGTCGCCGCGGACCAAGAAGGTCGAGGAGTCGAAGGTCATCGCGAAGACGGCCGAGGAGGCCGACTGGGAGTCGATCCTGTACCACGGCGACCGCCGCCTCAACCGGGACCTGCGTTCCGGCAACGACCGCCGTCGTCGCGCCGGGGTGCGGTAGGCGCCTGTCGGCCCCGCGGCTCCACGTCGGGAGCCGCGCAGGCTCCGGCCCACGTCGGCGCACGCCGTCCTAGCAAAGAAGACGCCCCGGGCATCCATCCCGGGGCGTCTTTTCTCTGCTGCTGGTCCTGGCTTCCTAGGCCACGCAGCCACCGAGCAGGATCTGCCCGTCGATGGCCTTGATCTGGCCCTGCACGGCGCCGAGCTTGTCCTCGAGCGTGTTCACCGTCTTGCGCTGAGCAGTGATCGCGTCCTTGTTCGCCTTCTTCTGGGCCTCGAGCCCGCGGAGCACTGCCTGGGCATCGGTGACCTGCTTGTCGAGGGTGGTCAGTTGCCCCTGCAGGGTCTTGAGCTGCGCTTCGACGGCGCTGATCTCACCGTTGAGGCCGTTGAGCTGGGTGAGGAGCGGAGCTACCCGGTTCTGCAGCGCGAGCACCTCTGCTTCCTTCGCCGTGATCCGCGAATTGAGCCCGCCGAGGGCCGCCACGAGCTTGTCGGCCTCTGCGTTCAGGGTCGCGATCTCGCCCTGCTTGTCCGTCACGGCCCGGGTTGCGGTGTCCGCCGCGGCCTGGAGGACGGGCAGGCGCTCCTGCAGCCCGGTGAGCTCGGCAGTCTTCGCGGCGACGGCTGCGGTGGCCGAGGCCAGACCTGCCTCGGCGTCCGCCAGCGTGGTGCGCAGTCCGTCCAGGACGTCCCGCTGCGCGACGACAGCGGCCTCGGCCGCTTCGACGCCACTGGTCAGGCCCGGCAGTGCGGCCTCCAGGTCTGCGACGACCTGTTCCTGGGTCGAGACGGCTTCCCGGGCGTCAGCGGCGGCAGCAGAGAGGGCCGGCAGTTGGCCCTGCAGCGCAGCGACGGCATCCTGCTGGCCGGCTGCTGCAGCCTTGGCGTCCGTCAGGGCTGTCTGCAGTGCGGGCAGCTGCCCCTGCAGTGTCTTGATCTCCGCTTCCTTGGTGGCCACGGCGGTGTTCGCGGCGGTCAGGGTGGCCTGAAGGGGCGCGGCCTCCTTCTGGAGGTTGCTGCTCTCGGTCTGTTTCGCCACCAGCTGGGCGTTGAGGGTGGTCACCTGGGTCTGCAGCGCGGTGAGATCGCCCTGCAGGCCCGAGATCACCGTGTTCTTGTCCGTGATCTGCGTGTTCAGGATGGCGAGTTGCTCCTGCTTCTCGGTGCGCTGTGCAATCAGGTCCCTCTTGTGCGCCGAATTGCCGTTGATCGCATTGATCTGCGCCGAGAGCCCGGCGATCTCGTCCAGGAGGGCTGTCCGCTGGACCCTCAAGGCGGCCGCCTGGTTCTGGGCAGTAGTCAGGGCCTCCCGCGTGGAGGTGACCGCTGCCCTCGTCGCGGTGAGGTCCTTCTGGAGCTGCGTGATCTCCGCGTTGACGGCGGTGAGTCGCGTGCTGTTCGCCGTGACGGCGCCGGCTGCCGTGGTGGCGGCCGCACGCAGCGTCGCCAGTTCGCCTTCCGCGGTCGTGATGGCACCCTTCTTCGCCGTGACGGCGTCCGCGGTCTGCGTGGCCATGGCCTCCAGCCCGGCGAGGGTGGCCTGGGCGGCGGCGATATCGGCGTTCTTCGACGCGACGGCTCCGGCAGCCGCCGCGGCCTTCGCCTGCAGCGCAGTGAGCGTCTGCTGGGCGGCCTCGATCTTCGCGGTCTGGGCGTCGAGGGTGTCCTGCGCCGTGGTTCCGGCGTCGATGAGCTGCTGGAGAACGGCCACGGCATCCTGAACGGCCTGCCCGGCTGCGTCGGCGGCGGCCGCAGCGCCCTGGGCCGCCGTGGTGAGGGTGGACAGTTCACCGCGGGCGACGTCGATCGCGTCCTCCTGCCGGGCAAGGTTCCCGGCCGTCTCTGCTGCCGTGCCCTCCAGGCCGGTCAGCTCGCCGTTCGCGACGCGCACTGCTTCCTGCTTGGCGTCGACGGCGGCACTGGCTGCCAGCGCCTGCTCCTTCAGATCGGCGGAGTCGGCCTGGGCGGCTGCGAGCTCCTCCTGGAGTGGTGTGAGTTCGGCGGCGACGGCGGCCTGCCGGGTCTCGAGGCCGGCCAGCTTCGACGTGGCGTCATCGATGGCCTTGACGGTACTGGCCTGCTGTTCGGTGACAGCGGCCAGTTCCTCGGTGGTGTTCGCCAGATCGGTGTCGAGCTGCACGTTAGCGGCGTCGAGCGCGGCGATCTCCTTGTTCACCTGCTCGATCTGGGCCTTGAGGGTGGCAGCGTTCGCCTGGAGAGCTGTCCGTTCGGCCTGGAGCTTCGTGATGACGTCGGCGTTCTTCTTGGCCGCAGTCTTGAGGAGGTTCTCCTGCACCGTCCCTCGATGCGCGAGCTGGTTCACGACACCGTTGCAGATCGCCGACGTCGGGCCGGTCTGCGCCGACGCCTGCGGAGCGAAGACCAGGGCGCCGCCCAGGATTCCCGGAAGGAGGACGGCGCTCGCGAGGCGACGGGTGAGACGGGTTTTTGCGTTGCTGGTACGCACAAATGCTCCTGAGGGGCTTGAGAAAGGCTTCGTTGCCACCCCAAAGGTAGGGAAGTTGGTTTACAGAGGACACAGTGCCTGATACCCAACTATTTTCGGCGGTACTCGCTCTCGCCGCCTGCGCTTACCTGTTCCTGTCGATCGATACGCCAGTGATGACGCTGCACGAATTCGGTGCCGATCCACAGCGCTGCTGCTGGTTCGAGTCCGACGAACGCCCTCACCAGCCGAATGGCTGACACCGTGCGGACCGGATCTCGGTCGAGCTTCCGCTCCAGGCTATGCGGTGCACGGCGTAGGAGGCAGGGACGAACCCCGACCCCGCCGACACCTGCCGAGGGATCGGGGCTCGCCGGGTCAGGAGTGGTCCGCCAGCTGGCGCGCCCGCAGCTTCCGCTCGTCAGGGCCTACCGAGTACATGAAAGCGAAGATGCCGAGGAACACCTGGAGGCGGAGGTTCGGGTAGCGCTTCTGCACGGTCGTGTCGTCGCGGCGGGCGGGGACGCGGCGAGGAACCTCAGAAGTCCCTTGTCGGCCGGGGTGCCACGGGTGGTGGTTTCGGGCATGGTGTCCCCTCTGCGGGTGCGGGTGCCGCCTCAGGTGCCGCAGTACGTCGTGTATCGCCCGAAGTCTCCCGGCGCCCCGGCGGCGTAGCGCTCCAGTCCGGGACGCTCGTCGAAGGGTGCGCGGACGACGTCGACGAGCCGATCGAGCGGCTCGAGGTCGCCGGCGGTCGCGGCCTCGAGGGCCTCCTCGACCAGGTGGTTCCGCGGGATGTACACGGGGTTCGCGTGATCCATCACGTCCGCGTCGGGGCCGAGCGCGAGCCAGCGCGCGGCCCAGGCGTCGAAGGCGGCGACGTCGAGCACCTTGTCCCGTGCCGGCCGGGCGTCACCGCGGACCACGTACCCGAGCCCCCGGAAGAAGGACGTGTAGTCCACGTGGTTGTCCTGCAGGAGGGTCAGCACGTCGTTGGCCAGCGGAGAAGCGACCTCATCCGCGACGTCGTCGGGCAGTCCCAGCTTGGTCCTCATGCCGGCGAGCCAAGCGCCGCTGTAGCGGGGGCGGAAGGTCTCGAGCGCTCCGACGGCGAGCTCCACCGCCTGCTCCTGGTCATCGTCGAGCAGCGGCACCAGCGCCTCGGCGAGCCGGGCGAGGTTCCACTCGGCGACGATCGGCTGGTTGGCATAGGCGTATCGGCCACCGTGGTCGATGGAGCTGTAGACCGTGGAGTAGTCGAAGACGTCCATGAACGCGCAGGGCCCGTAGTCGATGGTCTCGCCCGAGATGGTCATGTTGTCCGTGTTCATCACGCCGTGGATGAAGCCGGCGAGCATCCACTGCGCCACGAGTGACGCCTGCACGGCCACGACCGACTCGAACAGGGTTAGGTACGGGCGTTCGGCGGACGCAGCCTCCGGGTAGTGCCGGCTGATGGCGTGGTCGGCGAGGCGCTGCAGGAGGTCCTGGTTGCCGGTCGCCGCCGCGTACTGGAAGCTGCCCACGCGGAGGTGGCTGCTCGCGACGCGCGCCAGGACGGCGCCGGGCAGCATGGTCTCGCGGCGCACAGCCCGCCCGGTGGCGACGACGGCGAGCGATCGGGTCGTCGGGATGCCGAGCGCCTGCATCGCCTCGCTGACGATGTACTCGCGCAGCATGGGGCCGACGGCCGCGAGGCCGTCACCGCCGCGGGCGAACGGGGTGCGCCCGAACCCCTTGAGGTGGAGGTCGCGGAGGCGGCCCTCGGTGTCGGTGAGCTCGCCCAGCAACAGCGCCCGCCCATCGCCGAGGCGCGGGTTGAAGCTGCCGAACTGGTGCCCGGAGTAGGCCTGGGCCACGGGCGTCGCGCCCTCCGGCACCGCGGTGCCGAGCAGCAGGGCCAGGCCCTCGGGGGTGCGGAGGAACCCCGGGTCGAAGCCGAGTTCCGCCGCGAGCGCTTCGTTCAGGGCGAGCAGCTGCGGCTCGGGGGCCTCCTCCGCTTGCCAGGCCACTGCCATCTCGGGCAGTTCCCGCGCGAAGCGACCGTCGAAGGAAACCCTGGAATCTGTAGGCACGCTCATTCCTCCACCGTACGCCCGGCTCCTCGGGGTCTGTCACGCCCCGAAGCCGGCGCAGAACGCTCTTGTGCACGGCCCGGGCATACCGGGCAGTGGATCTGGGAGCGTGACAAGGAGACCCTCCTCCGCGACCTGTGCGTTCCGCCCTGCGTGGTGCTGCAGGACAGTGACACCTATCCGGCGCTCGCACGGGGCGCGGGAGCCGTCATCGTCGGTGTCCGCCACTCCCACAGTCCGCGCGCGGTCCTCGACGCCGATTACCCACCTGCAGGCGCCCGAAGCAGGTTTCCTGCCGCTGTCTGGCCGTGATCAGGCGTTCGCCGTAAACTCGTAAGCCACCTGATGTTTCGGGTGCAGAGGCGGAATCGAAGGAGATCGGCATGGGCATCAGCAACATGGTCAAGAACGCAGCGGGCCGCTACCTGGGCAGGTCGGGCACCGGCACCACACCCACCACCGGGCGGACGCGGGGCGGCGGGATGAACGCCGGGCGGCGGGGCACCCCGATGCCGTCGGGCAAGGTGGGTGGTATCCTCCGCAACCTGCTGAACCGGAGGTAGTAGCCGGGCTCGGGCGCTTGCCCAGGGAATAGCGCCCGAGCCCGCCGCCGTTCTACCGGACATGCACATAGAGATCTGGTCCGATGTGAAGTGCCCGTGGTGCTACGTGGGCAAGCGCCGTTTCGAGAAGGCCCTGGCGGGCTTCCCGCACAGGGACAGCGTCGAGGTGACCTGGAAGAGCTATCAGCTCGACCCGGGCCTGCCCGACCACTACGAGGGCACGGAGCAGCAGTACTTCGCCGAGCGCAAGGGCATCGCCCCCGAGCAGGTCACGCAGATGTGGCAGCACCTGGCGCAGCAGGCCTCGGGCGAGGGCCTCGACTTCGACTTCGACCGCATCGTGGTGGGCAACAGCTTCACCGCGCACCGCTTCCTGCACCTCGCTAAATCCCGGGGCCGGGGCGACGCCGCCAAGGAAGCCGTCCTGTCCGCCCACTTCGAGAAGGGACTGGACACGTCCGACGTCGATGTCCTCGTCACCCTCGGCACGGGTATCGGCCTCGACGAGGCCGAGATCCGCGACACCGTCGCCGGTGACCGCTTCGCCGACGACGTACGCCGGGACATCGAGGAGGCCCGCACCCTCGGTGTGCAGGGCGTGCCGTTCTTCGTCGTCGACCGCAAGTACGGGATCTCCGGCGCCCAGCCCACCGAACTGTTCCGCCAGGCCCTCGACCAGGCGTGGCAGGAGTCGCACCCGCTGGTGTCCCTGACGCCGTCGGCCGACGGCCCGGCATGCGGTCCCGACGGCTGCTAGCGCTCCAGCACCGGACGACGGCGGCCATTCGGCCCGCCGTCGTCGCACCGGCCATCAGCGCCGCGAGGAGCCCCGAGCCATCCTCTTGAGGTCGTCCTGCACGCGGGCGAGCTCCCGCTGACGCTGGACCTGCAGTTCCTCGGCGCTCGGCTGGGAGGGCCGTGCCGGCTCGGGCTCGGGCAGGGACGGCGCATCGGCCTCGGCCTGCAGGGGATCGAAGAACAAACCGTCGCGGTGCATGAAACCTCTTCCAGCTGTCGGTGGCTGTCTTCGACAGTAGCGTGGCCGTGTTTCCGGCTTTTTTCGTACCGCCCGCAGGTCAGCCTCCTGAGAGGCGCGCGACCACCGCGCCGCCGTCGTCGAGCCGGGTGATGGCCCACCCGATGCCGCCCACGGCGTAGAGCGAGACGGGCACCAGCAGGCACCACTCCCGGACCGATCCCGCATTGCCGAGGAGCGGTACGGCGATGTTGCCGTTCGGCCGCCACACCTGCGCGAGCACCGGCAGCCCCGCGAGGCTCCGCGGCCGCCGGATGCGGAACGGGTACACCGGATTGCAGCCGCCCGTGGTCAGCATGTCGCCGAGGATATGGACGACGACGCCGATGCCGACCGCGAGCGGGAACCAGAACTGCTCCTCGGGAGCGAACGCGGTGACGAACGCACCCGCGGTCAGCCCGACGGCCCATGGCGAGCGACGCATGCTGTCGGGGATGATCTTCAGGGCCTTCGCCGCGAAGGACACGAGCAGGACCGTGAGCAGGCCTGCCCCTGGATAGATGGTGCCGAAGTCGGTGGTCTCGACCGTCCAGAGTCCGGCGACGAACGCGACGGCGACGAACGCGGCCACGCCGAGCAGGGAGTGGGTGCCGCGGCGATGTCCGCCGGAGATCGCTCCGACACCGGCGCAGAACAGGTTGGACAGCGGCGGCAGGGAATGGGCGATCGTGGCACTGTGGTGGTCGGCGTCGGGCAGCAGTGCCGCGCCCGCGGTGACCAGCGCGCCGGTGACGACCCCGACCGGGCTGACGTCGAGCAGGCCGAACCCGAGGGTGACCGTCTCGGGCAGCGCCGACAGCAGGAGGGCCGGATGCACGTCGATCCGGGTGGTGGCGGCAACCCAGGCGGCGGCGCCGCAGGCAGCGTGGTGGGCGCCCATCATGGCGGGGAGTCCTTTCGGTGAGACCACGCCGGGCCGCGGGGAGCGGTCGGCGGAATCCCATCCTGACGCGTGCCACCGTCATTCCTGGAACTGCCGCGGGAAGCGCTAGTGCGGGCGGTCCTGCCGCGCCCGCGTGCCGCGTGGTGCGCCGGCCGACCGCAACCAGGCTTCGGCGTCGTCGCCCGTGCCGGTGGGCAGTTCGATCTTCTCGAGGCGCTTCTGGTAGCTCGCCGTGATGTCCCGTTGGATACGCAGGCGGGCCTCGTCGCCCGGAAGCGCACGGCCTCCGGCGATGCGGTCCGTGATCTCGATCCGCCGCGCATAGGAATCGGCGATGCGCGCCGCGAGATCGTCGAGCTGCGCCGACTGCAGTTGGTGCGTGGTGGGCGCGGGTGAGCCGAGCACCCGACGGCGGATCCTGGTGACGATCTTCATGCTGCTGACCCCGCTGCTGATCCGAGCCTGCCGCACCCCGTTGTCCGGCAAGCCCAGGCGCCGTTGCCGGCGTCTGTCCGGCAACACTATCGGAATGACGCCGGACCGTCATGGGTTCCAGGAAGTATGTCCTTTCCTTTCGACGGCCTGTCCGTCCTCGACCGCGCCCAATCCCGGCTCGGAGATCCTGAGACGGAGACCCTCGAGCGGGTCGTCGAGCGCGCGCGGCGGGCCGAACGGCTCGGCTACCGTGGGTTCTGGGTGGCGGAACACCACGGCGTTCCCGGCATCGCCGGGTCGGTGCCCGCGGTGCTGGCAGCGGCCGTCGCGTCCCGCACGACGGTGATCCGCATCGGCACGGGAGGGGATCATGCTCCCGAACCACCCACCCCTGGTCGTCGCCGAACAGGCTGCCACGCTGAACGCATTGTCCGGCGGCCGCTTCGACCTCGGCATCGGCCGGTCGCTCGGCTTCACCCAGGCCGTGCGGACGGCGCTCCGGGCAGGCAGGGAGGACGCGGACCGGTTCGAGCAGGACATCGCCGAGTTGCTCGCCTTCCTCGGTGGCACGGCGCCGGTCACTGCGCGCCCGCAGGACGGCGGGCGCACGCCCGTGTTCGTCCTGGCCACCGGCCAGGGCCTGGACGTCGCGGCTCGGGCCGGACTCGCCGTCGTGCTCGGCGGGCCCGCCCTGTTCCGGAACGGCGACCCGGCGCTCGAGCGGTACCGCACCGCCTTCCGCCCGTCGCCGTGGTGGGAGGAACCCCACGTGACGGTGTCCGTCAACGTCGCGGTGGCGGCCACGACGGCGCAGGCGCGGCAGCTGCTCCTGCCCGAGGCCCGTGCGCTCGCCGTCTCGCGGACCCGGGGCTACTTCCCGCCGCTCGAGGCCGTCGGCGACGAGCCGCTCTCCGTGCGGGAAGAGGGGTACGTCGCCGACTCGCTCGCGACGGCCGTGTACGGGACACCTGGCGAGGTGTCGCGGCAGCTCACCGACCTGCAGGCGCGGACGGGTGCCGCCGAGCTGCTCGTCGTCGCCGGCGGCGCGTTCGACCTCGAGGCGCAGGCGGTGTCGGACGAGCTGCTGGCGGAGCTCGCAGCGGCCTAGGCCGTACCGGATCCCGCCACGACGGCGCCGCAGCACGCCCGGGCTCGCGTAGCCACCATTTGATAGCTTTCCGCCAGGAGCGGCTGCCGTCCGCTCGCACCAGCCGACGCCGGAGGAAGACCATGAGCAGTTCCACGCAGGACGACGCAGCCGCCTTCGCGTCCTACCAGGCGTCCTTCTCGGAGGCCCCCGGGTACCTGAATTTCGCGAGCTTCGGCCCGCCGTCGACCGCGGTCCGCGACCACGTGGCGCACCTTCTGCAGACGGCCGGCGCGGCGGAGACCGGAGCGGGTGCCACGCTCGAGGGCGAGGAGATCCGTGCGCGGGAAGCCTTCTCGCGGCTCAGCGGATTTCCGCTCGAACAGGTGGGGCTGACCGGCAGCACCTCACTCGGCCTGTTCCAGGCGGCCTTCGGCCTGGCGGCCGGCACAGTGCTCGTCGGTGCCGGTGAGTTCCCGTCCAACATCTATCCCTGGCTGCGCACCGGGGCGGCGGGCCGGGCGCGCGTCGAGCTGATGGGGGAGCCCGGCACCCGGATGACCCCCGACGTCGTCGCCCGCCACCTGACGGACGACACCGTCGCCGTGAGCGTCAGTGCCGTCGACTTCCGCACCGGCTACCGCGCCGATCTCGCCGGTATCCGCGACGTGATCGGGCCGGATCGCCTCCTCGTGGTCGACGGCATCCAGGCCTTCGGCGTCGCCGACCTCGCGTGGACGCTGGCCGACGTGCTGATCGCCGGTGCGCAGAAGTGGGTGCGGGCCGGCTGGGGCGTGGCCGGGATCGCGATGTCTCCGCAGGGACTCGAGCGCATCGAACCCCTGCTCACGGGCTGGACGGGGGTCGCCGACGCGCGCCGGTACGACGGCGAGGAGCACGCGCCGCTGCCGGGGCCGGGGCGCTTCTCCATCTCGAACCTGTCGCCGTATGCGACCGGGGCGTTCGCGGAGGCCCTCGAACTGATCGAGCGGGTGGGCGTGCCGGCCATCGAGGGCATCATCGCGACGCACGCGGGCGCCTTGATCGACCGGCTCGACGCCGCAGGGGTGCCGGTCCTCTCGCCCCGGGAGCGGGAGGACCGGGCGGGGATCGTGGTCGCGGGCCTTCCGGGGCGGGCGGCCGAAGCGCAGGCGGCGCTGACCGCCGCCGACATCTCGGCGACAGTGCACGGTTCGGACCGCGTCCGATTCTCCGTGCACGCGACGACCCGCTCCGAGGTTTTCGGCGAAGCGGCGGGGATCCTCGCGGAATTCGTCTGAGGGCGGAGCCGCCGCGGGTGCCCGAGCTTCGTTCGTGGCGTGCGCCCGCGGTGCCGAGCCGGCAGCGCACTATAGGCCGCCACGACACGGTGCGCCAGAGGCCACCGGAAAGATGGTTCATGGAACGCAACCAATCTCCCGAGTGTCTGTGGACAGTGCTAGCGTCCCTGCCAGAACGTGTGACCTAGGCAACATGTTCGTCACCCCGGGCACCTGACCCGGGGCTGCTCTGCATCAGCTGGGATATTTCACTAAGGAGAACCCTTGAATCTCACACCTCGTACCCGGGGGCTGCGGTGCGCGATGGCGCTCGCCGTGACAAGCGCCGTCGTGCTCGCTCCCGTGAGCGCACAGGCCACCACCGGCACCGCGGCGGACGTCCCGACCGCGACGTCGTCCTCCACCTCCTCGCCCGGTGCCGACGGCGCGGCGGCGAAGCTCGACGACCGTTCCGATCCTGCGGCCGAGGAGCGCCGGAACCTGAACCAGCAGGGCCTGGCGAAGGTCCTCTCCGGAGACGCCAAGGTAGAGAACCGCGGCGGGTCGAAGGCCGTCAAGGTCGCTCCCGGCCAGTGGGCGCAGTACGGCCTGCAGGACAGCGACCAGATCCTCTCCTTCCTCGTCGATTTCGGCGACAAGATCGACCCGCGCTTCCCGACCTCGACGGCAGGCCCGACGCACAACGCCATCAAGGAGCCGAACCGGGCGGTGGACAACTCCACCTACTGGTCCGACACCTTCGACCGCGAGCACTACCTCGACATGTTCTTCAGCGAGGAGGGCGAGTCGCTGAAGGGCGTCTACGAGGAGATGTCCAGCGGCCGGTACACGGTCGACGGCGACGTCAGCGACTGGGTGACCGTGCCCTACAACTCGGCGAGCTACGGCGAGACCGAGAGCCAGGCGGACATGACCCGCTTCGTCCAGGACACCGCGAATGCCTGGTACGACTCGCAGATCGCGTCCGGGAAGACGGCTGCGGAGATCGACGCCTACCTCGCGACCTTCGACCAGTGGGACCGCTACGACTTCGACAAGGACGGCGACTTCAACGAGCCCGACGGCTACATCGACCACTTCCAGGCGATCCACGCCGGAGAGGGCGAGGAGGCCGGAGCGGCATCGTCGGCCATCTGGTCCCACCGTTGGGCCGTCGGCCAGGCAGGCCGCGGCACCAGCGGTCCGGCCGCCAACCCCTTCGGCGGCATCAAGATCGGCGATTCCGACGTCTGGATCCGCGACTACACCACGGAGCCCGAGAACGGCGGCCTCGGCGTCTTCGCCCATGAGTACGGCCACGACCTCGGGCTGCCCGACCTCTACGACACGAGCGGTGGCGAGAACGGCACCGGTTTCTGGACGCTCATGAGCTCCGGTTCCTGGCTCGGCCACGGGGACGGCTCCATCGGCACCACCCCGAACCACATGGGTGCGTGGGAGAAGCTGCAGCTCGGCTGGCTGGACTACGACGTCGCCACGGCGGGCGTGAAGTCCACCCACAAGATCGGCCCCTCGTTCCATGCCACCAAGGCCCCGCAGGCCGTCGTCGTGAACCTGCCCAAGGACGCGGCCGGCAAGAACCGCTTCTACATCGCCGAGAACCGCGTGTACGGGGGCTACGACGCGACGCTCGCCACCGGTCCGTACAACTTCGGCTGGGGCGTCTCCGCGCCGGACACCGTGGAGCACTACGCCTACCAGGACGGACTGAGCGTCACCTACTGGAACACCGCGCAGACCAACAACAACACGCGCCAGCACCCGGGCGCCGGCCTGGCCCTGCCGGTCGACGCCCACCCCAAGGCGCTGACCTGGTCCGACGGCACCGTCGTGCGCAACCGTATCCAGAGCTTCGACGCCACCTTCGGCAAGCAGGCGACGGATCCGCTGAACCTGCACCGGGAGACCGCAGCGGGCATGACCACGCTCACGGCGCCCTCGCAGCCGGGCGTCGCCGTCTTCGACGACACCGACCCCAACGCCTACTACGACGCCGCGAACCCGCAGGGCTCCGTCGTCGTCGCCGGCACCGGGACGAAGATCGAGGTCGTCCAGTCCAACTCGACGGGCATGCTGACCCTCCAGGTCCGCTAGCCCCGAGAGCCACACACAGAAGGAGCCGGGAGATACTCCCGGCTCCTTCTGTGTGTTCCTAGTGGGTGTGCCGCTTCCGGCGCGGTTGCGAGACGACGGCGATCCCCAGGGCCAGGGCGACCGCCACGAGGCTCAGGATGCCTGCTGCCACGTAGCGTGCAGAAAGTCCGTCCCCGGTCCGGGCCTCGGCTTCGGCGACCGCGTCCTCGGTCGGCGGCCGGGCCGAGGAGTCGTCGTCCGGCCCTGTCGCGACCGGGCCGGTGAACGGAACGATCGGTGACGGCGACAGCGCGGGCGCCTCCATCCCGCCGAACCCGGCAGCGTCATCGCCGGTGACATCGACCGGAACGGGCGCCGGCTCCGTGGGCGATTCCGGCGGTACCGTACTGCTGCCCGACGCCGACGCGCGCGGGGACGGCGAAGCAGGGGGTGCACCGGGCTCGGGCGCGGTGCTCGCCACCGTCCGCTCCGGTTCGGGCGTGACGACGGGGGACTCGGAGGGCGCGGGTTCTGCGGCTGGAGGATCGACCGTCGGCGCGGGCTGCCCGGTGGGTTCCGTTCCGGGAGGTGTGCCCGGATCGCTCGGCGGTGGAGCCGGGTCCGTCGCCACGGGCGGTCCGGGTACGGCCGTCGGCGGTGCGATGGCCTCCTCCGGAACCGGAGTAGCCGGGACCACCGGGCCCCCCGGCTCCACCTGCGCCGCAGGAAGGGTCATCGGCATCGCGGACTGCGCGGGAGCCGGTCCGGCCGCGGCGAGCAGGAGTCCGCCGCCGAGGGCCAGGGCTGTGAGTGCGGTGGGGGCGCGGATGGCGGAGTCTTTCAGGAGGTGAGGGAACGACGGCAGGAAGGGCGGGCGGCCTTCCGAAGCCTACTGACTATCGTTCCCTAGCCTACGCCGGGGCGGGAGTCGTGCCCATTCCGGTCGGCATACTGTTCATTCCTTGCCAGGGCTTGCCGGGCGCTTTCAGGAACCCGCGGCGCAGGGCATCGCGGTCGCGGGCGGCAGCGCGGGGCGGAAGACGAAGAACCGGTAGGACACGTAGCGGAAGACGTTGCCGAGGAGGACCCCGACGACGTTGGCCGAGATGTTGTTCGCCAGGGGGCTCGTCAGTCCGAGGAGGTAGTGGGAGACGACGAGGCAGGCGGCGGCGATGCCGAGCCCGGCGAGGTTGGTGAGGCCGAAGAGGAATGCCTCCTCGCGCTTCGGCCGTCCCGCGAACGCGCGGAAGGTCACGTAGTGGCTTCCGAGCCACGAGACGCCGGTGGCCAGCGTCACCGAGACGACCTTCGAGGTGATGGGTCCGGCGCCGAACCCGAGGGAGAGGATGTTGAACACCGAGATGTCGACGAGGAAGGCCACCGTTCCCACGGCGGTGAAGGATCCGAGCCTCTGCAGGGCTCCGCGCACGGTCTGCGTCCTTTCCTCGACAACACACTCCATTCTACGCTTAGGTCACCTAAGCAACTGATGGTGGAAGGGGAGACATGGCACACGGGCGCGGGTCAAGACGTACCTCCGCCACGGGGCCCTTCCAGCACGCTGGCTAGCATGAAGGCGCCCCAACACCTGTCACGGAGGACCCATGAACGAGACCATGCTCGCCGGAAGGCTCAATGTCAGCACCGGGACCTTCGAGGTCAGGGAGGTGCCGGTACCCGTCCCCGGGCCGGGATTCGTCCGGGTCCGGGTGCAGGCGGCCGGCGTGTGTCTGTCCGACGTCCACCTCATCGAGGGACTGCTCAAACCGCTGCACCTGCAGGGCGACGAGGTGACCCTGGGACACGAGGTATCCGGCAGCGTCGACCTGCCGGGGGCCGGAGTCGAGGGCTGGGCCGAGGGTGACCGCGTGGTACTGCAGGCGGGGTACGAGTACAAGGGCGTCACCCTCACCATGGGAGTGGACTACGACGGCGGCTGGGCCGAATACGTGGTGGTGCCCGCGGGAGTGCTGGTGCCGTTAAGCGCGGACTTCCCCTACGAGCAGGCCTCGATCATCCCCGACGCCGTCTCGACGCCCTGGGCCTCGATCGTCTCCACCGGAAAGGTCCGTGCCGCGGAGGCTGTGGGGGTGTGGGGTGTCGGCGGGCTCGGTGCCCACGGCGTGCAGTTGCTGCGCATGGTGGGCGCCGCCCCGATCATCGCCGTCGACCCGCTGCCCGAGGCCCGCGAGCGGGCGCTCGCCTTCGGAGCCGATGTGGCGCTCGACCCGCGTGCCGATGACTTCGCTGCCGCCATGGGCGCCGCGACCGCCGGGCGCGGTCTCGACGTCGCCTTCGACTTCGCGGGCGTGGACGCCGTGCGCGCCCAGGCCCTCGCGAGCCTGGGACTGCAGGGCCGGCTCGTCCTGGTGGGACTGAGCGGCAACCCGATCACCGTCTCCGACAGCACTGCCTTCTCCTACACGCGCAAGCAGGTCCGCGGCCACTACGGGTCGGAGGCCCACCACGTACCGCAGCTCGTGGCGCTCACCGAGCTCGGGCGCCTCGACTTCGCGCGTTCCATCAGCGACACCCTTCCGCTGCGCGATGCCGCAGCCGCCGTCGCGCGCCTCGAGCGGAAGGAGGGGAACCCGATCCGGCTGGTGCTGGTGCCCTGAACCGACCGCACGTGCCCGCTCGGACCCGGCGTCGATTCAGCCCAGCAGCGACCGGTCGTCCAGGCGATGATAGGACCGGTTGTGGTAGACGAGCGGTGCGACGTCGTCGTCCGTGCCCTGCTCGATGGACAGGACCTCGGCGGCCAGGATCAGGGGAGCCACCGACCGGTAGCCGGTGCAGGATGCGGCAGCGCAGGGCCCACGGCGCGTCGGTCAGGAGCGGCTCGCCCGAGGGGAGGGGATGCCAGTCCACGGCTCCGCCGAAGCGGTCGGCGCCCCGGGTGGCGAAGAGGCGCGCGATGCCGAGTTGGTCGGCGCCGAGCAGATGCACCACGAGGGTGTCCGCCTGCACCAGTGCAGCGGCCGACGACGACGCCGTCGAGACCGAGAAGGCGAGCACGGGCGGTTCCGCCGAGACCGACGATACCGAGGATGCCGTCAGGCCGACCGGGCCCTCGGGGCCCCGCGCCGTGAGAACGGCGATGCCCGCGGGGTGTGCCCGGAACGCGTCCTTGAAGAGCTCGGCGGTGGGCGCGGCGTGACCGGTGGGGGCTGTCATGCCTTTCACGCTAGAACCTCAACAAAGGTTCAGGTCAAATCCGAGGTTCAGGGGTCGAGGAGCGTGGAGCGGATGCCGTTGGAGCCGGCCGCGTCGTCCGGATTGACGAATCCGCACGTCGCGAGCGAGAGGCAACCGCAGCCGATGCAGCCGCCGAGCCTGTCCCGGAGGTGCTCGAGCTGGGCGATTCGCTTGTCGATTTCCTGCTGCCACGCGGCGGACAGCCGCTGCCAGTCCGCCTGGTCCGGCACCCCGTTTCGGGGCAGTTCCGCGAACGCCGTCGCCACTGTGGAGAGCGGGATCCCGGCACGGTGGGCTGCCGCGATGACGGCGACCCGGCGGAGGACGGAGCGGTCGTACCGGCGCTGGTTGCCCGAGGTCCGGCGGCTGTGGATGAGGCCCTGGCGCTCGTAGAAGTGCAGGGCGGAGACGCTCATGCCGCTGCGCGCAGCCAGTTGTCCCACGGAGAGGTCCTGGTCGGGCACGGAGCCTTCCTTCCTGCTCGGCGGTGGGGATGGCGAGACGGTACAGTGCGGCGTCGTGCACGGCATTCGGACCGCGATGATTCGGTCCGGCGGCGTGTCGCCCCGCGACACGCACTCCGCTCCCGAAACGCGTGCACGAGGCCGCGCCTGCACGACCTGGCCGCCGTCGGACGACGGCGGCCGGCGCACTACGTGCCCAGCAGCTTCCCGACGTAGTGCTTCAACGGCGTGGTCGGGCGGCCGATGATGCGCGACAGGGTGCCGTCGCTCTCGGCGAGCAGCCCGGCGGCGATGTTGGCGTCGAGTGCCGCGGCGAACCCTGCCGTGCCCTCGTCGAGCCCCATGCCCGTGAGGGCGGCGACGTGCTCGTCGGTGGACACCTGGTTCACCGTGACGGGACTGCCGGTGAGCTCCGAGACGGTGGCGGCGAGTTCGTCGATGTTCCACGGCTCGTCACCGCCGAGTTCGAGGATCTCACCGGTGTACTCGCCGGACAGCAGCACGACGGCGGCCGCCTCCGCGTAGTCCCCGCGCGTCGCGCTGGCGACCCTGCCGCTGCCGGCGCTCGTGAGGATGGTCCCGGTCGAGGCGGCTTGGCGGATCGTGTCGTCGTAGTTCTCGGTGTACCAGTTGTTGCGCAGCTCGGTGTAGGACAGCCCCGAGCCCTCGAGCAGCCCCTCGGTGGCCTTGTGCTCGGGTGCCAGGACGAGGTCCGACGTCGAGGCCTTCGGTGCGCTCGTGTAGACCAGTTCGGCATCCACCCTGCGGGCGGCGTCGATCACGGCCTTGTGCTGCACCGAGCGCCGGCCCACCTCGTTGCCGGAGATGAGGAGGATCTTCTCGGCTCCCACGAAGGCGGCGTCGAGCGTCGACGGGTCGGCGTAGTCCACGCGCGCCGTGCGGACGCCGTGCGCGGCGAGCTCGGCCAAGGCGGCCTCGTTACGGCCGCCCGCGACGACGGTGGACGGGTCCACCCCGCGTGCCAGCAGCTGCTCCACGACTCGGCGGCCCAGGTGCCCGGTGGCTCCGGTGATGACGATGGTCATGTGTCCTCCTGTTCGTGCACCTTTCCGGTGCGTCTACAGGCGGTAACGGGGCGGACGCCGAAAGACTTCCCGGCACCGGCGACCCGGCGGCAGGCCGAGTGCTCCTGCGCGACCGGATCGGGAAGCACGTGGACAGGAGCCTCGGCGAGGCGGTAGGACTGCTGGAGGGGCTCACACCGCAGCCGCCGGACCCGACAGCGAAGGACCGCATCCTTGGACGAGCACGCGAGCCATGAGAAGGCGGGCCACGCGCCCACGACGAGCGGCCGCCCCCGCCTCAGGGTCGGCGTGGTGGGCATCGGCTGGGCCGGACGCCAGCATCTTCGGGCCTACGCGAACAGCGAGGACGTCGAGATCCTCGGCCTGGCCGGCATGGAGCCGGATCTCCTCGCCGAACTGGCGGACGAGTACGCGATCCCGCACGCCGTCGCCCGCTGGGAGGACCTGCTCGCCCTGGACGGGCTCGACGCCGTCAGCGTCGCCGTACCCACGTTCCTCCACGCGCCGATCACCGTCGCCGCCCTGGACCGCGGACTCCACGTCCTGAGCGAGAAGCCGATCGCCCGCAACGGCGACGAGGGCCAGCTGATGGTCGACGCCGCGCGGAAGGCCGGGCGCGTGCTCGACATCGCCTTCAACCACCGCCGCCGCGGCGACATCACGGCGCTCAAGCGCATCATCGACGACGGCGAGCTCGGCCGGCCCTACTACGCCAAGGCCTCGTGGCTCCGCCGCTCCGGCATCCCCTCGCTCGGCAGCTGGTTCACCAACCGGGAGATGGCGGGTGGGGGGCCGCTCGCGGACATCGGCGTCCATGTGCTCGACTATGCACTGCACCTGCTGGGCGAACCGGCGGTCCTCTCCGTCTCGGCGTCGACCTACTCCGAGCTCGGACCGCAGGGCCGGGGCGGCGGGACCTACGGCGCGCAGGGATCGGGTTCGGCCTTCGAGGTGGAGGATTTCGCCTCGGCCTTCCTCCGGCTCGACGGCGGTGCGACGCTTCTCGTCGAGGCCGGCTGGGCGGCCTACCGCCACGCTGACGACCTCCTGGACTTCCGGCTCTACGGGACCGACGGAGGCGCTGAGCTGAGCCGGGTGGGCGGACCGGAGGACGCCGTCGAGTCCCTCCACGTCTATTCCGAGCGCGGCGACTACGTGCCCGAGGTGGGACCGTCGCTGGGCCACCAGGGCGTGATCCACGACTTCCTCGCCGCGATCCGTGCGGGCGAGTCCGAGTGGGGCCGGCACGACGGCTCCCTGGCGCTCAGGCGCGCCCGTGTCATCGACGCCTGCTACCTCTCCGCAGCCCAGCACCGTGAGGTCCAGCTCTGATGGCGAACGACATGGCGAACGACACGGCGAACGGCACGGCGCCCGACGTGACCTTCGATGGCAGACCGACCATCGTCGTCTGGAACGAGGGTGTCCACGAGGCCCGGAACGAACCCGCGACCATCGGCGAGATGTATCCCCGGGGCATCCATGGAGCGATCGCCGACTCCCTCGCCCGCCACTTCCCGGGTTCGGACATCACGACGGCGACCCTCGCCGATCCCGACCACGGCCTCACCGAGGAGCGCCTCGCGGGCACCGACGTACTGCTGTGGTGGGGGCACATCGCCCACGGCGACGTGTCCGACGACGTCGTCGACCGGGTGCACCGCCATGTGCTGGGCGGCATGGGACTGGTGGTGCTGCATTCGGGCCACTTCTCGAAGATCCTCACGCGTCTGCTCGGCACCACCTGCTCGCTCAAGTGGCGCAACGACGGTGAACGCGAGCTGGTGTGGACGGTCAAGCCCTCGCACCCCATCGCGGCCGGCGTCGAGAGCCCCATCGTCATCCCGGAGCAGGAGATGTACGGGGAGCTCTTCGACATCCCCGAACCCGACGACCTGATCTTCATCAGTTCCTTCGAGGGCGGTGAGGTGTTCCGCTCGGGCGTCACGTTCTCGCGGGGCAAGGGCCGGATCTTCTACTTCAGTCCCGGCGACCAGGAGTACCCGGTCTACCACCATCCGCAGATCCAGCGGGTGCTCGCCAACGGGGTCGACTGGGTGGCGCAGCACGGCGTGCGCCGCACCCCTCCGGACGTGGAGAACCCGGCGCGCGACTGGTTCCTGGCGGACTAGGGGCGGACTAGGGAAGCCGCCAGCCCGAGCAGTCGAGGACCCGGTCTGCACGTGGTCCGGAGGCGTCGACGAGGGCCGCGTTCGGCTCGTCCACGTGCCGCACCCACTCCTCGGCGGCACGGGGCGGCTTGCCGAACCGGACGTGGCGTTCGACGAGCCGTCGGCGGCGGAGGTGCGGGTCGACGTCGACGAACCAGACGGCGTCCAGGAGGTTCCGTGCGTCGCGCCAGCCGGGCTCGTCGAGCAGCAGGTAGTTGCCCTCCGTGATCACGAGGGACGCGGAGGGCGCGACCGGCAGCGCGTTGGCCAGAGGCTGCTCGAGGTCGCGTTCGAAGGCCGGAGCGTAGACCGCGTGATCCGGGCGGGCGCGCAGCCTCGCCAGCAGCGCCGCATAGCCGTGGGCGTCGAAGGTCTCCGGAGCACCTTTCCGGTCCAGCAGCCCGAGCCGCGACAGTTCCCGATCGGCGAGGTGGAACCCGTCCATGGGCACTTGCGCCGAGCGTGCCGGATCGAGGGCCGCGAGAGCTGTCGCGACCGTCGATTTACCCGCTCCGGGCGGGCCGGTGATCCCCAGCAGCACACGCCCGCCGTCCTGCCGGCGCGGCAGGAGCGGCAGGAGATCCTGCGGTCCGGTGACGACGACCGTCGGCCCCATGTCTGCCCTGCCTTCCTGCTGAAGATGCCCTACTCCATCTTGCCCTCCGGTGCCACCGGCACGCGCGGTGGTGGCACCGCGGCCCGAGGGCGACCATGAAGGAACCGATCTATCAGGAGGCCGCATGGCACACGTGGTGCTGCTCGGGGATTCGATCTTCGACAACGGACGGTACGTCGATGGTGGTCCCGACGTCGTCGAGCAGGTGCGTGCCGTCCTGCCGGAGGGTTGGGAGGCCACGCTGCTGGCGGTCGACGGCGACGTCACCTCCGGCGTCCGGCGCCAGCTGCGCTCGCTACCGCCGGACGCCACCCATCTGGTGGTCAGCGTGGGTGGGAACGACGCCCTCGGCTACCAGCACCTGCTGCAGCGGCCCGTGCGCGGCGTCGCGGAGGCGCTGCTCGCCTTCGCCGGGGCGCAGGAGGACTTCGCACGGGACTACGAGGCGATGATCGACGCCGTCGTATCGGTGGGCCTGCCCCTGGCCGTGTGCACGATCTACGACACGCCGTCCTCCGAACCCGGCCACGCGGTGATCCGCACGGCCCTGGCGTTCTTCAACGACTGCATCACGAGGTCGGCCTTCGCCCGGGGGGTGTCCGTCGTCGACCTCCGGCTGGTGTGCGACGACGACGGCGACTACGCCAACCCGATCGAGCCCTCGGTCCAGGGCGGCGGGAAGATCGCGGCGGCCATCTCCGCGTTCCTCCTGCCCGACCCCGGCGTGCGGCGTTCCGTGGTCGTCGCCCGCAGTGGCCCGGTCACCCGGCAGGGCGCAGCGACGTGATCATGGCCCGGATGTCCTGGTACTCCTCCGTCTCCATGTAGGCGTGCGGGGTGTCGACGTGCTGGGGCTTCCCCGGGTAGATCTCGAAGGGATCGTAAACCCCGCCGAACGCTGCTCCCGACGGCGGCCACGTGAAGAAGTGCGAGATCGGGCACGCCGTCGGACCGGTCGGCTCCGGAGCTGCTGTGATGCCGTAAGCCAGTACGGAGGCGGCCACCGGGTCCGGCACGCCGGGATTGGTGCGTCCCTCGAACACGAACCGCGGCGCCCCCGAGCCCGCGTCGAGGGCAGGGAGCACCTCCGCATCGAGCAGCGCGTAGGGCAGTTCCGCCGGGCAGACAGCACCGGTGACGAGGTTCGTCTGCAGGGTCGCGAGCTGCCGCCCGTCGGCGTCCCCGACGACGACCGCCACGCCCTCGGGCGGTGCTTCCGGGACGGCGGCGACCGTCCAGTCCGACGGATGGTCGAAGGACAGGCTCCCGTCCGTCGTCGTGTACGTGGTCCAGTCCCCGTCGAGGGCGGGCTCGGACGGCTCGGCGGTCGGTTCGACGGAGGGGGAGGAGGACGGTGCGGGATCGGCGGACCCGGTGGCGGACGCCGGCTGCGCCTCCTGGGTGTCCGGGGCGACGGCGTCGGAGCCGGCCTCGGGAGTGCCGCAGGAGGAGAGGACGACGGCGAGGCACAGCGCCCCTGTGGACAGTAGTGCCGGAGTTGCTGGACGACCCATGATTACTCCTTCGTAGGTGGGTGGATCGCTCTATCGTGAGCCCCGCTCCCGTGCCGGAACAGGGGCGCAACCGAACCGTGGCCGGGGACGGTCGATCGTGTCCGAACCGTGTGCGCGTCGTGATGCCGCAGTGACCGTCGGGCCGTCGCCCACCGGGCTCGCGGTGGTGCGCCGCCCGATGCGCACCGGGTCGTCGATGCCGCGGACAGTGCGTAGGGTCGGACCATGCAGCCCGAGAAGATCACGGCGCTCCGCCGCCGGTTCCACGCCCACGCCGAGCCCGGCTTCCTCGAGTACCGGACGGCGTCCGTGATCCTGGCGGAGCTCGCCGCGAGGGGCGTGCCGGCCACCACGGGGTCCGGGGCGATCGACGTCGGGCGCATCGCCGTGCCGCCCACCCCGACCGAGAAGGACGAATGGGGACGGCGCGCGGTCGCTGCCGGAGCCCCGGCCGCCGACGTCGCGTACTTCCAGGAACACGGCACAGCCATCATCGCGGAGCTCGAGGGGAACCGTGACGGCCCCACCTGGGGTCTGCGGGTGGACATCGATGCCCTGCCGGTGGACGAGGAGACGGCCGCCGACCACGCGCCCGTCGCCGGCAGCTACCGCTCCACGACCCCCTTCATGCACGCGTGCGGTCACGACGGCCATGCCGCCATCGGGATCGCGCTCGCCGACCGCCTGCGCGACGGGAACTTCCCCGGACGGGTCCGGATCCTCTTCCAACCCGCCGAGGAGGGCGTCCGCGGCGCCCAGCCCATGATCGATGCCGGCGCTACCCGCGGGGTGGACCGCATGCTCGCCGTCCACCTCGGCGGAGACCTGCCCACGGGGACGGTGGTCGGTGGCATCACGGACGCGATGGCGACCACCAAGTGGAGGGCCACGTTCGAGGGTGAGGCCGCACACGCGGCAGCCTCTCCCGAGAGGGGGCGGCACGCGCTCGCCGCCGCGGCGCAGGCCACCCTCGCGATCCTCGCCCTTCCACGCTTTGCGGAGGCCGATACGCGCGTCAACGTCGGCACCTTCCATGCGGACGGGAGCGCCAACATCATCCCCGCCCTCGCGACGATCACCTACGAGACGCGCTCGACGTCGAACAGTGTCCTCGACGACCTCGACCGCCGCGCCGAAGCCGCCGTGCAGGGCGCGGCCGGGATGTACGGCGTCACCGCGACCACGAAGGCCTACGGCAGGGCCGCGGTGTCGCTGCCGGACGACGCGCTGCTCGACGACGTCGGGCGTGCGGCCAGGAGCGTTCCCGCCATCACCGCCTACACGCCCAGCGGCGCCTCCGGAGGTGGCAGCGACGACGCCCACCTGCTCATCCGGGAGGTGCAGGAGACCGGCGGACTCGGCACCTACATCTTCGTCGGCGCGTCCAACCCCGCCCCGCACCACCACCGCCGGTTCGACATCGACGAGGACGCCCTCGGAATCGCCGTCGACCTGCTCGAGGCCCTCTTCCGGGGCTGATGCCGCCGAGACGCTGGACCGGACGGGCAGGCGGTGCCAAGGTGGGTCCATGGTCGGCGAAGACGATGTACGGTCCGTGTGCCTCGCCCTGCCCGGGACCTCCGAGAGGCTGAGCTGGAACCGTCCGGCATGGTTCGCCCGCGCCCTCTTCGCCCGCATGTGGGAGGACACGGTGCTGACGGTGAAGACGGACGAACGCCCGGCGCTGCTCGCCACCGCGCCGGAGATCTTCTTCCTCCATCCGCATCACGAACGGTACGAGGAGCTCGTCCTCGTCCGCCTGGATCCCCTCGATCCCCGCCAACTGTCGGAGCTGATCGCCGAGTCGTACCGGATCGCACATGGGCGCCATGCCGAGCAGAACGAGCCCGATCCGGTGCGGAAGTGAAATAAGTCACCTTCCGGTAGGGCTGTTCCTTCGCAGCCCCCGCGTCCTGACGGGCGAGCAGGTAGTTCTCCGTCCCGATGTGCGAGTATCCCGACCCCCTTCCCACGTAGCCGGGCGCCCGAACGGCCGCGGGCTAGGTAGGCAGTCACGTGGGTGGTACTCGTGAAGCGGTCGCCGTCCGGCCGATAGCTTGACAACGGTGCTCGCTGGTGATGCCGGCGACGACGCATCCATCCCGTCCGGATGGGCGTACAACCGGGACTGCTCCACGCAGGCGCCCCAGCATCCCTCTCACACCTGTCTCACTCACGTCTCACACGAGGCCGTCATCCCGTCCTGCGCGGCGAGCGGCCCAGGGGAAACCATGACCTCTCTGCAGTCCCTCCTTCAGGACTCCTTTGCCCGACGCCGCACGATGGTCATCATCGTCGCGCTCCTCCTGACGGCCCTCGTGCCGATGGCCGACACCATCCTCCCCGCGGGCTGGTCCTACGCCCTGCTGGCCGCCGGCGTCCTGCTGGTCATGGTCACCCTGCTCCTGCTCGCGCGGCCCGGCGCCGCCGGTTCCGGCAGCGACCGGGTGGCGTCCGACGGCGGCGCACGGCCGGGCGCCGGCCTCCTGCTGTACCTGGCGCCGGTCATCCTCCTGAACCTGGTGTACCCGCTCGTCAGCCCGGCGATGGCAGCGGTCGAGGTCGGCGGCGTGCAGCTCACCCTCGTGGTGCTGGCCTCCTCCATCACCGTCCCCGTGGCTGGCGCAGGCCGCCTGCCTTCCCGCCTACCGCGCGATCGGCGACCTGATGGCGGAACGCGACATGGCCGCCATCACCCGCCGCTTCTGCACCACCTGGCCGGCGATGTTCGTCCAGGCCGTGCCGCTCGTGGTGGTCTTCGCCGTCCCGCTCTGGCTCGCGACCCGCTGGTCCTTCTCGGCCCTGGCCACCTACGCGGCCCTCTGCGCCCTCCACCTCCTCTTCGTCCAGTCCCTCGTCCTCGCCAACGTCGGTGACCGGCGCGGACTCTGGGCCATCGCCTGGCTCGCCTACGCCGCGGCACTCTTCGCGGCGCCCACCGTCTGGTGGCTGCCACCGCTGCTCGGAGCGCTCACGCAGATCGCCGCCATGGGACGGGGACTCGCGTCCATCAGCCTCACCCAGCGCCTCGGTGCCCGCGACTTCTCGACGGACCTCGTCCGCGGACTCCTCCTCGGTGCCGTCCTGTGGGCCGACAAGTTCGTCCTGTTCCTCGTCACCGGCGGGGATTTCCAGGTGGTGATCGTCTTCCTCGCGATGCTGCCCGCCGTCATCGCCTACAACTACTACTTCGTGAACCTCGCTCCGCGTGTGGACGAGGCCGTCGCGACCCTGCACCGGACCATCGCCGAGGAGCCACTCACCGTCCTCGCCCTGAGGTCCCAAGCGGCTGAGCCGGACGGTGGACCGCGCCATCCTGAGCACAGGCGCCGTCGGCATGGTGCTCACGCTCGTCATCTCGCTGCTCCTCGAGGGCATCCAGCCGGTGAACGTCCTCCTGACCGTCTCCGTGGGAGTCGCATCCTGGGCCTTCATGATCCTGACGCTCCTCAGCTACGAACTGGACTACATCGGGGAGAAGGTCCTTCCGCAGGTCCTTGGCGGTATCCACCTGGCACTCTGCGTGGCAGCCTTCCTGCTGGTCGGGGCGACGCAGGACGCCACAGGCGCGGCCCTCGCATACGGGGCGCTCGTGGTGGCGGATCTCGCGCTCGTCGCCGTCGCCTGGGTGCTGTACAAGCGGCACTGGGCCCAGCCCGAGTACACGCTGTTCTGGCGCCACGCCACGTCCTGGTAACCGTCCCCGCCACGCCTCCCTCCACCCGCTTTCAGCCCACGAAGGAAGAACGATGTACGTGTTCAAGACCCCGAAGGCCCGTCGCGCAGCACTCGAGCAGTCCCCGGCCGTGATCCCCCCGGCGCAGGCTGCAGCGCAGGGCTACTACGAGGACGTGGACGTGGCGATCGTCATGGAGTCCACCTACCCCTACCTCAAGGGTGGCGTCTCGGCCGTGGTCCACGACATCGTCACGCACAACCCCGACCTGACCTATGGGATCATCCACATCACCTGGGACTCCGAAGCCCCCCATGAGGACCTCTACGGCATGCCCGACAACGTGGTCTGGGTGCGCCCCGTCTACCTGAGCATGCAGGAGCACCGGCACGATTTCATGGCGGTGTCCGCGAAGGACCTCGGCATGACACCCGCCGAGCGCGCGGCCCTCGCCGACCGCCTCTTCGATGCGCTCTACGCACTGTCCGAGCGGCGCGAGGTGGAGCCGCTCTGGGAACTCATCGACGAGGGTTTCAACGCGCGCACCCGCACCTACCCGCTCTGGGCCCTGCTGGGAACGCGGGAGTTCATGGAGGCCCTCTCCGTCCGCATGCCCCAGCTCGACCTGTCCCTCGCGGACTCCTTCTGGACGCTGCGCAACTTCCTCTCGCTCGCGTACGCCGTCCTCGGGGACACGATGCCGAGGGCGCGCGTCTACCACGCACACACCACGGGCTACGCCTCGCTGCTCGGTGCCGCCGCCGCGCGGGACCACGACACCTCGTTCCTGCTGACCGAGCACAACCTCTACGTGCGCGACACCGTGAACACCCTGCTGGACCGCAACATGGCGCTGTCCATCACCTCGGAGGACTACCGGACGTTCGACGTCACGCCGGAGCAGCGCGCCTGGATGGCGTGGTGGACCGAGATGGGCCACTTCTGCTACCCGAGCGCCGCCCTGATCACCTATCTGTACCCGACGGCGATCACCGAGGCCGCGCGCCTCGGCACCGACATCGACAAGGCGGTCGTCGTGCCCAACGCCATGGTCATCGAGGAGTTCGACGACAAGTACCGCGCACGGCTCGCCGCGCAGGAACACCTGGAGCAGCATGGTGACGACCACACGTGGAGCCTCGTCTACATCGCCCGCGTGGTGCCGATCAAGGGACTGCTCGATCTCCTGTCGAGCATGGACATCCTGCGCCGCCACGGCTTCCCGAACCTCCACCTCGAGGTCCTCGGCCCCACCGAGCACGTGCCCGAGTACTACGAGGCGTGCCTGGCCAAGATCGACAGCCTGGGACTGCACGACCACGTGACCATCCACGGCACGGTCAACGTCCGGGACATGCTCGACCAGTTCGACCTCCTGGTGCTGCCGAGCTACAACGAGGGCCAGCCCATCGTGGTCCTCGAAGCCATGGCAGCCGGCATCCCCACCGTCGGAACCGACGTCGGCGGCATGAGGCAGCTGATCGGGGACGAGCTGTTCACCACGGACGGCCGTACGGTCGGCTCCTGCGGGGAGCTCGTGGTCGCCGGGGACGTCCAGCAGATGGCGGAGAACATCCGCGCCGTGATCGGGAATCGGGAACTCTACGCGGAGTACGCCGCCAATGCCCGGACACGCGTGCAGGAGTTCTTCCAGATGCACGAGATCATGTCCTCCTACAACGAGATATACCGGACCGTCGGTGACATCACCGACCTCCGCGGCCTGGACACGGCCCAGTTCGAGGACGTCAGCCGGATCGACTCATGACCGGGGTCGGGGCGTGGATCCGGTACGGAGACCCGCTGCTGCCGGGGCAGCTCGAGTTCGCCGCGGAGCACTACCGCGTGGCGATCCTGCAGCCCTGGGAGACCGCCGCCGCGGAGGAACTCAAGCGCCGCCGTCCCGATATGACGGTGCTCTGCTACAAGTGCCTGTCCTCGACGCGGAGCTATGAGCCGGGGCCGGTCTACACCTCCGGCGTCTCCTACGCCGAGGCGGAGAGCCAGGCCGCTGCCCCTGCGGGCAGCGGCAGGGATGGCGGGACGGACACCGGGACCGGCACCGGGACGGACGGCGGCTGGTTCGCCACCCGGCTGGACGGTAGCCGCATCGAGTGGGAGCGCTATGCGGGCCACTGGCAGATGC